>DCMG01000102.1:22194-70112 GCA_002321335.1 Bacteroidales bacterium UBA1628 | reverse complement strand
CCTTGAGCATCTCTGAAAACAAGTCTATGTCCATTTTCCTCCTCCGAGAAATTTACACAAAGGTACACAAAAAAAACTACAAAAAAATTTGCACTAATCAATTTTTGTTGTACCTTTGCACTCCCGAAAGGAACAAACAACCGAAAAGGTTGACAAAATTCCTCAATAGCTCAGTTGGTTAGAGCACCTGACTGTTAATCAGGGGGTCGTAGGTTCAAGTCCTACTTGAGGAGCCAAAGCGGACAAATCATCAGAAATGACGGTTTGTCCGTTTTTCTTTCCTTCATAACCCATTGATTTCAAAGGATATTGAAAGAAGAATTCATTTTTGGAAAGAGGTTCAATATCGTCATTTTTCGGGTCTGGTCAATGAGGTTCTTTGGGGATGGCTTGCCACTTGTTGGTCCAATAGTTTGTCCGGTGAAAGCCTTGTCGGCCGGACAAAGTGTATGATTTCGACATTTTGTCCGGCCAGAGCGCAATCCACCGGACGAACCTCGGAATCAGCGTGTATCTTGATGTGAGACCGCAGGGCTCATGGGTACGGGTCGGCATTCCGGTGCCAGAGGGAATGGACGACATTCATTGACCTAATTGTCATGCAAAACCGACATAAAGAGGGCTTCGATGACACTATATGGCGAAAATGTCATTCAATCTCTCAAGTGTCTGCACGTCTCAGACAGCCGTTAATCTCAAGCCTCCGCAGTGACACCGCGTCTCACCACAAGCCGGAAGAGAACATTGACGTGATTCGCAAATAATCAGTGTGGGTTGGCAACTATACCCGCCTCGTGTCGGCATTCAGTCAGTTCCCTGAATAGCCCCAACCTTCACCAACGACCGCAGCGATGAGGCAGGAAGACGCCAAATAAGTTGTTTTGAAATAAACTTCTTGCTCATCATCAAGAGTGAGTTTTACAGGGAATACGCCTTATAAGCTGTTTCGGAATTGCCCCAACATTCACCATTCCATTGTCAGAAATAATGTCTATCTTTGAAGATAAAGGCAAAAACAATAAAAACATATGAGAACATGACAGGAAGAAAGATTTTGCTGGTGGTGGATGTTCAGAGGGATTTCATCGACGGGTCGCTGGCGGTGCCGGGGGCGGAAAGGATAATCCCGGAGATCAACGAGGTCAAGGAGAGGTTCGACAAGGTGTACTTCACTTTGGACTGGCATCCCAAGAATCACTGCTCGTTCAAGGCGAACGGTGGGACGTGGCCTGAGCACTGCGTCCATTACACATTGGGGGCAAGTCTCGCCCGTGGGCTGCTGAACGGACTGGACGAGACGAAAACCCGATTCATTCTGAAAGGACGTGACAAAGACAAGGAGGAATATGGTGCTTTCGCAGACATCGCCGCGGCCACGCAGCCAAAAACCGGCACTGATACTGAAATTTCACCAGACGCCCCCGCGCCGGACTTGTTCCAGCACGGGGACGAAGTGACGGTCTGCGGCATCGCGGCCGAATACTGCGTGCTTGAGACTCTCAAAAATGTCCAGCGGTTGAGCCAAGAGATTGGATTCCACGTGAATATATTCATGAAAGGTGTGGTTGGATTCGACTGCTCACCCCTCCTCTCATGGATGGCAGAAAACGGCGTGGATGAATATTAGCGTCCGAAAACGCCGCCAAAGCGCCATTGGCGAGAAAGGCGGAAACTGAAAGGTGAACGGCTGAAAGAATTTTGTCGTTTCCAAAAAGTTTGGTAACTTTGACCCAATGTCACTTTACGGCAGGTTCAATCTGTCTGCAACAGACATCGCACCAGGTCCCATAGCTCAGTTGGTTAGAGCATCTGACTCATAATCAGGGGGTCGTAGGATCATGCCCTACTGGGACCACAAAAGAAAAGAGACGCAATATTCTTTGCGTCTCTTTTCTTTCATTATCCAAATCCTCCTCCAGTCGCTTTGCGACAGCACCGAAGGGGCATAGGAAAAGGATTCCCCGAAACACCTTCGGTCGCTTCGACAAGCTCAGCGACCAGAGCAGAAACTCAGCGACCGGCGAGCCTTACTTCACGCGAAGCTTCCTGCCGAGACGCAGGGTGGTGGTCTCCTTGATGCCGTTCAGACGACAGAGCGTCTTGACCGTTGTGTGATACTTACGAGCCAATGCGCCCAAAGTGTCTCCTTGACGGATGGTGTGGTACTGGGCGGCTGCCGCGGCCTTTCTCTCGGCCTCGGCCTTCTTGGCGGCCTCCTCCTTATCCTTCGCATCGCCTTCAAGGATGTCTATCTCCTCCTGCTCACTCTCAGGAACGTACTTGCTGTTTGCGTTCAGATATTTCTTCTTCAGTACGAACAGCCTGTGCCTCAACGTGCCTGAGTGGAAGTCAATCAGCCATTCAGGATCAAACGCATAGCCCTTGTAACGGGTCTCAAAATGCAGATGAGGGCCTGTCGAACGACCTGTCGAGCCACCTAAGCCAATGATTGTGCCGGCGTTCACCCACTGGTCGTCCTTCACATAGATTTTTGAAAGATGGCCGTAGAATGTCTCCAGACCGTTGTCATGGCGAAGAACCACGAGGTTACCGTAGCCTTTGTAACGCTTCGAAATTCGGACCTTGCCATCAAAAGCGGCGTAGACAGGAGTACCCGTCTGCAAAGGCAGATCCACCCCCTGATGACGACGTCTGTGGCGGTAGCCAAACTTTGAATAAACGTCATTCTGATGAGGACACTTGTACTCGCTCAAAGTGTCCACTATCCAAAGCGCGATCTCATCAGGGAGCTCGTCCAAAGACACATGATACGGGTCAGGATAGTCGTGAGTCCAATATTCATTGAATATCTTATGGTCACGGGCATAGGTTGAATCCTTGAAATACTTCCAAGTGTTGTCCGACAGGAGAAGGATCTTGATGTGCGGGTCCGCAGTGTCAATAGTGTCCAAAGCCTCCGCCTTGGACAAATCCATTGACTGAACAGACTCCCGGGAGATTCTCGGGATAAGAATCTCCGCTTGTTTCCTAGTCTTGATCGTGGTGTCCTGCGCCACGGCAGGGACAGAGAACTGAATAGAGGCAAGGACCACAACAATGGCGCTCGCCAAAAAACTTCCACGAATCATCCCGCCTACAGTTTTGCTCCGAATCTCTCTACGAGAAGATTCTTTGTTTCGTTAACTTTTTCCTCAAGAAGAGCGTCCGATGTCGCCTCACAGATGAACCTGAGGTATGGCTCCGTGTTGGAAGGGCGGATGTTGAACCACCAGTCAGGGAACTCGACCCTGTAGCCGTCGAAATCCATCTCGGCGGTCGGAGTCTCCTTAGAGGTGAAATACTCCTTGACAGCGTCCATGGCACCTTTCTTGTCATCGAGTCGGAAGTTGATCTCGCCCGAGTTCTGGTAGCGGGCGATCTTGCCGATGAGTTCGTACAGGGTGACACCATTTTTTTTCATGGCAGCCACGACCCTCAGGATCAGCATTGAGGCCAGCAGTCCGCTGTCAGAATAGAAGAAATCACGGAAATAATAGTGGCCAGCAAGCTCTCCGCCCCAGACTCCGTCAAGTTCGCGGAGCTTTCTCGCGGCGAAGGCGCGGCCGACCTTCCATGTGGCCATCTTGCATCCCATCGGAGTAAGGTACTCCCCTACCGCCTTTGAACTGCGGATGTCCTGAAGCACGGTGCCGGTCTCGTGTCTCTCGTCGACAAAATAGTGTCCTAGAACAGCAATCATCAAATCCGGTGAGACAAACTTGCCCTCGTTGTCCACGAACATCACACGGTCGGCGTCTCCGTCATAAATGACACCGACATCCGCACCGGTTTTCCTCACCAAAGCCTGAAGCGGCTCGACATTCTTGGGAATCAGCGGGTTCGGCTCGTGGTTCGGGAAATTGCCGTCCATCTCCTCGAATATGTAGGCCGGCTCGTCACCGAAAATCTCTCGGGCATAAAGGCTTGACATTCCGTTGGAAAGATCGAACGCTATCTTGATGTCGGAATAGTCACCTTTGAACTTAAGCAGGAAGTCAAGGTAATCCTTATGAATATCCTTGGGAATGACCTGTCCCCTCTTCTCGGCGACAGGTGTAGGCCTGCCGTTCTCGATCCATTCCTGAATCTGTCCGAGGCCGGAATCCAGACCGACAGGAAGGGCGTTCTCCCTGGAAACCTTCATTCCGTTATATTCCTTGGGATTGTGCGAGGCCGTGATCTGCACAGAAGCCTTGAATCCGTAGTTGGCCGTGCCGAAATAAACCATCGGAGTCGTACTGAGCCCTATGTCATAGACATCGGCGCCGGCGTCGGTGATGCCCTTCAGAAGATATTCATGGATTTCCGGAGAGGATAACCGACAATCGCGGCCGACAAGAACCTTGTCTGTGCCAAGAAGTTCCGGAAGAAAATAGCCCACCTTGTAGGCGGTGTTACGATCGAAGTCAACGTTATAGACTCCGCGTATGTCATACGCGTGAAATGCACCCATGGCAATAATGATTATTTAATTTTAGTGGCGTACCTTGCAAAAACCTTTCCTTTTGCGATGTTCATCAACTTTTTAGAAATGATCTTCTTCCTTATCGGAGCGACGTGATCCACGAAAAGGTCTCCGTCCAGATGGGACATCTCGTGCTGCACCATACGGCAGGCGAACTTGTCAAAGGTCTCCGTAACCTTCTCGAAATCACCATTGTAATATTCAACAGTCATACTCTGCGGCCTCGTCACATCGCAGTAGATGCCAGGGATGCTGAGGCAACCTTCCGAATATTCACACTTTTTCTCGCTCTCCTCCAGGATGACCGGGTTGATCATCACCCTCTTGAAATCGGCGAGGTATGGGTAGACATCCTTCATTCCCGTGCCGTCAACGATCAGGATACGCACACTCTCACCCACCTGCGGGGCGGCAAGCCCGCAGCCTTCCGACTTTGCGAGTGTCTCCTCCATGTCGGTCACCAACTTGGTGATCTTCTCCTTCTCGGACAAATCCGCCGGAGCGGCCTTCTGCCTGAGAACCTCCGAACCGTATAAATAAATAGGTAATATCATAATTCCAACCTTTAATTTCTGTTCGTTCTGTCAAGATAGCTTTGCAGGATGATGGCTGCGCTGATCCTGTCCACCGAGCTCTTGTCCCTGCGGTCTTTGGCCTTCATGCCCCCGTCAATCATCGCACGATGCGCAAGAACGGATGTAAACCTCTCATCCTCAAGGGTCACCGGAATGCCCGGAAAAGCCTTTGCGAGGTTCTTAAGGAATATGTCCACGTCGGCGGCGGCCTCGGACGGCTTGTTGTTCATGTTCATCGGATAGCCTACCACAAAACGGGTTATAGTCTCATTTTGAGCATAATTTTTGATATATTCTATTATCTTTGCAGCCGGAACCGTGTCCAGGGCTGAGGCAAAAATACCCAGCGGGTCGCTGACCGCGACTCCAACGCGCTTGCGTCCGTAGTCTATGCCGATGATTCTGTCCATGTAGTCCGCAAAGTTAACGAAAAAGGCTTTCAAGTCAAAATCTTATGTCCAAACTGAAAAAAGGCGGCATCAATAACTTCAGGCTCACGCTGGTGGACGACGACACCCACGACAAGGTGTGGTCAAGGAAATTCACCAGGATCGGCGCGCTTGTGACCGTGATCACTTCGGTGGTGGTCACAATCACGGTCATATTCTGCCTGATCGCTTTCACCCCGATACGGACTCTCATTCCAGGCTACCCGGACGCGCAGACCAAACATGACGCCATCCAGAATGCCATCAGGATAGATTCGTTGGAAAATGTCCTGACGAAATGGGAATTATATTCAGAGAACCTCAGGCGTGTCGTCGATGGTCTTGAGCCGCTGCGGATAGACAGCCTCATGGAGATACGGAAAGACCGCGCCGTCAGCACCGCCGACGCCAAGGCTCTGGCCGAAAAAGACTCCCTCCTCAGAAAGGAAGTCGCGGAGGAAGACAAGTTCGACATCAAGTCAAGTTCATCCAGAACGCTGCCGATCGAAGGCATGCATTTCTTCACGCCTCTCAAAGGTGTTGTTTCCCAAGGCTATGACAAGGCGCTGCATCCTTACATCGACATCACGGCTCCGGACAACTCTGTCGTCATGTCTGTGCTGGACGGAACTGTGATCTCGGCCGGATGGACCGACACAGAGGGCTACACAATAAGAATCCAGCATGAGGGAGACATAATCTCTGTCTACAAGCATAATCAGAAACTGATGAAGAAGACCGGGGACAAAGTGACGGCCGGAACGCCTATCGCCATTCTCGGCGGCACCGGCTCTCTTTCGGACGGGGATCATCTTCATTTCGAGCTCTGGCATAAGGGAGAGGCGGTGGATCCTACCAAATATATCAGTTTCTGATGGAAAAAAGAAGAATAGCGATACTAGGTTCGACCGGATCCATAGGCCGGCAGACTCTGGAAGTGATCAGAGAGCACAGGGATTTGTTTGAGGTCGAACTGCTCACATGCAAAGGCAGTTGGGAATTGATGGCAAAACAGGCCAGAGAGTTCGACGCCAACAACGCCGTCATCTGTGACGAGACAAAGTACAAGGATCTTTCACACGCTCTGGATGGCACCGACACAAAAGCCTTCGCGGGAATGAAGTCCGTATGCGACCTGGTGACAAGCGACAGGGTGGACATCGTGGTGGCTGCGATGGTCGGATTCAGTGGACTCGCCCCGACCATGGCGGCGATCGGAGCCGGAAAAGTCATCGCCTTGGCCAACAAGGAGACCCTCGTGGCCGCCGGCTCGATCGTGATGGGGATGTCTAAGAAATATCACGCCCCGATTCTGCCTGTGGACTCCGAGCATTCGGCTATTTTCCAGTGTCTGCTGTCCGCGCAGGGCAATGCGATACACAAGATTCACCTTACCGCCTCAGGAGGTCCGTTCAGGACATGGGACAAGGCACGGATCAGCGCCGCCACAAAGGACATGGCTCTCAAACATCCCAACTGGAGCATGGGCGCCAAGATAACCATCGACTCCGCCACAATGATGAACAAAGGTTTCGAGGTGATAGAGGCGAGGTGGCTGTTCGACACACCTGTCTGCAAGATCAACGTCGTCGTGCACCCGGAGTCCATCATCCACTCCATGATTGAATATGAGGACGGAGCCGTCATCGCGCAGCTTGCCAGCCCGGACATGCGCGAGCCGATCCAGTTCGCGATCGGATTCCCGGAGAGGCTTCCGCTGGCGAACAAGAAACTTGATTTCGCCGAACTGGGATGCATCTCGTTCTTCAAGCCTGACACGGAAAAGTTTCCAGCCCTGGCGCTGGCATATAAAGCGATCGAGCGGGGCGGGAATATTCCTTGCGCCTTGAACGCGGCCAACGAGGCCGCCGTGGCGGCTTACCTTCAAGACAGGATTCCGTTCTACGGCATCACGGATGTGGTCGGAGAGTGCATGGAATGCGCTCCGTTCGTAAAAGAACCGTCCGTCGAGGAGATATTCAAGACAAACGAGGAAACATATTCATTGGCCCAAAGGAAGATCGAGGCCATGGCTAAGAAAGGTTGAAGATGGTTGTTCTGATTAAGATTCTGCAAGTCATTCTTGCGCTTTCAATACTGATTGTAATCCACGAATTCGGGCATTTCACATTCGCCAAGCTGTTTGGAATACGAGTGGATAAATTTTTCCTTTTCTTCGATGCCGGAGGCCTCAAATTATTCAGCACAAAGGGGAAATGGTTCACAAGGATATTCCCGAAAGCCAAGGACTGGGAGACTGAATATGGCATCGGCTGGCTGCCGCTGGGCGGCTACTGCAAGATTTGCGGAATGATCGACGAGTCGATGGATCTGGATTCGATGAAAAAGGAGCCGCAGCCGTGGGAATTCCGTACCAAGAAGGCCTGGCAGAGGCTTCTGGTGATGGGAGGAGGAGTGCTCTACAACTTCATGTTCGCCATCCTCGCCTACATCTGCATCATGGCGGTGTGGGGAAGCGCCTACATCAGCAACGAGGGCAGCCAGATCTACACCAACGAGTTGGGAGTCGAGCTGGGATTCCGCAACGGCGACCACATCATCAAGATGGATGAATATGTTCCCGAAAATTTCGGCATGCTTCAGGCGGACCTGGCGCGCAGGAATGTCAGCAAGGTCACGGTGCTGAGGGACAAGGACACGGTTGACCTCTACATAGACAGGTCGCTGATAGGAGCGGTTCTCAACACTCCCGGAATGTTCGACCTGGCCGTTCCTTTCGTAATCGACTCAGTGATGAGCGCCTCGGCCAACTCCACGGCAGGGCTGCGGCATGACGACAGGATCATCGCCCTGGACAGCGTCAGCACACCGTTCGTGCAGGATTCCAAAAAGTATCTTTCAGAAGTCAGCGGAGGTACCGTCACAGCCACCATTCTCCGCAGGGCCGACACACTTTCCGTCCCGCTTCAGGTTGACACGGCCGGAAGAATCGGGGTGTTCATGCAGATTCCGGGTGTCAGGACGAAGGAATATTCATGGATCAGCGCCATTCCGGCGGGATTCAGATTGACTTTCGAAACCATCGGAGGCTATCTGCGGGATCTGAAACTTGTGGCGTCGCCGAGCACGGAGGCCTACAAGTCGGTAGGCAGCTTCATAGCCATCGGCCAGGTTTTCCCGGCGGCATGGGACTGGTACAGATTCCTGAATATCCTGGCTCTGCTCTCGATCATGCTCGGAGTGATGAACCTTCTGCCGATCCCGGCGCTTGACGGAGGACACATCGTGTTCTGCCTCTACGAGATGATCACCGGACGCAAACCAAGTGACAGGTTCCTTGAGGTCGCCCAGATCATAGGAATGTTACTCCTGCTCATGCTGATGGTGCTGGCTTTCGGAAACGACATCGCAAGACTTATCCGTTAAAAATAACCAATACAATGAAAATAATGAAAGGAATATCAAGAATCGTCTTCGGCGCCTTGGCGCTGGTCAGCGCCGTTTCGTGCAATAACAACACGAAGGCTCTCCTGCCTAATGTCTCGGGAAAGGCCGGCGAAGTCATAATCGTGGTAGGCAAAGACTATTGGGAAGGGAACCTCGGCAATGAAATCGGCAGTCTTCTGGCCAGAGACTGTGAGTACCTGCCTCAAAGGGAGCCGCTATATTCATTGGTCAACCTTTCCCCTGGTGCGTTCTCGGACATGTTCAAGCTCCACAGGAACATTGTGATCTTCAACATCGACTCAACGGTCGTGAAGCAGGGAGTTGTCTATAGAACCGATGTCTGGGCTCACCCTCAGTGTGTCATCCAGGTCAATGCCTCATGCGCGGACTCTGCCATAGTCGTGCTTGACAGAAACGGAGAGAACATCACCGGAGCGATCGAGCAGGCGGAAAGGAACAGGGTCATCGCCAACACATTGCTTTACGAGGACACAAAACTTGGCGATGCCGTCGCCAAGATGATCGGAGGAAGGATCCACTTTCCTATCGGCTATAATCTGAAGAAGGTGACCGATGACTTCATCTGGATAGCGGACGAGAAGCAATACAGCACTCAGGGCATGTTCATCTACAAATATCCCGCGACAGCCGAAGATCCTTTCACGGAGGAGAGCATCATTGCGAATCGCAACGCTTTCCTCAAGAAATATGTTCCCGCGACGGCTGAGAACTCATACATGACGACAAGCGTGTTCGTCAAACCCGGCATTAAGTTCCTGAAGTACCACAATCTGGATTTCGTGGAGACCAGAGGCCTGTGGGAGGTCTATAACGACTATATGGGCGGTCCTTTTGTCTCTCACTCCTTCTACAGCAAGGACGGCAAGGAAATCATCGTTCTGGAGGCTTGGGTCTATGCTCCGAAATATGACAAACGTCAATATCTCAGGCAGACGGAGTCACTTTTGTACTCGTTTGAGTGGGATGATGACGGAAATAATGGCAAATAAGGCAAATAACGGCCGAATTATTTTGCAAGGTCGAAAATTATCCATATATTTGCATCCCAATTTGGCAGATGCCATTTTTTGGAAACCTAGTTTGGTGGGTTCGTATAACGGTTAGTACTCGGGATTTTCATTCCCGCAATAGGAGTTCGATTCTCCTACCCACTACAAATATTAAAAAATAAAAACGATGGCAAATCACGCATCAGCAAAAAAGGCCAATCGCCAAAGCGAGAGGCGCAGATTGCATAATAAGTATTATGCAAAGACGACGAGGAACGCGATCCGCGCGATTCGTAACACCACAGACAAGAAGGTTGCCGAGGATGGCGCTCCTAAGGTCTATAAGATGATTGACAAACTCGCCAAGATCGGGGTCATTCACAAGAACAAGGCCGCCAACCTTAAGAGTGGCATTGCGGTTTATATCAACAAACTCGCATAAAGAAATATCGAAAGGCAGTCTTCCGGGGCTGCCTTTTGAGCCGAAAGCCGAAATGGCAAACGGGATGTAGCGCAGTTGGTAGCGCACTACGTTCGGGACGTAGGGGTCGTCCGTTCGAGTCGGATCATCCCGACAAAAGGTTGGAACTTTCGTTCCAACCTTTTGTCGTATTGCCCCTCACCCCGACCCCTCTCCCTAGCGGAGAGGGGGCACGCGCCGGAGGCGCTTCCTGCCGGCCTCGCCGGCTGCCCTTTTAACTTTCGTTCCAACCTTTTGTCGTATTGTTGCCATCTGTATGTTGCTTATTACAAAAAAAGGAAGCGGAGGCCGCTTCCTTTCAGATATTCATATACGGTCGCTTCGACAGGCTCAGCGGCCGAAGGATCCAGATCAGAGTTTCTGCATCAGGATGTTCTCATAAGTCTTGTCACCGACGGCATAACCTGAGTAGGTAGTTCCGTCGAAAAGCATGAACTTGTAGCCGGTGAGACTCATTTCCGAGCCTGCGGTCGTGCGCCAATGCAGAAGTCCATCCTCACAGAATCCGAACTCCATGCTGCTGGTCTGTCCCCAGATTCCGGTGTAAAGGTTGGCGACAAAGCCGAACACCACGTTCATATAGCTGAACTCTCCGAGATTCTGCGACTGGACGCGGATGGAATGTTCCTCAGGAATGTAAGTGCCGGTGATTGAAGGGGAATAAGAACTGTAATTGCAAAGTCCCTTGATCATCACTGTGTTCTCACCGGTCTTGATGATGTCCACACGGAAGGACTCAGTCGTAGCCTGATTGCTGCTGGATGTCTTCACATCCGCGTTCACGATGTACGCACCGACAAAATCATCAATGCCAGCCGCCTTGAACTTGTCCGCCTTTGAGGCCAGAACCGTCGAATCCGTGACATAGACTTTGTCCCCGAAACGATTGGTCACCTCCGCTATTACGCGATATGCTCCACCTTCCGAGAGCCCCTGATAATAAAGGGTAAGGCCGTCAGGTCCTTCGCTCGCGGCAAGATTATCCGCATCGAACTTGGAGCCGATTCCAAGAATCTGCTCAAGCGGATAGTTCTCTTCATAATAATCAAGCACATCCTTGTCCATCATTATGTAACGCACGGATGCGGCGTTCCTCGTACGGATTTTCCAGATCATAGTGGAATACGGGTCAACGCTGTATGGATTGATGCTGAACTCCAGAACCTCAGGAGCGAGCGTGCCGTCCGGATCGTAGGTGAAGCGTACGGCCACCATCTCGCCAGGCTTTCCTTCGGCATCAAACGGAACCGCTATCATCGTGTTGGAAGGCGAGGATGGGGTCCATTGCTGGGCGTCGTCGGAGAATGTCCGGATGTCGTCACGTTGGCCAAGGCAGATCTGCTTGTAGATCTTGTTCAGTTCATCGGAATCCCCAGTGATGTCTCCTTCCACAACCACGGCCTTGCAGGAAGCGGTGAAACTGTTGAATTCGTAGGAGAACTTGCCGTCACCCTCGTAAGTCGCAGAGACTACCGGATCGTTGTCATGGTCTCCGGCGAAGACTATCTTCTCGGGGCCATAGCCGAACATTCCGTCCGTGACATAATAGACCAGATTGAGGGTGAAGGTCTGCTTGCCGTCAAACGTGCAAGGGAAACGGTCATAATAGGCTTCGTCACCAAGGTACTGCGCGATGTCGGAGACATAGACATATTCATCGCTGCCGCTGTAGTAGTAGCCTATCGACTGTCCTGGCACAACCACGGAATTGTCGCTGTTCACCTTGAAGAAGAAACTTACACCGGCGCCCCAATCCAGAAGCCTGAATATGTTGGTGGTGCCTTTGGCTCGCTCCACAAGCATTCCCCTCTGGTAGCCCTCATAGAATTGGGAGTAGTAATATGTCGCCGTCTGCTGCACCTGCTCGCCACTCTCGGTGGTTCTCATATAAGGTTCCCACTCAAGGGTGAACGATGCGGTGAGGTCCAGGAAATCACTGTATTGTGATATGTAGGCCGGATCATCTCCGAGTTCCGCGTCCCTGCCTATGATGCAAAGGGATGCGGAGACACTGGAACCGAGCACCACGGCGTTCATATCCACAGTCACAGGGACTTCCACGCTGTACTGGCCGTCCGGGATGACCACAGTATCGCGCACCGAGAACAACGAAGCGTTCTTGCCGCTTTTCTGGAGCAGCACACGATAGGTTCCCTTGTTGCCGTTCCTGGCAAGGACTACAGTGAACTCTCCTTCTTTTGTTCCTTGCTCAAACTCTTTGGTAAGGCTTTTCTGGACAAAGTGGATCTCCTTGTTGTCCGAATCATTGGAAGACGCCATCTCACCGATCTGCTCCTGGTCACAGGCCACCAATGAGAGCAATGCGGCGGAGGCGCACAACAAATATTTCAAAAACTTTTCCATTATGGATTCTGATCTTCTTCGTTAATGTTAGGGTTATTGTTGATTTCATCCTGTGGGATGGTCATCACCCAGTCGTAGGTGTCAGGATTGGTGAGGTTGATGCCGTTGCCGGACATCGTAGAGATGCACTCCTCGGCGAATCCGTCGGATGTCTTCCTGTCGATTCCCTGACCGAGACGACGCACATCGACCAAACGGCCGAACTCTCCCCAAAGCTCGATTCTCTTCTGCACGAGAATATTCTCAAGCAGAGAGCCGGTCCACGATGTGGTGAGCGAGCCGAGCAAAGTTCCGTCAAGGCCGGAAGCGTCGAATGTGGCGTCCCTCTTCTGCATGACAGCGTTGAGATACTTGACCGCCTTGTCCTTGTCTCCAAGACGGAGAGCGGCCTCGGCGGCGTCAAAGTAGAACTCCTCGACCCTCATATAGATGTAGTCTCCCAGCCATGCGGCCACATTGGTGAACTTGAACTTCTTGGAGATGTACGGAGACTCCTTGTCATCCGGATCCCACCATGCCCGGCGGATGTCCCCGGGACGCATCTGCTTGTACAGACTGGAGTTGATGAGTTTCGGAGCCGACTGCGCATAAGCACCGTCAACATTGTCCATGTGGGCAAAGAAACTGGCGTAGCCTCCGGCCTGCTCGGTGTTCTCGATTCCGGCGCCCCACATAACGTTGGCGGCGGAAAGGGAGTTCATACCATTCATCAACTCGGATGAGCCTCCGATTGAATATTCCTCGGACTTGATGATCTTCTCCGAAGCGTCCAAAGCGGTTTTCCAGTCTCCGGCGGCCAAAGCGACACGAGCCTTGATGCCAAGGGCCACATAATAGGAAATGTGAGATTTGGTCCCGCCTAGAGCGGACTTATCGCCCTTTTCCAGCAAATCGATGGCAGTGTCAAGATCCGAGTTTATCTGTGCGAAGACAGTTTCAATATTCTCGCGCTTCTTGCCGACGAAGTCCTTGCCGGTAGGCTCGGTGTAGATCGGAACACAAGGATCAGACCAGCGGAACTTGTCCTGCAACGCACTGTAAGGCGGGCGGGCGAACCAGTTGGCCAGATTGAAATATGAAAGAGCCCTGATGGCGTAGGCGTTGCCAAGCACATAGTCCACATCGATCTCGCTTCCGGTCATCGTCTTTTCGGCGGAGATCACATAGTTGGCGTTGGAGATCCAGGTGTAGTTGGCGTTCCACACGTCATACGGACGGAAACTGTCCGAAGTGTAGAACGACTTCACGTTGTAGCAGTGGTCGTACCAGAACCATCCGTTACCCTGACTCTGCATTATGAAGTCATCCGCCATAGATTCAAGGGCAATGTTGTAGGCGGAGATTCCGAAGCATTGGTGGGCATTGCCGCCGGTTGACCAGCCCGCTGTCCACATTGTCCTGTAGATTCCGTCCACAATTGTCACGGCTGTTGTCGCCGACTTCAGAAGATCCTCTCCGGAGCCGGAATCCGTAGGCTGGAATTCCAGATTGCAGGAGACGGCGCAAAGAGCCGCCGACATTATTGAAAGTATCTTTTTCATTCCTTTAGAAGTTTATGTCAATTCCCGCTGCCACAACCCTTGACGGAGTATAGGTGTAGGAGACTGTTCCTGTGAAGTTGTACTGAGGATCCATTCCGTCCATGTGGCAGAAAAGGGCCAGGTTGTCAGCGGTGACAAACACTCTGCAGGCACCGATTCCAGCCTTCTTAGTCAACGATGAAGGAAGGGTGTAACCCAAGGTGATGTTCTTGATGGCGAAATATGACGCGTCGATCAGTTCCTCACCCGTGCTGGAACGGCTGCCGCCGATCTCGACAAGAGGGACATCGGTGATGTCGCCCGGCTTCTGCCAACGCCTGAGGACATTCTTGTGCCAGTTGTTTCCGGCATAAGTGACATTCATCGCTCCACCGTAAAGGCTGTCATAGATCTTTCCGCCGACAGAGAACGTGGTCAGGAAAGAGAAATCGAAATTCTTGAAGAACGTGAAGTTGGACGAGAAACTGCCCGAGAACAAAGCCTGGCGGCTGCCGTAGTAGTATTTGCTCAAGGCGGCCAGACCGACATTGTCAGTGACATATTCATCACACTTCTCAGTCACAATCGAGCCTGTCTTGTCCACAGCATAGCGGTAGTAGGCATAGTAAAGCTGGCGGCCGGTCGAAGGTGAGACTCCGGCTGACTTGGACATATAGAACGTGTAGATAGGCTTTCCTTTCTCGATCACAACACTTCCGTAGTTGATGACATCCTGCGAGGAAGTGAGTTCTGTCACTTTGTTCCTGTTCATGGACAACATCAAGGAAGCGTCCCAATGAAAGTCGGAGCGATCGAATATCACACCGCGAAGCGAGGCCTCCAATCCCCTGTTTACCATCGAACCGACATTGTCATCGTAGCCGGAAAATCCGGATGAGATGGCGAGAGGGTTGTTAAGGAGCATGTCACGGGTCTTGCGGGAGTAATATTCAATGGTGGTTGTGAGCCTTCCGCCGAACATGCTGGCCTCGATACCGGTGTTCAGGTTACCGTTCTTCTCCCAGGTGACAAGTTTGTTCTCGATGGAGGATGCGGTCGAGCCGGGACGGGTGCCGTTGGCCCAGCCATAGCTGAAGCGGCCCTGCCAAACGTAGTACGAGCCGAGGTTGTCATTACCCTGGACTCCGTAAGATGCCTTGAGGGTGAGATTGTTCAGCCAGTCCGAAGTGGATTTCATGAAATCCTCCTCCGAGATTCTCCACGAGGCTCCGACCGACCAGAAATTGCCCCACTGATTTGACTTGTGGAAACGTGATGAGCCATCGGTACGCCATGAGGCATCGAAATAGTAACGGTCACGGAAGCCGTAATTCAGACGGGCAAGCACTGATTCAATGGCATAGTCATTTGAGTATGACGTGTTGCTGAGTGTTGTCACGGCCGAGCCGAGCTCGTCGATGCCGTCCACGATACCGCTCTTGGAGCCAAGCTGGTAGTTGTAGTTGTAACGATAGTACTCGTGGCCGGCGAGGAGGTCAACGGAATGCTCCCCGAATTTCCTGCGGTAAGTCAGCAGTTCGTTAAGCGTGTAGCTCATCGTCCTTGTGTTGTACTTGCTGACGGTACCTCCCTGCGAGGCCGCGTTGCCGTGATACTTGTCGTTTGTCGTCGTACGGCCGTAGTCAGTGAAGTCCACACCAAGGTTGATGTCAAGATTGAGACCGTAGAGCAAAGCGTCTTTGTTGACTGTCCCAAATTTCACGAACGTTCTGGCAGACACGGAGTTCCGTTTGTAGTACGCCTTGTTGTTGTACAATTCGGCCTTGGAGTTGAAACCCTGGGCGGTGACACGGTTGGCGTAACCGTTGTCTTCCTCGGAACCATATTCGTACTGCCTGTTCCCGTTGGCGTCAAGCACATTGTTTCCTTCCATATCCTTGAGGTAGACAGGATAGACCGGAGCCATGAACTGTGCGGTGTACCAAACGTTGGAGGTAGCGCTTCCGGTCGCGTCCTGGAAATCGGACACAGCATGCGCGAGATTGGCGCTCATGCCCATCTTGAACCAGTCCGTGGCCTGCACATCTCCGCTGATCCTTCCGGTGAAACGGTCGAAGTCGGTGTTCTGAAGAGTACCGTTTTCCTTGTAGTAACCCAAAGAGTACAAATAGGTTGTCTTCTCGGTTCCTCCGCTGACGGAAAGCACGTGCTCGGTGCGGAAAGCCTTTTCGTTGCTGATCTCGTCCATCCAGTTCTCATTCCAAGCCGCGACAGCGTCATCATGGATCTTTCCGGTGCTTTTGTCGATCAACTCCGACCAGGAGTAATTCTTGTAAGGGTTGTAATATTCAGGACTCTTCAGTCCGCCGATCGTCTGGCCGAGGTTGTTGGCGGCATAGACGCTGGCGGCGTCGAAATCCATTCCGGTGCCGTACTGGGCGGAGTTCCTGAGAGCCTCGTAGGTCAGCTCGACATAGTCGCTCATGCCCACAAGGTCGTAGCGCTTCAAGGCTCTGGCCGCCACGCCGAAATTGCCCTTGTAGCTGACGTTCACCCTGTCCTTGTTTCCTTTCTTGGTGGTGATCACGATGACACCGTTGGCTCCACGGGCTCCGTAAAGGGCACCTGCGGAAGCATCCTTCAAAACGGTCATCGTCTCGATGTCCGCCGGGTTGATGGCGCTGATGGCTCCATCATAAGGAACACCGTCCACAACATAAAGAGGGCTGGAAGAAGCGTTCACAGAACCTGCTCCACGAACCATTATGGACGCCCCCTCACCTGGCTGGCCACCTCCTGAAGTAACCTGGACTCCTGCCACGGCTCCTTCGAAAGATTTTGTAAGGTTGCCGACCGGCCTCTTGCTGAGTTCGTCTCCTTTCACAACGCTGGCGGATCCGGTGAACGATTCCTTTTTGGCCGTACCGTAAGCCACGACGATCACATCGTCAAGAATCACAGACTCGTCCTGAAGGACAAAGTCCACGACTGCCTTTCCGTTCACGGCCTGCTCAGCCGTTGTGTAGCCAAGGTTCGAGGCGGTGAGCACAGCGTCAGACGGCACGTTCGCAAGAGTGTATTTTCCATCAAAGTCTGTGACCGTTCCCACAGTCGTTCCCTTGATGAACACCCCCGCGCTGATGACAGGCTCTCCTGTCTTGTCAACGACCTTTCCGCTGACAGTGATCGCCTTGTTCTGGGCTGATGCCATCACAGCGGCGCACAGCAGCGGAATAAGGGCGATTGTTCGCAATATCTTGTTCAATCTCATAACTATCTGCTAATTTCGTAAGTGTCAAGGATTACCGGTGTATTGATCTCAATGCGTCCCTTAGGCTCTCCGTAAACCGCTGACCTCGTCTTTGTGCCTTCAGCGGTGGAAGCGGTGGCGTAACGAAGCACTTCATCTCCGCTTGCCGAGACAAGGCTGACCAACAACGTGTATTTGGTTCCCGGTTCCAGAGACGTACCGTCTGTGCCGAACGACATGGAAATGTTTCCTGTCATATTCATGACCTTGATCTGGGTCGGCGTGAAGTCGGTGCCTTTCTCTTTTACAATCTTCGAAGCGTCGGATACCTTCACTCCCGCAAGTTCAGAATTGCGGCAGAACAGGTAACGGCCACCGGAAACCTGAATATTCAAGGATTCATCGGTGTCAAACGCTATCGAGACATTGGCCGCCAGGGCCGTGGACGCAGGATGGGACGCGCTTGTGCCCAGCGAGACAAACGCCCAATCGTAATATGTGGTCGAAGTCATCGTGGAAAGCGTGTTCACGACAAATGTGGTGTCACCGGCTTCGTTTACCGCCATCGCGCCGAGAGTGTAGGATGTAGCGGCCGACAATGGTGCGAATCTGGTGGTCATTCCACCGTCCTCATTGATCCTCTCAATATATTCCTTTTCGGTGACAGGGCTTCCTTGAAGCGCGGTGTAGCGCCTGAAAAGATCAAATGAGCCGCCGAAATAGACATTGAACGAATATGTCGAAGTAAGGACATAATTCATTTTGGCGACATCCTTTCCAGCCCAGTTGGTCCACACGCAATTGGTTGCGTTGTACTGTCCGAACACCGAATGGAACATCGTCTGCGTGAACCAGTCGGATCCTTCGAGGGAAGGTTCGGTCATCGTGTCGTGCGCCTTGGTCTTCGCGGCGATCTTGCACAGAGGTGTCGTGGCCTTCCCTTCCAGACTGACTCCGAAAGCCACAATGTAGTACGACAGCTCCGGATAGAGCGGGTACTCGGTGTAGTTGGACGAGCCGGTCTTGGTATAATAGGACATTCCACCCTCGACGGTCATGTTGTTGTCCTCTATCGCGTCCAGCATGTACTTCAGATAGGTGTCCCTGACCTCAGTGTCAGAATGATCTTTGAAATAGCTTGCCGGAACCCCGAAATACACATAACGGAAATCCGGAACCGCATAGATGTTGAAATTGGCATAGTCAGAGCCGCATTCCAGCAACGACATGATGATCGGAGGGATGTCCTCGGAATCAGGACGGGTGGTGAATCTGAGCTCAGCCTCCGGAGAATCATTGACATATTTTTCTCCTGAGACAGCCTTCAGGCTGAACTCATAGTCTGTGGAGCCTTTGAAACCGCTCAGTTCCACAGAGCAGGCCTCGACTTTTCCAGTCAAGCCCGCAACCGAATATTCGTACGCTGACGCACCTGAAACCGGCTTCCAATTGATGATTGTCCTTGATTTGTAGGCCGCCACAAGCACAGGTTCAGGGGTCTCAAGAACACTCTCCCCGTCGGTGACCACATGAACCGTGACAAATTCGGAGCCGACATATTCACCATTGCTCCCGGCATCGGTCCTCACGGCGAATGAATATTCTTCCGCAGGGAGAAGGTCCGAAAATGAGATCGAACGGTCTCTTGTCGTCACTGTGTCTTTCCCATTGAATATGTAAGTGTAGGATCCAGCGTCTGTCACCACATCCCATGACACACTGAAAGACGTGCTGGTCACATCGCTCACAAGAACCTTCGGTTCCGGCAAGCGTGCCTGAACCGGGCCATCGCTCTCCTTCGCGCATGACAATGCGGTCAAGAGAAGTGCGAATGAAAGTTTAGTTATTATGGATCTGCTCATTTGTTGACTGTTACCTTGATTGTCTTGAACATTGAATTACCGTCTGAGACAGTGACTTCCGTCTCGCCCGAGGACACCCCCTCGAGGGTGAGGATTCCCTTTGCGAGGGACGCTTTCACTATGTCCGGATCGGAAACCAAATATGACAGGACCTTGACTGACGGGAAATATTCCGACAGATCAAGAGTTTTTGTCTGGCCGGCGGAAACGGTCTGAGCCGGAATCTCTCCCAGATAGTTCATATACTGAAGCAGTTGGTAGGTGTCCAGCATGCCCACGCCCATATTCCCGACATACGGAGCGCTGAGGTTGGCGTTGATCGGACGGGCCGAGCTCAGAAGCGCCGAGCGGAGCATATCCGGAGTAAGTCCCATCTTCTTGTCCTTGCCGTAGTAATAGGATACGGCCAAGGCGCAGGCTCCGCTGACGTGTGGGCAGGCCATTGAGGTTCCCTGCATATATTCATAACCTGAGGTGCCGTCCTCCTTGACGCTGGTGCTGTAGACTCCGCCATAGTTGCTGTCAACGTAGGTGTCGCCGCCCGGAGCGGAGATGTCCACCCAAGAGCCGTAGTTCGTGTAATATGCCGCGTCACCTGTGTAGGAATATGAAGCCACGCTCACCACGCTCTTGTCCGCAGCAGGGAAGGCCTGATAGTTGACAGCCTCGTTGCCTGCGGCGAAGATCACGATTCCGCCCTTCATCGGGCCGGTCTGCTCACCGTTCTCATCCACTCCGGCGTACTTGACGAAGTAGTCGATGGCGCGTCTCAAAGCCGAGAACGAACTGCGCGTCCAAGTGTTCCAGCTGAGCTTCTGGTTGTAGCCCCAACTGTTCTGGCAGATGACAGCCCCGTTGTCGGCGGCGTATTTCATGGCCCTTACGATTCCGCCAAGACCTGAGCCGGACGAACCGTTCTCGCTTGCGCCAAGGGTCTGAAGGGTCATGATCCGGACTCCGTCATGATCGCCTGATCCTCCGGCGATTCCGTTAACGCCGATGCCGTTGTTGTTGACCGCGGCGATTGTGCCGGCCACGTGGGTGCCGTGCGAAAGAGTTGAGGATGTGACAATCGTGCCTTTGTTGTCCACGAAATTGAAACCATAGACATCATCGATGTAGCCGTTGCCGTCGTCGTCGATTCCGTTGCCGGGAATCTCGCCCTTGTTGACCCACATGTTGTCTGCCAGATCCTCATGATCGTACTTCACGCCCTGGTCAATCACGGCCACAATGACATCAGGATTGCCAGCGCAAAGTTTCCATGCCGGCCACACGTCAGCGTCAGCGCCGACAAGGCCGACCTTTCCGAAAATCGAGCCTGTGTTGTTGTAGTGCCACTGCATCTGCTGGATGACCTTGCTCTCGTTGAACGGGAAAGTCTCCTTGCGGCTGGCCGACAGGGCCATCGGAGCGATTTCCGGCGAGCCCTCTCCTTCCGCATCAGACATCATGACAGGCAGGGAATACTCAATACTCTCCACCGAGCCGCATCTCTTAAGCTGATTCACCACATCAGAAGTTTCCAGAGTCTTGTCAAAACTGGCGATGTACCATGTGTCAAGCCCCTCCGCATGAGTACGAGCCTCGAAACGGCCACACTCAGGAAAGAGCCTTTCCAGACGGAACTTTCCATTCTGAGCCAGCACTTCCGAGACCTCACGGGTTCCGGCTGACGCATCATCTGACGAGCCGGCCGCCCTTGTCCCCACATTCGAGTCTTTGATCTTTATGATCAACTCTCCTTTGATGGCCGCCGGTGACTCATTGATTATGATCGGTCCGGACTTTCCGCCACCATTCTCAGGCGACTCCTGTTTCTCGCAAGCCGAAGCCACGGCCAAAGCCGCGCAAAGGGCGGAGAAAGGAAGCGCCTTCCTTTTGAATATATTCATAAACTAATACTTGAAAGTTATGTACTTCACTTCTGTTGTCAGACCACCGTCGGTGTCCGATTGACGGTAGCCGACGGCATAGGCTACATATTCCTTGCCTCTCTCGTCAACGGTGTCCTTGAAATCAACACTCGCACTTCCCTGATAGAGAGTCACGCCACCGAGCTGCATCATTTGGGAGACGTACGTGCGGGCGACATCCTCAGGCGTCGGGAGTTCATCCCAACTTTCCTTTGTCAGGACATCGCAGATCCAGGTGTCGGAAACCGAAGTAGAGGTGACATTGAGATGTGTGCCTGACATATTCAGAGTCAATGACATATTTGACTGTGTAGCCTTCTTGGAGCGGAACTCGGACAAATCGATCTTGCCACTGTAGGAGGCGTTGCCTTTATCATCGAATTTCAGGTCGAAGGCGGCGGCGTAATAGACAGTGTTGTCCATGATCGTGGTCTTACGGCTTGTCTCCAGTTTATCCGTGTCGAAATTGCCTTTGGTAAGGAAAGACTCTGGTTTCACACCGTAGATGGCGCATAACTCTTTGATCTGTTCAATCCTCCTCTTGATGTAAGCCTCGGCATTGCTGAACTTATCATAGTCTGATTTGCTGACAATCGAGTAAAGATAGGTCTCGGCGGCGTCCACAGGCGTGATGACCACCCTTGCGGAAGAAGTCGTGATCTCGCTGACCTCAATCTTGAATTTGTTGTAGGCCGGAGTCGTGGATCCCTCTTTGCCCTGGCTCACGACAAGAGTCAACGGTTGGACTCCGGCACAGGTCATTTTGATCTCTCCGGTTCTGTCAGCGCCGCTGTCGTTCTTGTCGACTTCGAAACTGAAGGTCGTGCTATAGACCTTGCCAAGATGAATCCACCCGGCATCAGTCGAGACTTCGGCGGTGTTGCCCTCCTTAGCCCCTTTGATGCCATAGTCAACTGAAACCTTGTCTCCATCAGCAGAGACACTTAAGAGACGGTTTTTCACGTCAAAAGTCGAGGTTTGTTCCTCATCGCCTCCCGAGCCGCTGCCGCCACATGAGACAAGACAGGCGGCAGAGACAAAGGTCGAAGCGATCAGTCTGAATATTGATGAAATCTTCATTTAAGTCTAATTTTCCGGTTCGTCAAAATGGAACTTCAGATAGGAGACCCCTGTGGTGATCTTCGATCCGTTATAGCCGAAAGCGTAGGCCACATAATCTCCCGTGGTAAGGTTGTTCATCTGTGCCTTAGGGTTATAGTAGCACTCGGAATACTCCCCTTGATGCATGAACGACCTGATCGAGTAGTCACTGTCTTCCACCCATTTGAGGAAGTCATCGGCGCAGGCTTTCGGAGTGGCGCTGCTGCTCCACACATCATAACTGTCTACAGTCAGCACGTAAGTGACAGAGGCGTCTGACGGTATCACCTTGACATTCGCGTCCGCATCTACCGTGATTGTGAAATCAGGCGCTGAGTCCGGATACTTCTTGGTAGTGAACTTCTTCACAGCCAGATTGCCGCTGTACTCTCCGCCCAACGTCATGTCAAAGGCAAAAAGATAGTAGTTTGACAAAGGCGAAAAGCCATTGTATGTTCGTGACTCATAACCTTTGGTAAGATAATCAGCAAGAGAGAACTCCCGCCCGCTAGCCTCCGCACTTTTACGCGCATAGTCAATCAACTGCTTTGCATAGTCCGCGACAAAAGCTTTTCCGTCACCGTTGAACTTGGCGTATTGGTCAGCCGTGACTACACCATAGCAGTAGTACGAGTCGGAGTTTGTCGGAGCGACGGAGACCAAAGCGCTGGTGGCCTCGACATCCGTGACATTCAGATCGAACTTCATCTTGGTGTCGATCCGGTAGTCCGGATCAGAAGACTGGAGCACGGTGACATAGGCATCTTCCGCCCCTTTCAGGCTCAAGGTGATCACAGCGGTTCTGTCTTCAGCAGAAAGATTTGCGGCTACAGACACCCCGACGGTCCCGGACACTGTGTTGTCCAGCACAATCCAATCTTGATCGGCGACAGCGGTCACGGCCTGCGCTGCATCATTCCCCGTCACTGAATATTTTACCTCGAATCCGGAAGCGGACGAAGACACGGTCAACAGCTTATCTCCGGTAATGTTGATAGTGGAGTCAAACTTTGTTTTCTCTCCATTGTCTTTCTCACAAGAAATTGTGACTATGGTGAAAACCATAGCCACAATCATCTTGAACAGATTATTTAATCTACTCATCAGTCAGTTGTAAATGTTACTTCAAAACTATAGATCGGAGTCGCACTACCCCAATTGGTAATAGCAATGTCAAACCAATTAACAGAATCGTCTTCTATCACCGCTGTACTGGTGTAAGGGCCGTCACCAGTGTAAGACAAAGCATTGCTGTTGACCTTTGACCACGAGCTTCCGTCAGAGGACAGCTTCAAGATAAGATCATCGTAAGCGCCAGCCTTCATCTTCTTGTCCGCCACGACAACAATCTTGGAAATCACACCGACAGCCGATGTGCATTTGAGGCTACCCTTGGACTTGAAAGAAGTCTCAGTGGCAGAACCGATGTAGAGTTTGTCGCCATAGATCTCAACTTCCGTAGTCTTAGTCGGGTCATCAACACCCTTGGCAGTGAACTTTGCCGTAACAGGATAGCCGGTCAAAGGATCCACAGTCTTGCCTTCACCCTCAATCTTATCGACCTCAGCCTTGAGTACCTTGTACATATCATCCGCGGTCACAGACAACTTGTAGGTCACGGCGGTAGCGCTGGCCTGCTCGACAGTGACTTTCTTGGTAGTCTCCGACAGCCCTTTCGCCTTGATGGTGATTGTTCCGACTCTCTTCTTTCCGGTGTTCTCAGCCACGGTCACGGTAAGTTTGTTTAAAGCCCATGAAGCGGAAAGCCACCCTTTGGCATCATCAGCGACAGTCACAGCAGGATCACCAGTAGCCGCATAAACACCACAATCGACCGTCTCGGAATGAGCACTCTTAGCAACCTTGATTTTGTCGTTGTCAAGCACGATTCCAGGAGCAGGATTGATGCTGATTGTTCCGACATATGGGCGGCAGCCGGCATTTGAGAAGTTGTCAACGGTAACCTTCAACTGTCCCGCAACGCTTTCTGAACCGGCGCTGAAATAATAGTTCTTTCCTTCAGCATTGACATTGCTGCCGGTGATTCTTGCCTTACCGAGGACATGATCAACACCATCCTTGGCAACGCTGACAGTGAAATCAGCCGCCACGTCATTGTCATAAATGCCAAGGTTGACCATAATTTCCTTGATACCGCTGAAATCTGCCGCTGACGACAGGACAATCTTTCCGCCTTGGATGTAAGAGTAGGCAAGACCCTGAGCATAACCGCTGTCTGTTGAGATACCCCAGCCATAATTGCTGTTTGTCGAGCCAGGGTAAGTGATAAAGAATGGCATCTTCTTGTCACCGTCTCCCCACGTGTTCTCCTTCTTGCTGCCCGTGATTGCCTTTGAGTAGGTCATGGTGTTTGTCCAATTCTCACCTTCGGCAAGAGCCACATCGTGAGAATCAACCTTATCAGTCCCCTTGAAGTTGACTGTAGGAGAAGCGATGACACCGCGGTTGATGACAAGTCCCTGGCGCTCGAAGACAAGGTCAGCCTTGTTTGTGAACACAGAGATTCTGACATCGAATGTTCCGGTGTTGGCCACAAACCAAGCGGCATAATCCGCCACCGTTGTCTTTCCGTCACCAGGAAGATTGATGTAGGCGATGGTTGACGCCGGCTTGGCCACAACGTCCTCGATGTCCTTTGTGATGTCAACCTCGTAACGACCGACAAGAGCCTTGTTCTCGCCGACTGCCTCGATCTTGACACTCTTGACTACCTGATTGGCATAAACCTCAGGCACACCTGCGAAAGTGATCTTTCCGAAACCAAACAGATGGGCGAATTTCACAGCCTCGCTGTTGACGGTGGAATACTCACCATATTCATCATCATGTTTATTGTTTGATGTCGAGATCGTGGTCGGCTTCACGAGCATAATGTCCGCGCGGTTGTACCAGGATGTCTGAGACGCAGTCTGCTCCTCTGGAATCTTGACAGTCCAGGATGTCAGGTCATCTTCTGAAAAAGAGGTGAGAACAGCATTTGCCGGGAATATTCCGTAGAAATTATATTCATCAGCGAAATCCGCGTCAACTATGCTCCAAAGTTCTCCATTGAATACTGGAGATTCAGCCTCAAAATCATTGATTCTGAAAGCAGAATAATAAACTCCTGCGGCAGCGCCCTTGCTTTTTGCGACCTTGACACCCTTGGTAGGAGTTGCCTTCTTCGCCACAGCGGCATAGAAATAGTCACCCTTCTCGAATTTGATGTGGCTGTCACCATCATAGACGGCCTTGGTGTCCGCGCCTGTGCTGACAGCGACGGAGACATTGATGTCATGTGTTCCGGCGGTTTCCGGAGCGAGTTCTGACTTGGAGCAGCCGGCAACTGCCATGAGAGCGGCCGCGATATATAATGACTTTTTCATTTCAGTTCGTTATTTTACCAGTTAAGATATTCATTCTCATCACTGACGATGATTCCGCCGAAGGTCCCGTAAGAATCCTTCTTGATGCTTATGTACTGGGCGGAGTACTTTCCGTCGCTGTTGCGGACAGCCTTGACGATGACGTAGCCGGAAACCATTGCCTTAGGAGCGACCACGGTTATGGTGGACTTGGCCTCATCCACCTTTACCTCGAAAGTCGAAGACTCGGCCACAACGTGAGTGGTCTCATCGGCTCCGGTGACAGTGTACTTGAATGTCGCAGTCTTGCCAGGTTCGATGCTCACAGCATCGCTTTCCACCTTGATGGCGAAAGCCTTTTCCTTGGCAATCTTGATGACGGTCTCACCGAGCGTGAATATGTACTCGGTGTCGGTCTCTGTCATCTCAAGCTTAGGTTCTACCGTGCCGGTCACGGCAACTGGCTCCCATGCCTTGCCGTCGAAGGAAACATACCATTTTCCATCCTCAATCTTGAACTGAGGAGTCTTCCCGTCAACGCCATCCTTGCCGGTGACAGGAACCTTCCCTCCATTATTGGTCATGAACTCACCGTTGACGGTCCAGTAAAGCACTCCATCGGACTCCTTGACACCAACAACCGGAGCCTCAGCATCCTTACCATTGGTCAGTTCAGCTGTTGTGCCGTCGCTGAATTTGATTGTATAACTTGATTTATCCTCGTTGAAAGTCACAGACTCGATTGTAACGGCCTTTGCTGCGGCTTCGGCGAGCTTCGTGATGGCACTTACGTTCTCATTCACCTTGTTCTCAAGGGCGGTGACCCTGGTCTCCAGAGTGTCAACCCTGTCCTTGAGGTCTCCTGTGCAGGCGCAGAGCGACGCTGCGGCGAGCAATGTCAAAAATACCTTTTTCATAACTATACAGAATTTACTAATATCTCGTTTTAACTAAAACGCAAGTATAGGATGGCAGACAATGAGGTCATTGCCGTAAGCCATAAACGTGTCGAATTCACCGTTGTCACCAAGCCAGAATATGCAGCACTGACAGTCCTCTCCAGCACTGTAAAGCGATGATGACATCAATTCGCAGACATTGAATTTAGGCGAACTTCCAACCTGCCTGTCAAAAATCGAAGGAATCAGATCATCTTTCTGGTCAGCAGGGACCAATGCCCAATTCGAGTTAAGCTTTGCGATCGGGTCATAAGACAGTTTGGTCGCCATGCCATAGGTAACATCGTAGCCATAATCCCTAAGGCTCTTCAGATGCAATGCGATTTCCTCCCCTCCAAGGTTAGCCATGAAGTCCCATAACTGGCCTATGCTCGGGATGAACCAGCCTGAAGTGTTCAACGGAGCCGCAGGCACAAAATCCGTATGGGTCCAATCAAAGGCAGGACATTTCTTAATGGCCGAACCCGGATATGTGGCAAGCACCTGGGCATTCTCAGCCTGACCGCTCAAGTTGTTATACCACGTGGAGCCCAACTTTCCCTTACCAACGCAAGTGAAATCATCTTCAAGCGTGTACCGTGTGTACATAGTGCCTGGCCCATGCGCGGACTTCAAGCAGAATACCAAGCCATGTGTGAACCCTTGCTGTTGCTCAACGGTGGAGAATCGTTTGGAATCCGTCTGGAACACGATGCCAATCACGGTTTTACCCTCTACCGGAGCCGGTTTGTTCTCAGCCCAGACAGGTTTGGTCCCATCATCATTGATAGAAATCAGACCTCCGTCACTCCATGTGCCATCTGAATAGAAGTAGTCTCCAATCTTGGCAGGAGCCACAGGAGGTTCCTTCGCCTTTACTGAGACAGAACATACAGCCTTGACATTATTGATGGCAGCCGTGATCTTGGCTTCGCCAGCCTTGAGCGAGGTTACCGTGGCGGAGACTATGTTATCGCTATCGTCAGCGTCAAAAGGAACTATTTTAAGAACTTCGGAATCATCAACACTCCATTCAACCGTCTTGTCTGTCGTACCTTCAGGCAGGATAGTAGCATTTAGTATGAACGGCTCATTCTCAACAAGTTCCTTTGAGGTGACATCAAACGTCAACGACTCCGCCTCGACCGTCTTGACCTCCACCTCGCACTCCGCTGTAAAAGAGGAAGATGCGGCAGTGATAGTGGCCTTGCCGGCGGCGATGGCCTTAACTACCCCGTTCTCGACGGTCGCCACCTCCTTGTCACTGGAATCCCAGGATATGCTTGGGCTGGTGGCGTTGTCCGGAGAGATCGTGGCGCTCAAGATCTCTGACTCTCCGACAAAGAGTTGCATTGAGGTTTTGTTCAAGGATATTCCTGTGACGGCGATAGGATCAACGGTGACAGCGCACTTTGCGATGCAGGACCCAAGGACGGCCACAATTGTGGTCGAGCCGAGAGCCTTTGCCTTCATTGTGAATACGTAGCCCTGATCATCGGCCTTTTGGGAGACTTCAACGACATCTTCGTCTGCCACCTTGACCTCAACTTCCGACAATTTCTCAATCGGAGTCACCTTCAGAGAGACAGTTCCTTCACCCTCAATCGGAATGGAAACAGTCTCTTGCATGAACTGAACGTTTTCCCTAACCGGTTCCGGTTCGTCATTCCCGTTGTTGCCATTGCAAGACGCCACCGCCAAAGAGAACAACCCGGCCGCTGCGGCCAACATGGCGGAACACAAGATTCTTCCAAATGAATTTTTATACATAACTAACTAAACGCAAACTTATATAAGTCAAAAACACGTAAAACAAGTCCGAAATATACGCAATATTTTCGAATGAACAAGCGAATATTTACAAAATTTACAGAATATTATTTCATAAGCCAGTCGCTTCGACAAGTTCAGCGACCGATATAGATTCTGCTGCTGCGACGTTCTTATTTGATGTTCGGATCGATGTCCCTGTGCCAGAAACGGGAGGTGATGTCTGTAAGGGAATAACTGACCGCGGTATGGGTCACCTTGTAGAGCCGTTGGTTGGTGGTCTTGGAGTTCAGCGGTCCAAAGGACTTGATGTACGGGCCGACCTTTACATAATCAAAGGCCGTGAATATCTCATCCTCGACAGCAGCACGTCCGGAGTACAAGGCGACAGCAAGCCCCCTCGAACGGACATGGGCGGCCAGCCTCAACAGGGATTCCGGATCCTGTCCCTCGCCAAGGAACAGGAAGCAGTCCACCCCAAAATTATCAGCGACGAGAGAATCAATCACTTCCTCAGTCAGTTCCACACCGACATCAGTCTTCAGAAAAGGAGAATGGCATCCTACGCAATTACCTTGGCAGTTACTTATGTCAACCGCCAAGGTAACTCTGTCAGGAATCTCCTCAATGACCACGGAGGTCATCTCAGGGACGTATTTTATCATGCTTTCGACGCCTCCTCCGTGACACCGTCGTGGTTGTAGAATCTGTGGGCGGCCTCGACCTGACGCATCTCGCTGAACGATGACACCCGCTTGAGATAACCGATCACGCGGGTCAGATAGTCCAGATTGTGGCTTCCGCACTTAGGGCAAACCTCAAGGGTGTCCTTGCTGATATACCCGCAGTCGTTGCAGACGGTGTTGCGGCAGTTGAATGTGAAGTAGTTGGTACCGTAATGCGCCGCGGTCTTGAGAAGCTGCCGATATTGATCCTTGGACAAGTGCTCAGCCACGTTCATGTGCAGGGCGGAGCCTCCATCAAGATGCTTGACATACTCGTTGCCGTGCAGCTTGAACTTGTCGATCATCGACAGGGAGTCGTCCTCCGGATTGTAGAAGTACGAACTGTACATATTATGCTTCGGCGAGACGTAGAACCCGTCCTTCTGATCCCACTTGTAGTTCTTCCCCGAAAGGTTCTCTCCCGGAACGAACTCGGTGTTGAACATCGTGTCGGAAGTCTTGTCCTTCTTGTTTGACCTGTTGATGGTCTCAAGGATGACATCCACGAACTCGTTGTACTCAGGATTCGGGCTGATAGTAAGGCCAAGGAACTCGGCGGCGTCGGTAAGGCCGTTCACACCGATCGTGAGGTACTGCCTCTTCATGTCGATGAAGCCGGCCTGATAGACATCCAGCATGTGCGCGGCCAGAAAATCCTTGATGATCTCGTTGAAGGCCTTCTGGTACTTGTGCACCCTCTCGGTCTCCTCGGTCACGGCAGCACGAATATATTCATAGAGCTGGTTCTTGTCATAGTCGGCTCTGGTCAGCGCCTTTGAGCCATCCACAACAATCCCTTTCTTTTCAAGGAAATAGCGTCTGGTGGCAAGCTGGATGAGTCTGTTCAGGTTGATGGTCATGACAGACTTGGAGCCTGTTGACACCGAAGCCGTTCCCATTGAATATTGATGCGTGGTGTGGTTGTGTGACTCATCGACCTTGTCCAACTCTGTGATCGAGTTGCGAAGACGGCAGCAACTCGCGAGGCTGTCCGGACTGTCGGACAGGTAGCAGAAGAAGCTGTGCCCTTTAGACCACATCTCGGCTGTGAAGTCGGCGTATTCCTTGTCGATGAAATCGTCCTTGCCGTCGGTCAGCAAAGCCATCGTCTCGACCGGGAAGGTCAGGATGTAGCGGTTCCTCTCCTCGTTGAACCAGTTCATGAAATGCTTCTGAAGCCAGGAGAGGGTCTCCCACTTCGGCTCTGTCCCGTCAGGGAAGCGGAAGTCGCCGAACACGCCGCGGAAATAGCTCTCGTCGAAGTAGCTGATGTTCCAGAACACGGTCTGGTAGCCACGGTTGCCAGCCGGCATATTCATGGAATGCACAACCTGCTGGAAGTAGTTGTCGATGACCTTGACAAGGGTTCTCTTCTTGGCGTTCATCTCCACCACGTCCTCAAGGTGGTCGAGATAGTCGTCGCCGTAGTCCTTGCGGATGAAGTAGTCAAGGTACATCAGGAACTCAGGCGTCGCCACAGCCCCCATGAACTGGGATGAGATTGAATATACAAGGTTGATGAACTCGCCGCAGAATGACTTGAGGTCAGTCGGAGCCACCGAGACCCCCCCGAGCTTGATCAGACCGTCCACAAGGAACGGGTACATCGTGATGGCGACGCAGTAAGGGTAGCCAGGGGTGCCGCTCTCGTCATGCTTGTAGAGGACGTGGCTCTCCAGGTCCTTGATGTACTGGCTGGCGAGCGAACGGCCGTAGAGGGACTTGATCTTGTCCTTCATGATGTAGCGGTTCTGCTTGATGTTGTTCTCCTTGTAAAGTTCCTGGCCGAGGGTCACAATGTTCTTGCGGGTGACATTGGCGTTGGCGTCGAACTTGGAGCCGGTGGCGGCGTTGGACGCGGCGATGTAGTCACGGATGAAGTCACGCTTCTTGCGGAGGTCAAGGCCGGCGTCGAACTTCTCGATGTAGGCGACGGCGACCTTCTTGTTGATGGACATCAGACTCTCCTCGACCTGACGCCTGATCTCACGGCTGGTGATCTTGTCGTAAATGTAAAGGTTCTCCGCTATGGAGACCACCACCGCCTCCGGGCATTCCTCACCGGCGGTCTTGTAGGCCTCGCGTATGCCGTTCATCAGTTTGACCTTGTCGTACTCCTCATAGGAGCCGTTGGTCTTGCGTACAGTCACGTCCATATTCAAAAATAGATAAAAATCAGTAGTATAGTATCCCCAAAATAGTATTCCGATAGTATTGATGAGAGCCTTCCCGGCCATAAAGTCGGTCCGACCCTTTTCACGGGAGTCGAACCGACTTCTACAAAGATAGCAGATATTTCGGCTTTATGGGCAAAAAATATCGCCAAAATTATTAACAATTATGCAACTTTATTGTTAATTAGCAATAAATCAACCAATTAAAGGAAAATATATTTTAGAATTACTAAAATTGACAGCACATACATGAACCAGCCGATCTTCTTGGCCTTTCCGGTGCAGATGTTAAGGATGACGTAAGACACAAGACCAAGGAGAATTCCGTTGGAGATGGAATAGGTCATCGGCATGAGAATCAGCGTGAGGAAAGCAGGGATGGACTCTGAGAAGTCATCGAGCGGGATGTCCTTGATAGGGCTGAGCATGAAGAGACCCACGAACACGAGTACCGGACACACGGCCGAGCCAGGGATGGCGGTGAAGACCGGTGCGAAGAACAGGGCCAGAACAAAGCAGGCCGCCACGGAGAACGCCGTGAGTCCAGAGCGGCCACCCTGAGCCACGCCTGAGGCGCTTTCAACATAAGTGGTGACGGTGCTGGTTCCGAGGCATGCGCCTGTGACGGTTCCGATGGCGTCAGCCATGAAGGCCTGGTTCATGCGGACAGGCTTGCCGTCCTTGTCGGTCATGTTGGCCTTTGTCGTGACACCCACGAGGGTTCCAATCGTGTCGAACATGTCCACGAACAGGAATGTGAACACGACTACGAGCATGTCAAGGCTGAAGATCTGCGAAGCGTCCGTTGTGAACTGGCAGAAGATAGGCTTCATGGACGGCGGAGTGTCAACGAATCCCTGGAACTGGGTGATGCCCATAGGGATGCCGATGATGGCGGTCGCGATGATGCCGATAAGAAGTGCTCCCGGAATATTCAGGATGACAAGGATGCCAGTGATGACGAGGCCGATGACGGAAAGGAGTCCGGCTCCGCTGGTGATGTCGCCGAGGTTCACGAGAGTGGCAGGGTCGTCAACCACGATTCCGCCGCTCTTAAGGCCGATCAGGGCGATGAACAGTCCGATACCGGCTCCGATCGCCTTTCTCAGCGACAGAGGCAGGGCATTCACGATCGCCTCGCGGACACTCGTCAGAGTGAGTATTATGAATATTATACCTTCGATAAGCACGGCGGTCAGCGCGAACTGCCATGTGTAGCCCATGCCGAGGCAGACCGTGTAGCAGAAGAAGGCGTTCAGACCCATGCCCGGGGCGAGGGCGAACGGAAGCTTGGCGTAGAATGCCATCACGAGGGTGGCGAGGATGGAAGCCACTGCCGTGGTGGTGAAAAGGGCGTTCTTGTCCATTCCGCAGTCAGCCAGGATCGAGGGGTTGACGGCGAGGATGTAGGACATAGCGAGGAAGGTGGTGATGCCGGCGACGATCTCGGTGGAAACCTTCATCGTGGACGGATCGAATCCGAACAGTTTGGTCAGCCAGCCGGTCTTCTTAGGCTCGGAGGCCTGTGTTTTTGTCTCTGCCATTGTCTTGTATTGTCAAGGTCGTTTAATACTAGAATACCCACTTTGTGCCGAGGCAAGGACGTACGAAGAAGCCCTTTCCGGTTCCAAAGTCATAAGAAAGCTCAATCTCGGTGCCGATGTTGAGATTGTCAACCCCGAAATGCTGGCCGATGTTGTACCAGAGCTGCGGCTCTGAGAGGAACACGAATTTTGCGTCCTCAGCCTTTGTCCAGTCACGATAGCCGGCCTTTTTGTCGTTGATGTAAGGGCATACTGTGTGGTCCTCCCACCAGAAATCAGCGAAGCCGGAGAAGCGGAGCCCTTTCACACCGAAAAGATCCTGCATGCCCCAGACAGCGGTGAACTGAAGCGGAACGTCGCTTTCTTTCTTGCTGCCATCAATGTTATACCCCATCTCAGGATTAGAGTGATTATAGTTAATTGCCTTGTACAGAACCTTAAGATTCAAAGTATTCCTGAAATCACCGCTGTGGAGGAACCAATCAACACCGAAAAGGAAGGCATTGTTGATGGTGTAGGTGGTGTACGCGCCTCCGTTATACTCAACATGGAGGCTGAAAGGAGCAAGTTTTGTGTTCTGCCAAAAGTTGAGACAGCGCGCGATCTCGAAATATGTCCCGCTTGGTGCATAAACCTGATCCTTGGAATTCTTCGAGTTGTAGTCATAATCCACGAAGAAGAAAGTGTTACCCCATTTATCCCCGTAGAAACCCTCGAGAGTTGTTGTGACGTGACCGCGATCCTTACCGAAATCGTAGAAAGTCTGAAGGTTGGTCTGAGCCTTTGCTCCTAGAGAAAAGGCGAGCGCTGCGACTGTGGCGGCGATGATTGATTTGTTTGACATAAATATTAAGGAATTTGACTTGTTCCTTTATGAATATTAAAGGACAAATTTAATACAAATGTCACAGAAAGTCCATACCTTTGCCATACAATATTCACAAAGTTATCAACAGCCATGTTTGAAGAGACATTGAAATTCTATCAGGATTTCCCTAAAGAGGGAATCAATTTCGTTGACATAATGCCGTTTATGCAGGACAAGGAGGTCTTCACCAAGCTGATTTCGGAAATCGGAAAGCACGTGACGGCTCCGACCGTTGCGGCTCCAGAGGCCCGAGCCTTCCTGTTCTGCGCTCCGCTCCTGACATCTGACAGCGGCGTGACCAATGTCGTGCCGTTCCGCAAGAAAGGTAAGCTGCCCCACTCCGGCGATGACCTGCAAAGCATCGAGATAATGAAGGAATATGGCCCTGACAACCTCTACTTCCGAAAGTCGGACATAGCGGCGGGCAAGGCGGAGGACGGAATATTCAAGGTCGCGATCATCGATGACGTTCTCGCCACAGGAGGCACTGCTGAAGGCATAGCCAAGGCGCTGGACTCGCTGAAGATCCCTGTTGACAGCAAGGAATATGGAGTGAAGGTCACGGAATTCATATTCCTGGCGGAACTTGACGGCCTTTACGGGCGTGACAGGCTGGAGAAAATCGCACCTGTATATTCAATCGCACATATCAAATAAAGAAACGGGGAATGATATCATTCCCCGTTATCATTATTTCTTTTCCTGCTTTTCCTCTGCACGTGTGAAGAAGCGGTTCTGGAAAAATATCAGATAGAAAGCTCCGACCGTGACACAACTGTCGGCGAAGTTGAAGACCGGGGCGAAAAAGAGCAGACGGTCACCTCCGACAAACGGAACCCAATCGGGCCAGATGGTGTCTATCAGCGGGAAGTAGAACATATCCACAACCCGACCGAACATCAAGGGAGCATAATCGAAGACCACACCGTAAAAAAGACTGTCAATGATATTGCCGACGGCTCCGGCCGCAATCAGCGTAAGACCGACCAAGACTCCGGTAGGAACCACCGGCTTTCCATCAGGGAAAAGCGCCGGCTTTCCGTTTCCGTCCATTGACTTGCGGACAAGAGATGCTATCCACCAACAGAGTGCGGCCGAAAGGGCGATTCTGAAGAGCGACAGCAGGAACTTGCCGACAGCCCCGCCGAACTTCATTCCGAAAGCCATACCTTCATTCTCAATGAAGAATATCTGGAACCAGTTCCCGATTACGCTGAAATGTTCGCCTATCTGCATATTCGTCTTGACCAGAATCTTTATGACCTGGTCAATGACTACAAGAATAACCCCCAGAATCAGGAGTTGCTTACCTTTGGAAATCTTCACTAGCTCTGTCCGTTTTTAGCAAGTTTCTCCTTAGCCTCGACAGTAAGCGTGGCGTGCGGAACAAGGCGGAGTCTTTCCTTTGGAATGAGCTTTCCGGTCTCCCGGCATATTCCATATGTCTTGTTCTCTATGCGCACAAGGGCTGCCTCAAGGTTCTGGATGAACTTGTACTGCCTCTGCGCCAGCTGGCTGGCCTCCTCTTTGGACAACTGGTAGGCGCCATCATCCTCGACCGTCTTGAATGACGGTGTCGTGTCCTCGATGTCGTTGCTGCCGTTATGCATGATCACCCTGCGCAGTGTGTTGTACTCTTTTCTGGCCTTGTCAAGCATTTCATTGATGATGGCACGGAACTCCTCAAGTTCCTCATCACTGTAACGCACCTTAGTCTTTTCCGCTGAAGCCGCGTTGTCTTTGATCAATTCCGACATAGTGTAATGATATTTAGGTCTAAAATTATCTTGAGAGCGCCATCTTGACCGACCCTTCGTCCCACTCGACATCGGAAGCACCTTCCGGAGCATCCTTGCCAAGCGTGACAGAAAGCGCAAGGGTCTGGGCGGCTATGTAATCCTTATAGGCTTCAAGAGCGGCGGCGATGTCATCGTAGGCAGTTCCATCAGCATAAATCGCCACATCGATCTTGTCTGTCACCTCAAACCCGCTGTCCTTTCTAAGGTTCTGGATTCTGTTGATAAGCTCACGCGCCACTCCCTCCTTCTTCAATTCTTCAGAAATCTGAATATCAAGGGCTATGGTCAACTGTCCCTCTGTGGCGACAAGCCATCCCGGCATATCCTCGGAAGAAATCTCGTAGTCGCCAGGCTTAAGCTCAACAGTCCCCGAAGGAAGATCCACTGAATATGCCAACCCGGCTGCCTCAGCGTTCTGGATGGCAGAAATCGTGACCTGATCGAATCCTGTGAACGCACCCGCGATCTCCTTCATCTGCTTGCCATAGACCTTGCCGAGAGTCTTGAAGTTCGGCTTTATCTTCTTCGTTATGATGCCGGTGGTGTCCGAGATGAACTCCGCCTCCTTGACATTCACCTCATTAAGGATTATGGACTTAACCTGCTCCAACTGTTCCTTGACCTTGGCGGAGATCACCGGGATGATAAGCTTCTGGAGCGGTTGGCGGACCTTGATGGAAACCTTGCGGCGAAGCGCCAGCACCATCGAGGTCGCCTTCTGGGCCAGATTCATTCTCTCCTCCAGATCCGTGTCGATGACAGACTCGTCGAAAGCCGGCATATTCACATAGTGAACCGACTCCACTCCGTCCGGAACAAGATCCAGATAGAGCCTATCCATATAGAACGGAGCGATAGGAGCAGAAAGCACAGCAACATCCACAAGCACCTCGTAAAGAGTCTGGTAAGCCGCAAGCTTGTCCTCATCCATCTTACCTCCCCAGAAACGTTTCCTGTTCAGGCGGACGTACCAGTTGCTAAGGTCATCACAGACAAAATCCTGAATCAGACGTCCCGCAGTCGTGATGTCATAGTCCTCATAAGGAGGCTACCACCTTCTTCTTCAATGAATTAAGCAACGAGATAATCCAACGGTCAATCTCTGGTCTCTTTGAATATTCCACCTTAGCGACCTTCGGATCAAAGCCATCAACATTGGCGTAGAGGGCGAAGAATGAATATGTGTTGTAAAGCGTTCCGAAGAATTTTCTGCGTACTTCATCGACACCGGCCTCGTCAAACTTGAGGTTATCCCATGGCTGGGCGTTTGTCAGCATGTACCACCTGAGGGCATCAGCTCCGTACTTATCCAGTTCCTCGAACGGATCCACAGCGTTGCCAAGACGCTTGCTCATCTTGTTGCCATTCTTGTCCAAAACCAAACCGTTAGAAATAACGGTCTTATAGGCCGGAGTTCCACTAATCATAGTGTGGATGGCGTGAAGAGTGTAGAACCAGCCTCTTGTCTGGTCAACTCCCTCAGCGATGAAATCAGCCGTGCAGCCGAACTTAGGAGAGTCCAAGATTGCGAAGCCCCTCCTGAGCATAAGGCATAGCACCGGAATCGAACCAAACATCGATCAAGGTCGGTCTCACGGGTCATCTTCTTACCGGAAGGGCTGACAAGAAATATGTTATCGACATAAGGTCTGTGGAGATCGATCTTATCGTAATTCTCCTTGCTCATGTCCTTAGAGTCGAAACCATTGTCCCTGAACGGATTGCCCGTCATGAATCCAGTCTCGACCGCTTTGTCGATCTCAGCGTATAACTGTGCGATGGTGCCGATGCAGATCTCTTCCTTGCCGTCCTCGGTGCGCCAGATCGGGAGCGGAGTTCCCCAGAAGCGGCTGCGGCTCAGATTCCAGTCCTGAATGTTCTCAAGCCATTGGCCGAAACGTCCTGTACCCGTGGATTCAGGCTTCCAGGTGATGGTCTTGTTCAGCGCCACCATCTCGTCTTTGACCGCCGTGGTCTTGATGAACCAAGCGTCAAGAGGATAATAAAGGACAGGCTTGTCGGTTCTCCAGCTGTGAGGATAGCTGTGGGTCTGCTTCTGGATTCTGAATGCCCTGCCGTCCATCTTCATCATCATGCATAGATCGATGTCAAGGGTAGGAGCGTCAGCCGGAAGAGAGTCATCGAAAGCGTTCTTCACATAGCGGCCTGCATATTCCTTATAAGAAGGGTCAACGTGCGTGCGGACATATTCAGGATCAAGATCCTCGATCGGGTAGAAACGCCCGTCGTGATCCACTTGGGCCTGACGCTTGCCGTCCTTGTCCAGAACCATCATTCCCGGCACGCCGAAATTGGCTGCGACCTTCTTGTCGTCCGCTCCGAAAGTAGGAGCGATATGAACGACTCCGGTACCGTCCTCGGTCGTGACATAGTCCCCGGAGATCACCCTGAACGGCTCACCCTCCTCTACCGGTTTGAACCAAGGAATCAACTGCTTGTAACGGATTCCGACAAGATCCGCCCCTTTGAACGAACCTTCCAGCACTTTATAAGGCACGAGTTTATCACCCGGCTTGTAGTTCTCAAGAGGAATGTCAGCGGCCTTTGGATTGAACCAAGCGCCCACCAGATCCTTGGCCAGCACGTAGATGGCCTCCTTGCCCGTGTAAGGGTTGAAGGAAAGGACACGGACATATTCATACTTAGGCCCAACGCAAAGCGCGGTGTTTGAAGGAAGTGTCCATGGGGTTGTGGTCCAGGCGAGGAAATATACCGGGAAAGCCTCCGTCCCGAAGAGCGGCTGCGACTTTCCGTCCTTGATGACCTCGAACTGCACGGTGGCCGTCGTGTCGGTCACATCCTTGTAGCAGCCAGGTTGGTTGAGCTCGTGAGAACTCAAACCAGTGCCGTCAGACGGAGAATATGGCTGGATGGAGTACCCTTTGTAGAGCAGCCCCTTGTCATAAATCTTCTTCAACAGGTACCAAAGAGTCTCGATGTAGCGGTTGTCGTAGGTGATGTACGGATCGTTCATGTCAACCCAGTAGCCGACACGCTCGGTCATATTCACCCATTCCGCAGTGTACTTCATCACCTCGCTGCGGCAGGTCTTGTTGTATTCCTCAACGGAAATCTTCGTTCCGATGTCGTCTTTATGTATGCCCAACTTTTTCTCCACACCGATCTCCACAGGAAGTCCGTGGGTGTCCCATCCGGCGCGGCGGTTCACCTTGTACCCGGACTGGGTCTTGAAGCGGCAGATCGCATCCTTGATGGAGCGCGCCATAACGTGATGGATTCCCGGCTTGCCGTTGGCGGAAGGCGGGCCCTCGAAGAATATGAACTCAGGTGCCCCTTCCCTGACCTCAAGGGATTTCTCGAACGCGTGATTCTTTTTCCACCTGTCGAGAACCTCATTCCCGACAGAAACCAGATCAAGGCCTTTGTACTCTTTGAATGTCATAATTTTCTTTCTATTTTTGCATCCTAAAAAACACTGGTCCGCTTAAGATGCATTCAAGTTTGCAAAGATAGTGATTTCCGTGTTTTTTATCAAATACGTGATTAATGAATATTATAGACATCATAATCCTTCTTTGCTGTGTGCCAGCCATATTCCGTGGCCTGTCCAAGGGATTCATCGCCCAGGCGGCCGCCCTTGTGGCCCTTGTGCTTGGCGCATGGATGTCGTTTCATTTCTCCAATGTGGTGGTCGGATGGCTGGAGCCAGTGATGGATGTCTCCCCCACCGTGCTTCAGGCGATCGCTTTCACACTCATTCTGCTCGCCGTCTTCTTAGCCCTCACCCTGGCCGGGAAAATGCTGGAAGGCATTGTGAAAATAGTGATGCTGGGATGGCTGAACAAACTTCTCGGTGTGGTGTTCGCCCTCATGAAGGTTATCCTCGCCATAGGCCTGTTCATACTCCTTTTCGATTCTGTAACCACGGCACTTGGCATCAATTGCTCGAAGACAATCAGCGGTTCCGTGCTTTACACACCGATCAAGGACTTTGCCGATGCCTTCTTCCCATACATGAAAGAATTGATATTCAATAAATAATGAACAGAATCATCCTAATAGAGACTTCAACCTCCCTTTGCTCCACAGCCCTTGTGGAAGACGGAAAGGTTGTCAGCGAAAGAATCAGTGACGAACCAAGAGCGCACGCTTCCAAGACGGCATTGTTCGTCAGCGAGATGCTCTCCGACAGAGGGCTGAAGGTTTCGGACTGCGACGCCGTGGCCGTCAGCAAGGGTCCGGGATCCTACACCGGATTGCGGGTTGGAGTCTCCACAGCCAAAGGGCTCTGCTTCGGGGCCGGAATCCCGATGATCTCCGTCGGCACGCTCGACACCCTCGTCTGGCAGGCTTTGGACGGTAATATGCTCCCGGAGGGCTGCCGCTTCATCATTCCGATGATCGACGCCCGCAGAATGGAGGTCTACACGGGAATATTCACACCCGACGGGAAGCAGATTTCCCAGACCGTGGCCCGGATAATCGATCCGGACTCATTCAAGGAACAGCTCAGCGAAGGGCCGGTGCTCTTCATCGGTGACGGAGCCGGCAAATGCAAGGACACCCTGACCAGCCCGAACGCCCGCTTCATCCAGTGCTGCCCGAAAGCCGCATCGATGATGCATCCGGCTTTGGACGCCTTGAATGCCAAGAGATTCGAGGACGTGGCTTATTTCGAGCCGTTCTATCTAAAGGAGTTCATCACGACAGTCAGCAAAAAGAAAATAATTTAAGATCATATATCATGAAAATAGGTGTTGCCAGCGACCACGCTGGATTCGAGTACAAAGGAAAGATCGCGGAACTGCTCAAGAAAAAGGGTTACGAGGTCATTGATTATGGGACACATTCAGCGGAAAGCTGCGACTACTCCGACTTCGCTCATCCACTCGGCACAGCCATCGACAATGGGGATGTCGAACTTGGAGTGGCGTTCTGCGGCACAGGAAACGGCATGGCCATCACTTTGAACAAACATCAGAAAGTGCGCGCGGCCCTTTGCTGGGGGACAGAGATCGCCCGTCTTGCGAAGGCTCACAACAAGGCGAACGTGATTGTGATGCCGGCACGCTTCATCTCCTACCGGATGGTGACCGCCATCGTGAACAAATGGCTTGACACCGAATTCGAAGGCGGTCGCCACGAGCGCCGCATCGAGAAGATTCCTCTATGCAAGTAAAAGTGGCAGGCATCACACAAGGCAAACTCCTGGAAATAAAGGCTTTGATAGTTGACAAGAACTTTCTTTCGGGTAATTCCAGACTCTCGGAGAGCATCGAGGATTACCCGGAAGGTATCATAATCCCCATCGACAAGCCTTACCGTTGGACCTCAGCGGATGTCATCCGCAAAGTAAAATGGGCGGCTTGCAGACATTTCCACAAGAAGAATCTTAAGGTCGGCCACGCCGGAACGCTTGATCCGCTTGCGACCGGTGTGCTGCTCGTCTGCATAGGCAAGGCGACCAAACTGGCCGAGGCACTTCAGAAGGAGGGGAAGGAATATGTCGCCGGAATCTCGTTCGGAGCCACTACCCCTTCCTATGATCTGGAGAAAGCAATCGACCAGGAATATCCGACTGACGGGGTCTCGGAGCAATCCATCCGCGGGACGTTGCCTAAGTTTCTTGGCGAGCAGGAGCAGATAGCACCTCTATTTTCAGCCAAGTCTGTCGATGGCGTCCGAGCCTACGAGCTGGCCAGAAAACAATACCGGGAGGCTCACAAGGAGAAGACTGACGTGATGACTGATTTTGACCATACTGTGGCGGAGACTCTCAACAAGCAGGTCATAAATATTTACGGAATGGAATTGCTGTCGTTTTTTCCGGATGGCAAGGAAGCCGAAGTCCAGGATGACGGGCTGAGGCCGAATCCGCACATCAATGTAGTGGACACTTCCGCCCTGCGTCTTCCTCTGGCCGAGATACGCGTGGCGTGCAGCAAAGGGACCTACATCAGAGCCTTGGCTCGCGACTTGGGAGAAGCGCTCGGCACCGGAGCGCATCTTAACTCACTGAAACGTACAGGATCAGGAGGTTTCGCCGTCGGAGACAGCCTTTCAATCAATGACATAACTGGAGTTCTTTGAGACCTCCACCACACCTTTGACCTTTCTGAAAAACTTGGTGGCTTCCTCCAGGGTCTTGCCGTCAGGAATACGGATTGTCAGCGCACAGATGATACTGTAGTCATAAACGACTTCAGCATTATACTTGTCGGCAGCCTTCTTCAGCGGGCCATCGCCGACGCCCTCGTCATAATAGATGATCAGAGTGTTCGGGGAATATGCAAGTCCGGCCTGACGAGGTCTGAGCGGAGGCCGCTCCCCTATCGCGGGGATGTCCGGAGAATCAAACGAATCAACCTTGGCCAACTGCTTTTCCGTCCTGCTGATGGTGCTGCAGCCGGCAGCCACCGTGATGGCGGCCATAACAAACGATGAATCTTTGAACAGTCTGATCATTTCTCAAAAAATCTATCGGCTATCCCTTACAAGATTGAAGCCAGAAGAAGCCCATTCCGACATCAATCCACCATCATCATATACAAGATATCCCTCCAATTCATCCAAAGACTCAATGAAACGCTTGGCCTCATCCAACCCTATCACCATACAATATGTAGCGTATGCATCGGCCATTGTGGCGTCAGGAGCGACAATCGTCGCGCTGAGCAAGTTATGGTCAACCGGACAGCCCGTACGGGGATCTATGGTATGTGAATATTTCCGTCCGTCCTTGATGTAAAACTTACGATAATTGCCTGAAGTGACCACACCGCATCCGCTTCCGTCCCCCTGCCATTTTCCGACGAGGCCTTGGCCGCCAAGTTCCATATTTCCGTCCACAGGCCTGTCAACCCCGATTTTCCACGGCTTTCCGGACGGGTTCAGACCCTCGCAATAGATTTCTCCTATGTTCACGAGCATATCCGTTACCCCAATGGAGTGTAGATATTCGGCTATCTTGTCGCAAGAATATCCCTGGGCGATAGCATTGAAGTTGAGTTTCGGGCGTTGCCCCGGAACCAATGGAGACATATTCTCATCCAGTTTGTCCATTCCGCAGATTCGTTTCAGGCTGTCCACAGTCTCCGCTGAAGGCAGCGAGTCATTGGTGAATCCGAATCCCCAGGCATCGAAAAGCGGCCCCGAGGCCATGTCCAAAGCCCCGCCGGTCTCATCGTAAAGTTTCTTTGAGATGGTGAATATCTCCTTGAACATCTCGTTCGGCACAACCGGTTTCCCGGCGTTGTAACGGCTGAGTTGAGACCCCTTGTTATAGCCGGACAAGGTCGTGTCGACCAATGTCAGTATGGAATCCACCGACATCTTTATTTCAATCATGCCGACCTTGACGCCGCCATGATTGAATTTCACCGAATATATCCCACCCTGGGCATACCCCGTCAAATCCTGATAATCGGCCTTCCCGCCACAGGATGCCACGGCCAGGAAAGCGGCAAAGCACACAGATGTGCTTCTGAATATTCTCTCAATAGCTTTCATCATTGCAATTATAGGCATTTCGATTCAATTATCGGGCATCATTGGACTAGTTTTTGCTCAATGGCTACCGTTTTTGCGTTTTTTATGCGATATTTGTATTTTCAATCAAGAAAGATGAAGATAAGAAACATTGTTTTAACAGGATTGTCGGTGGCGATGTTCACCCTTCCGTCCTGCAAAAAGGATAAAGACAGTTCATCCACTAAAGACTATGTCAACGGAACCCTGACATTCCAGTCCGTGCCAAGTTACGTGCGGAAGGGCGAATCTTTCAGCCTGACCCCGACCGGCATCACTCACCCGGGCACAGGATCGGCCGAAGACATAGGTTACTACTGGACAGTCTCATGGGATTCAGCGAAAGACACGACCAAGACACAAAGCGACAAGACCGGTGACGGAACGTTCAAATTCACCGTACCTTCAAAAGTCGGCACTTTCACCGTAAACTGCGGGGCATTCGCTGACGGTTACTACCCCAAGACAAACTCGGTCTCGTTCAGCGTTGTTGACCCGGCTCTCGATTCGACCGTGACAGGGGCTTACACCAAATTTGATTCAAAGATCACAGACGCAAGAGACGGAGAATCCTACTACATCACCACCATCAACGGCAAGATCTGGATGAAGAACAACCTCTATTACTCCGGTTCGGGCGTATCGTACCAAAACAGCGAGGCGATGGATGCGATCATGGGTCGGCTTTATTCATGGAACGAAGCGGTAGAGGCCTGTCCTGAAGGATGGCACCTGCCTTCCGACGCAGAGTTCGTGGAAATGGCCAACGCCCTTGCCCCGAAAGGGACAGAATTCTCCGTGAGGGAGACATTCAGCGGAGTCGCAGGAGAATTCATGGTTGACGCAAGATTCCTTGGCACAAGGATGTGGGAGTACTGGCCACAGGTAAAGATCACAAACAAGGCCGGATTCTCGGCTCTTCCTGCAGGCTATGCGATAGATAGCGGCAGTTCTTCCAAATTCACAGGCGTGGACAACTATGCCGTGTTCTGGACATCAGACTCCGAAAGCGACGGGGCTGGTCTCTGCAGGTACATATTTGTGAAACAGAACGACGTGCTTGCCGGTGCGAGAGACAAAGAGTCTTTCCGCGCGTCCGTCAGATGCGTCAAAGACTGAGCGGATCCTCGCCTCAGGCTGATTTCCTGCAACCCGGAACAGCCTAACGCAGATCCGTTATTACATAAGAGGAATCGAGAGTCTTTTCGTTGAACCGGAAAGACTCTTTTGATTTTCCTGCCTCTTCGAATCTTATGTTAGTTATCGTGAAATTTGACACGGAGCCATCATTCAGAGCGACCTCCGCCCCGATTAAATTCGTAGTTCCGCTCTTGAAAAAGAGTTTCAGTCCAGCGATGTCCATCGAGCCTTTTCCTTTGCTGACCGGCGAGAGGACGGATGCGTCCACGACTTTTCCGCCGAATTTTGCACTTCCGAAAGAAAGCTCCCTGAAGGCCTTATCAACGGAGGCTATCATAAGAGCCGGATTGGTGGCATAGCTGTCGTACGAATCGTCAACAGACTCGACAAGAGCCTCTTCCGAAATCCGGTCGACAGTCCAACGAGTCTTTCCGTCGCACCATATCTCCAGCCCGTTTCCGTCCACAATGAAAGAGTTTCCCTGCACCTTCACGCTCCCGTTGCCGGTCATCTTAGCCTTTTTTGTCGGCATGGTGAATGAATAATCAAACGAAACCAGCGATGCTGAGACCTTGCTGACAAAAGCGTCCAACGTCTTGCTCTTTGCGAACGAAGCCTGCGGCAACGCAAAAAGCGCCACGGCAGCGGCAATGAATATCTTTGTGATTGTTCTCATACTTTTACGTGCGTCTGCACAAGTCATGCCTTGCGGCGAATTACTGATTCTTGTAGGCGGCTATGATCTGATCCAGCTCATCGAGACTGGAAACCAGAACCTGACGCGGTTTAGATCCTTCCTGAGGCCCGACAATGCCGGCGGCCTGCAGCTGATCCATGACACGTCCGGCCTTGGCGTAGCCCATGCCAAGACGTCTCTGGAGATCCGATGTCGAACCTCTCTGGCTCATTACCACCATTTTTGCGGCTTCCTCAAAGCGTTCGTCAAGCTTTGCCATATCAACCATACCTCCAGAGCCTTCCTCGGTGTCGTCATCGACTGGCGGAAGGTAATACGGAGTGTTGAAGCACTTCTTGCCGCCTTCCTGTGAGCCGATATATTCAGTGAGCCTGTTGATCTCCTCGCTGTCGATGTAGGCGCACTGGACGCGCTCCATCTCGACACCGGCGTAGTAGAGCATATCTCCCTTTCCGATGAGCTTTTCGGCTCCAGGAGAATCCAGAATGGTCGATGAGTCTGTTCTGGACACAACCCTGAAGGCGATACGGGTCGGGAAGTTCGTCTTGATGAGACCGGTGATGACATCCACAGACGGCCTCTGGGTGGCCAGCACGACATGCAGACCGGCGGCACGTCCCTTCTGAGCGAGCCTGATGATGGATGTCGTGATGCTGCGGGCCACGGCCTTGGCATCCCCGCTGCCACCTACGGACATCGTCAGGTCGGCATATTCATCGATGATGGTGACGATGTACGGCAGGAATCGGTGCCCCTCTGTCGGCAACAGTTTCCTGTTGCGGTACTTCTCGTTGTAGGTCTTTATATTCGGCACCGAAGCCTTGCTCAGCAACTCGTAACGCTGGTCCATCTCTATGCACAGGGAACGAAGGATCTTGTCGGCCTTGTCGGCCTTCTTCACAATCGCATTGTCCATCTCCTCCCTCTCGTCATTGCAAGGAAGGACGGCAAGATAATGCTTCAGCAGGTGAGCGTAGGCTGAAAACTCGACCATCTTAGGATCAATGAAGACCAGTTTCAGCTCGGAAGGGTGCTTCGCGTACAACAGAGATGTGACTATAGCATTGAGTCCTACGGATTTACCCTGCTTCGTCGCACCGGCCACCAGAAGGTGCGGCGCGTCGGCAAGATCAAAGACCTTTACTTTCTGCTGAATAGTGTAGCCTATGGCGACAGGGAGTTCAGCCTTGCTCATGCGGAACGCGTCATCGTTGAGCACGGCGCGCATAGGCACGATTGACGGACTGTCGTTAGCCACCTCTATGCCGACAGAATCGGTAAGTGTGACGACACGGACACCTCTGGCATGAAGATGCATGCCAAGGTCTTCCTGCAGTTTCTTGATCTCGGAGATTTTCACGCCCGGGGCGGGATAGACTTTGTAAAGGGTGACCGTAGGACCGACAATGGCCTTGACATCGTTGATCTGGATGCGATAGTTCTCCAACGCATTGCGGATCCTTGTGTTGTTCCTGGCCAGTTCCTCATCTGAAACCTCATTGCGGCTTGATGAATACGAGTCTAGCAATTCCAAAGAAGGAAACTGATAGTCAGGCAGTTCATCCCTCACATTGATCCTCGGGAGATCAGTTTTGATTTCAGTGGACAGTTTGCGGCCTTTGACGACTTCCAAGGATTTTTCGGCTGGTTCAGTGGTTTCGGTGGTGGCTGGACTCGTCCGGGCCACGGTGGCTTCGACAGGCTCAGCCACATATTGTTCCGGTCCCTGAGCTTGCCGAAGGGACGGACCTGGAATATTCAAAGATGATGTTTCTGTTCGGCTTGCAGATTCCATGGTTGGTGAGCCCTGCCGAACCACAGGCGCGGGGACTTCGACAGGCTCAGCCACCGCCTTCTTCTTTCCCAGCGCCATCAGCCAGTCCGAGAATCTTTTGGATGCCAGAACCAGCCAGACAATCACCAGAAAAGCCAGCATGAACCCCGTAAGGATATTCCCGAAAACAACCGAGGTCCATTTCACAACCGACTCGCCGCACTCGCCGCCAAGTCCGCCGCCGAAAGCGTTGCCAAATCCGGACAGATCAGAGACAAACGCAAGGATAAAGGACGAGATCAGAGCCCCGGAGACTGTCAGGAGTGTCGTCTTTACCAAGGAATAATGCCACCTGTGGAGCAACAACCGCACAGAGACAGCGAAGAGTATGACCACAAAGGCCAGGCTGCCAAGTCCGAACCACCTGCGCACAAGCAGGTCAGCCCACCTGTAGCCCATCTTCCCGGCGATGTTGCTCACCTCCACCGTAGTGTCCCCCACGGCAGAAGACAACGAACTCTGGTCTGTTTTCCATGTGAAGAAATAGGAAAATGTCGCCAGCAATGTGAACACTGCCAGCAATGCGACAAGAATCCCGGTGATTTTCATCACCTTGGCCTTGTCCTCATCATCCAAATTCCTCCAGAACCCGAACATTATTTCCTGTTCTTGCGATTGCCTTTCTTGTTGTTCCTACGATTCTGTCCCATATTCAGATTCAAGCCTGGACGAGAGAAATTAGAATCAAATGAAATCTTAGTAAGTTCCAGATCCTCAGGAACATGAATCCGATAGCCAGAAAGTTTCTCAATATCTGCGAATATGGTCTCATCGGCCACACTGTCCTTGTTCCAGATAAGATACTGCTGCCTCATGTAGATGGCCAGCGAGCGCAGCATGGAGCGCTTGACATCTCCTTCAGGCTCACCGGCGATGAGGTCGATGATGCTCTCTATATTGCGCCCGTAATGATTGGCGCGCACCGGTGTCTTGTTAATCGGAATCTTCATAGGCGGCACATCCATCGCCTCCGGATGGGGGGCCGGGAACGGAGAGTCGATGTCAAGATCATAGCCGGCGATCATGAAAAGATGATCCCAAAGCTTCTGCTCATAGTTTTCCTGCGTATGAACCTGAGGGTTCAGGGTCTCCATGACTCTGACTACCGCACGTGCCTGCTCGCTCCTCTTGTCCCTGTCGGGAATGGCCTTGACCTGCTCGACCATATTCAGGACGATGCGGCCATATTCAGGCATCTGAAGTTTTTCTCTCTC
>DCMG01000102.1:0-22080 GCA_002321335.1 Bacteroidales bacterium UBA1628 | reverse complement strand
GTCAAAAGGCAAATATACGAAAATTATTCCACCTCATCGGTAAGTACATACCATATTATAGGTGTAATCTCCGAATATCCCATGCGACGGTAAATGTCGGCGTAACGCGCGACCTGACGATGGTAACGGCGGTCCTTTTCCCCGAACTTGTAGTCGATGACCGTCACTTTTCCATCCTTGACCAAGACCCTGTCCGGACGGTAGGTCTCTCCGTCAGTGTCAATCAGGCCAGTCTCGTTCAGAACTTCAGATCCGTCAGCGGGGAACCATTCAGGATGAGCGTATATCCTTTGCGTGAGGATATTCAGATAGTTTTCCTCCTGCTCCGCGTCAATCTCTCCAGACTCAAAGGCGTGCCGAACCGCACCGGGCAGATCAGACAAGGTTGTCACCTCGGAAAGTATCCCGTGAAGCACCGTGCCGTTGAGCCTGGCATCGTTCCTGGTCTCATCGCAAAAGAAATCGATGGAGTCGGCGCTGAACTTAAGGCGGCCTCGCTCCCGGACATCAGAGTCCTCATCTTCAGCTGTCGGATTCAACGGATAGGATGGATAGCCTGGCGTCAGTTCAGAGACGGTGTCCGCCTTCCTTTCCAAAGAGCCGTAATTGAATATATCACCTTTAGAGAACACGGTCTTATCCTCAGCCTCTTTCTTGACATATCCCAAAGCCTCTCCATAACCGTACAGGTAAGCATAGAGGATCTGTGAGAAGTCTGTGAAGTCGCAGGGGGCCGTCGCTTCGACAAGCTCAGCGACCTGACGAGCCGAATTCGTTTTTTCGGTCGCTGAGCCTGTCGAAGCGACTGGAGAAACTGACTCAACAACTTCCGAAGCTACCGGCACAATAGCGTCAGCGATCTTCTCCGGCGGATTGGAGGCAATGACAGTCAACCCCTTGACAGGTCTCGTCAAAGCAACATAGAACGTGTTGATGTTGTCCACAAGCTGGAATTGCATCTCTCTCTGACTCCCCTCACGGAACAAGGATTCCTCATTGGCCGGCTTCCTCAACGACACGTTATAGACCCCGTCGGCGATTCCCTCAAGCTCGGTGCCCTCCACCGAAGGCCGTGTCCAGTGCTTTTCGCTGCGGAAGAGCCCAATCTCCTCGGCGAACGGGAAGATCACGTGCTGGAACTCAAGTCCTTTCGACTTATGGATCGTCATGACCCTGACCGACTCCGGGTCGGAAGGCGAACTGATCTTCGGATCCGCCTCCTGCCAGGCCTTCAGGAACCCGTCGATTGCGTTCCCGTTGACAGCGACATAGTCTTGCACGAAGTCCATCAGAGCCTGGACATACTGTGTCTCTGACTCAAACAATTCCGGATCCCTGTCCTTGAGGATGCGCAAGAGCTGTTCGCAGAGGTCAGACAGGGACAGGCAGGACAACTCGGCGACATTGATGTCCAGCTCTCCGGCAAGGAAGGAGCCGATGGTGTCGTCCTCGTTACCGACCGAGGACAGCAGCGACACGACCTGACGGGCCACCGCCGAGGATTTCAAATGCAGCGAGTCATCGGAAATCACACTGATCCCTTTGTCCATCAAGAACATGGCCACATCTGAGCCATGCCTGTTGCTTCTGACCAGCACAGTGATCTCACCGTACCTCGCCCCGGCCTCATGAACCTTGTTCACCGCATCCAAAATTTCCTGCATCTCGTCCTCCATGTCGCAGAAGACGACATCGACACTTCCGTCGGACGCGCTCTTGGACTTCGCTAGCTGACCGGCATCCGAATAGATGTCATGAACCTTGAAGTCCGATTCATTCCCGGACATCGCATCGAGAACCGAGGAAGCATATTCAAAGAAACCGTTGTTGAACTCGACAATATTCCTGAGGCTACGGTAGTTGCTGTCAAGGGTTTCCACATCGCACTGCGTGAACTCGCCCTGAACCTCGCGCGCCATCATCCGCCAGTCGGAGCCGCGCCAACGATAGATGCTCTGTTTTACGTCTCCGACAAGAAGATTCTCTTTCCCCTGCGAGACACTGTTCTCTATCAACGGACGGAAATTGTCCCACTGAATCCTAGAGGTGTCCTGAAACTCGTCCAGCAGAAAATGCTCGAAACGCACTCCAAGCTTCTCGTAGATGAACGGAGCGTCCGTGCCGTCAATGATGTTCCTCAAAATCACGTTGGAGTCGTCCAAACTCAGCACATTCTTCTCCTTCATCAGCGCCCGGAACTCTCGGTTCAGGTCTCCGGCGATTCCCAATTCATTCAGAATCAGCGAAATTTTAGAAGCCGTGGTGTAGATCTTATACTTTTCAGTGAATATCCCGCAGTACCTTTGAAGCAGCGGCATCAACCTCCCCTCGACCGGTGCGAACCTGTTCAAATCCGCCTTTCTGAACCATTTGCTGAAATCCTCGCAGTTCCTGAATATGGTCGCTGACGGGTACGCCGGCTCATCCTTAGAATCCGAGGCGGCGCAGACATAGAGCGAATTGAAGCACTTCCGTGAGAAATCCTCGTTTGCCAGACCCTCCTCTCCGGCGGCGCTTACAAAAGCCTTGGCCGCCTCCCTCACCTCCTTAACGAACGAAGTCATCACTCCGGAGAGTGCCTTCTTCATCCTCGCCAGATTCTCTTTTGAATATTCCTTCTCCTCGTCAATGCCATATTCCTCGACAGCGGCCCTGTGTTCATCCGACTTAAGGGTCATCGCTACTGTCTTCAGGTTATTTTCCAGATTGTAGCGTTTGCCTTTTTCCAAGTCATCCATCACGCTCTGTGTCAGCCACTCGAGGAGATCCTTATTGTCTTCGGAGAGGGAATCCAGCACCCTGTCAACGCTCTCTGAGACAAGAGACTCACGATCCAGCTCCACTTGGTATGTGGCGAACTGCCCGATCTCTCTGGAGAAGGCTTTGAGAGTCTGCTGGAAAAAACGGTCGATTGTGCTTACGGCAAACGCGCCGTAGTCGTGCAGGATGTCACACAGCACGGTCTCAGCGCGCCGGCGAAGTCCATCCTCGGAGTCAAACACCGGAACGAGATCCTCATAATAGGGAGAATCCTTCGGCGAAGTCGCCAGCAGATGCAGTTCTTTCAGAATCCTGCTCTTCATCTCGTCGGTCGCCTTGTTGGTGAATGTCACCGCAAGAATATGCCTGTACGAATATCTCTCCTCGTCCGTCAGCAGGAGTCTTATGTATGTTTTGGCCAGATTGAAGGTCTTACCAGATCCGGCCGACGCTTTCATTATCCTGATCATCTTCCACCACTTTTTTCGTCCTTATAATCTTTACCTTAATTACCGTCCGCAAATCATTCTGAAATCACAAATCGAACAAGTTTTCTCCTCGACCGTTCGCCTGAACGGAACATCGATTGAGGCAATCTCCGCGAGCAGGCCGTGGAGTTTTTCCTCGGTGAGCCTCATGAACGTCTCACTGACAGGGATTTCCTTGACAGGCTCCGTGAACAGGTTCGCCGGCGGATAGATCACATTAACCATCCTTTGTCCTTTATAGTCCTCGGACTCCCTGCAGAACACGTCGTAAAGGTAAAGCTGGAAAGCGATCTTCGGTCTCCCTTCATTATTCGGCCCGAACAGAGCCTCGACTATTCCCTCGGCATTATCGTCGGTGATGTTGACATCCTTGTCCTCCACCTTGCCTGTCTTGTAGTCCACAATCCTAATCTCCCCGGATCTCAGACTATCCATCCTGTCAACATAACCGACAAAATGGAACCCGTCGATATCGTGAAGATATTTTTTCTCAAGCCCCAGAATCTCAAATCCGTCATAGCCTGACGATTTCAAAAGTTCCTGATCCCGCTTCAGAGTCTTGATCACATATTCAACAATAACATCCTCCACAACCAGATCACGCCCGGTAACCTCCAGGGAGTGAAGCTGTTCAAGGATCAACTCCCGCACTATTCCCTTTATGGCGGAGCGTTTGCGCAGAAGTCCGGCAAGATATTCATCCGTCACCTTGGTTCCTCCTGCCATCTCTGGCGAATAAAGCCTTTGCATAGTGCCGTGGAAAACATCACCAAGCATTCCGGCATCCAGGTCCTCGGAGACCTCGTTCTGTCTGCGGAGTTTCTTGACCGTGGCATAATAGAACTTGGCAGGGCAGTCGAGGTAATTTTTCAGTGCGGAGGCCGAGAGTATGGCCTGTCTTATGGTTTCGACATCCTTCTCCGTTTTGATTATCTCTTTTGGAGAGAAATCTCCAGAGGCATTCGCCTTGACAAAGCTCCGCTTGATCGGCACATTGAAATGATACTCAAGCTGTTTGATATAACGGCTCTCCTCACCGTTCTTCATGCCCTCGGTTCTGGAGTCATAGACCAACGTCACCTTCTCCGCCCTCTGGATCAGACGATAGAAATAGTACGCCCAGACCGCGTCTTGGAACTCGTAAGTAGGCAGCCCGAAGCCTTTGCGCAGTTCCGGAGGGATGAACGACGAACTGACGCTCCGCCTCGGGAACATTCCCTCGTTGCACGACAGGATCATAACCTGCCTGAAGTCCAAGGCTCTGGTTTCCAGCGGGCCCATGATCTGGAGACCTTTCAGGGGCTCTCCGTTGAACGGAATCGACACCGGGCCGAGAAGCTGGTCAAGAAGTCTTACATAAGTCATCGGAAGGACTTCAAGTCCGGCCGCCTGCAATTGGCTGATGGCGTTGTAAGCAGCCTTGGCGAACTCAAGTTCGATCGCCATGGAGGAGTCGGACGCCAATTTCGGGGCAAGTCCTTTGATCAAGGCCTTCTGGTAGTCGGCAAAAGCCGTGATCTGTTCCTTGGACGCCGCCTTGGGATCCGTCACCGCCGGCTGGAACAGCAGATCGAAGACAGGAATGCCGGAGAGGTCCTCCTGCGGAATGTAGTACTTCATCCCGCCCTTGATATCCTTGATTCTGGATCTCACCGCATCATCTCCCTGAGTCACTTTCCTGAATATGCTTGAGGAGAACAATGACCAGACCTGATTGTGGTAGAAGTACCATTTCCCGTCCTTCTGCCTCATGTGCATCTGCATGGCGGAGACCAAGGTCATGAAATCGAAGAACGCGCTGTTTTTCATAGGGTATCCCATCGTGACGTTGATGTCCTCGATCTCCTCCGGAATGGAGTTCAGCACAGGGATCAGCAAAGACTCATCCGGAAGCACGACAGCACACCTCTCGTCCTTGACCACGGACGGAATCAGTTTCGTCTGGCCGACCGATGACGGCACGCTTATCACCTCGATCTCAGGAGTTTTCAATCCTTCCAGATCCATCTCGAAAGCCTGAGGAAAATCCTTGACATTCCGGGACATGAAGAAAGAGGACTTGTTGAGAGGATTCTTCACCATCTTCCCTGAATAGTCCCAGCAGAACTCCGCGACCCCTGCGTCACGCATCCGCCTCATGACCTTTTTCTCGCACTCGTTCAGAGCGTTGAGGCCGACGAAGACATATTCATTTACCTCTCCGAACGCGGCGTTCAGCACATCCACCGCCGATTCCGAGTCAAGCCGAGCCGCAAGTCCCCGGTAAACCATCCCCTCATAGGCCAGCCCCTTGCCGGAAAGCCTTTCGCGAAAGTTATTGTAAAGCGGCAGAAGAATATTCCAGATCTGCAGGAAGCGCTCCTTCACATTAGGATTGTCCGAGTTCATATTCACCGTCAACCTCCCTTCACTGCTGAAATGACTGATGAAGCTCTCGATAGCCTTTCTCTGATTCTCAGTGAGGTATGAATATGAGTCCTGAATCTCCTTGAATTCCGAGACGTTGGCGAACAGCCTGACCGGATCGACAAGATACTTGTCAACGTCATCGAAATCCCCCAGAATCACGTCACCCCAGAAGATGAACTCATCCAAAGTCTCGTGCTTAGGGTTAAGTTCCTTGTAACACTCGTACAGATCCAGCAGCAAGTTCACCCGGTCCGCAGACTTATCTCCCGAAATCCGGAAAAAGAAATCATTGATCGTCAGCATCTTCGGTGCCACTATCGGTGTCCCCGCCGTCTTCACGGCTTCACCAAGATACTTCGTGAAGAAGACCAGGCTGCGCCTGTTAGGGAATATGAAGCACAGGTCGGAAATCCCGCCCCGCGTCATATAGTGATCCGCCACTTGCTTAAGGAATGGTGTCATATCGGTAAGTTTTAACGAATATAGTAAATTAATTTCTTGCTGCAAAGATAACCGGAGTTTGTGCCATAACTCAGCACAAAGAAAGATTTTCTCAATTTTTTTGAAAATATTCCTAATTTTGAATAATTCTATTTTGTAAATTCAAATATTGGCATTAACTTTGCGACATCAAACGATGCTTTATCGTTTTACTTTTGTTTGACTTAAATTGATTTTGTTATGAAAAAGAAATTCAGATGTCTGGTTTGCGGTTATGTTTACGAAGGTGAGAACCCTCCTGCAGAATGCCCTCAGTGCCACGCCCCTGCGAGCAAGTTCGTCGAGATCAAGGATGACGGTGGCAAGCCGCAGTGGGCCTGCGAGCACCACATCGGTGACGGACAGGTAGAGGACAAGGAAGTTGTCCAGGGTCTGAGGGATCATTTCAACGGAGAGTGCAGTGAAGTAGGTATGTACCTCGCCATGAGCCGCCAGGCCGAGCGCGAGGGCTATCCTGAGATTGCCGAGGCGTTCAAGAGGTACGCTTTCGAGGAAGCTGAGCACGCATCCAAGTTCGCTGAACTTCTCGGAGATGTTGTCTGGGACACCAAGACCAATCTTGAGAAACGTTACCAGGCCGAGGCCGGTGCATGCGAAGGCAAACTCGCAATCGCCACCAGAGCCAAGCAGCTCGGCTACGACGCCATCCACGACACCGTACACGAAATGGCCAAGGACGAAGCCCGTCACGGCGCCGGATTCTACGGCCTTCTCACACGCTACTTCGGCAAGTAACGGTGGAGGATAATCCACTGATCTCAAGCACATTAAAGAATCGTCTTTAGTTTGTTACCACTATAGACGATTCTTTATTCAATTGCAAGTCAACGAATTACACATCACAAACACCCAAATACCCCACTACAAATCATCATCGTCGGTGAGGCCGAAGCGCTCGGCGATGTCATCAGGAATGTCGCCGAGGTCGTTGGTATAGTCGATCTCGTCCCATGCTTCCTCCATGGCGCGGCGGTCTTTCTTGGTCGGGCGGCCGGCACCGGGATCTCTGCGGAGGAAGAAGGTCTCAACGGGAGCCTTCAGCTTGTCTATCTCGGATTGCGGGGTAAGGTTCTCGGCATAGTCCGGGACCAGCTTCGCACCAAGACGGTGGTCGGTCAACCGCTTGATTCTGTACGAATACTGCACGGCTCCCTTGCGGATTTCCACCACATCTCCAACTTTCAACATTCTGGAAGGCTTGGCGTTGACTCCACCGATCTTAACCTTGCCGCCCTTGCAGGCATCCGTGGCCTCGGTGCGGGTCTTGAACACACGAATAGCCCACAGCACCTTATCAATTCTTTCTGTGTCAGCCATATTCAACTGTTCCATTCACGAATATGCGGATCCGGGGCCTCGGCCTCGACAAAGGAGCCCGGCTCAACCTCCTGATTCGTGTACGAATCCTTCACAAGACGCTTCTCCACCAATGTTTCCAGCAAAATTGTTTCACTGGCTGCCGGAATAAGGAAAAAGTCGTTTAACTCAGACGGAACCAGAATGGAGTGGCCTGATTTCAACGAATATGATTCCACACTCCTTGAGCCTTTGTCATTCTCTACCGGAATCTGGACGGTCGCCTCACCGGAAGCGCAGTAATAGACAGCGAAACTACCCGGCTGCTCCGAGAATATGTGGAGTCCATCCTTCAGATTGAGTTTCGTGACCACAAATTCAGGACAGACGGCCAATTTGTCTCCCGTGATGGGTTCAGGAGCATATTTCCGGAAATCAATCAGATCGAAGGCTTCCTCAAGCAGCAGTTCCTCTGAACCAGGCAGTTCCACGCCCCAATTATGGAGATTGAACACAAGTTCAGAGCTCTCGGCGATCTCCACGATCTTTAGTCCCGGACCGGCAGCGAAAACGGTTCCCGGTTTTATCAGGAACGCTTCGCCTTTATGCGGCCTGACAACATTCAAGACTTCTTTGACTGTCCCGTCCTGACACCTTGCGTAGAACTCGGCCGGATCGATGTCACAGTTGAAGCCCAGCAACAACTCAGAATCCTGAGCGGCCTCCTGAACATACCATAAGGCGGTCTTGCCGAACGAATCGTACCTTTCTGCTGCGATGTCATCGGAAGCGTTCATCTGAAGGGGCTGCCAACCCGTCACGTTGATAACCTTCACCATCACTGGAAATTGAAGGCCATAAAACTCAAACACATCATCCCCGACCACTCTCTCCAGATACGTTCCCATAAGTTCGCTCAGGGTATTGCCTCCGAACCAACCGTTGTCTATCATCGAATCCTTGAACCCAAGGTCGGCGATCTGGTAACTGACGTGTCCCCAAGGCACATCCGCGCCTTCATCCACAAACCTCAGAGGGTAGAGTTTCCTGTTATTGTCTTCCATATTCTTGAATATTATCACTATTCCGCACCGACCTGCGCCTTGACCTTGACCACGAAGTCAGCCGGAATCTTTTCATAATCAGCTAAATCAGCCATAAGGGACGCCGTGTCAATCTTCTCAAGATACTTCCCAGCATTCTGAGGATCCTCGTTAATGAAGCTGGCGCATTGCGCGAGAGCAAGGAACGGATCCGGAAGCATCATGTAGGCATCGACATATTTCCCGAAAACCAACTTGGCCTCAGGGGTGATGTCCATCATTCTGTGCATCAAGCCCTTCTTTCCGTTCAGGAGATCACGGTGCGAGGCGGCATATTCATTGAAAGAGAACTCAACCACAAGTTCTTCGGAGGCAGGGGTCTCCGGGAGATAGAGGGCAGCGGAGAGATCCGCCCCTTCGTACCCCCACTCGGCATTCTTTCCGGACACTTCCGCATTGTGGGCGGCGAAACGGGAATATGGCACCTCAACACCGTTCACCGTCACCTTTTCCGGTGCGAAAACACCTGCGAGAACAACCTGCACACGACGATCAGGGTCTATTCCACGGTAATTTCCGTGACGAGGGGCGACAGTGACTCTCACAGAAGATGCATCGGAAACCTTGCGGACAAGCGTGGTGGCATATTCAGTGCCGTACGCCTGTGTCGCGCCATCGTCCTCATAGACGGAAACGGTGCTTTCGCCATCGCCCGGAGCCACAAATAGTTTCAACGTGTTGTCCTTTTCCTCAAGAGATTTGATCTTGCCCGAAGCCATGGGAATGACGGCTCCGGCCTTGATGTAGTACGGATTCTCGCAGACGGTATATTCCAAAGTGTCAATCAGACCTCCTTTGAAGAGCGTTCCGCTGGCCGCATCGTACCAATCGTCGCCCTCCGGGAACCACATCACACGCTTCGCCAGTCCCGTAACGGAATCCACAGGCTCGCAGACAACGGTCGCAAGAATGTCATTTCCAAAGAGATACTCCTGAGTGAAATCGTAGGCCTGAGGCGCTTCAGGATATTCATAATAAAGAGGGCGGCACATCGAGATGCCTGTGTCGTAGGCCTTGCGGGCGGCGCCATAGATGTACGGTGAGAGGTCGTAGCGAAGTCTGACTGCCGCGCGCATCGCATCGAAATGATCCGGGAACACCCAGAACCGCTTCTCCATCGTCAAGTCCTTAGTCGAATGGGTCTTGAATATGGGAGTGAACACTCCGGACTGGAGCCATCTGGTGTAGAGTTCCGGATCGGTCGCCTTGACTCCCTTAGGTTGGAGGTGGCCTCCGATGTCATGTCCCCAGTAACCGTACCCCACATTGGACGCGGTGGCAGTGAAATATGGCAGATAGCCAAGCACCTGCCACGATGCAAGGCAGTCACCAGAGAAGCCTATCTGGTAGCGGTGGCTTCCGACGCCTCCCCAACGATGGTAGATCATCGGGCGGCGGGCGTATATTCCCTGATCGGCAGACTGGCGCACCATGTCATTGAAGAAGGTGTAATTAAGCCAGAAAGTGTTGTTGAGTCCGGGAATATACTTGCTGAACTTCCACTGCTGCCAGTCAAGCCACCAGAAGTCAACTCCCTGACGCTCGAACGGACGGATAACGGAGTTGAAATAGGCGTCAGCCCAGTTGATGTCATCCATCCGGAACGGCACGGGAGCCTTGGTTCCGTCCGGATTGACGTAGCCCTTCGGGCCATCATATTCATCAGTCCTTGAGAGATAGTCTTTGACAAAGCGGTCGTAAGGCTCCTCGTAAGGTTGGATTCCGGATGCTGGATGAAGATTCAGGGTTGTTTTAAGTCCAAGATTGTGAAGGTCTTGGAGACAATTTGCCGGATTAGGGAAAAGCTTCTTCTGCCAAGTGTAGCCCGTCCAGCCGATCCGCTGGCCGAACTCATCCTTCGGAGCGTTGCGCTTTCTCAGAGACCACGTCTCGTGCCAGTCCATGTCCAGAACCATCACGTCTATCGGGATGTCCAGTGAACGGATCTCCTTTCCGAGCCCCACGAATTCGAAGTCTGAATATTGCCAGAAACGGCACCACCAGTAGCCGAGGGCATATTTCGGTGGCATCGGGATGCGTCCGCCTATCTTTGTGAAGTCAGAGACAGCGGCTTTGTAGTCGTGGCCGTAGGCGAACAGGTAAAGATCCTGCCTGTCTGTGGAATCGCGGTCGGCCACCCAGAGTTTCCAATCCGAGTCAACCGGTACAAACACCTGTCTGTCAGACTCATCAAGAACCGCCCAGCCATCACGCGAGACAACGCCTTTGTCGTACGGTTCCTTGGTCTTGACTCCGTCACAGCCGTCAAGGGTTCTCGTGGTGCCAAGCAGGTTGCCGCTGTCATCCATTCCCGGATGCCAAGTCACGGTTTTGAAGCCCATCCTAGCGGTGGGATCCGCCATCCGGAACGTCACACTCAAATTCTTCTCATCGAATTTCTCGTTTCCAGAATATGTCAGGGCAAGGTCCGAGGTCTTGATCGTCAGTTTCTTGCCTGATTTCCGAACCGAATAGGCAGGAACAGGCAGCTTTCTGTTTACAACTCCAAGCGTGGCTCTGTCCTCAAACTGCCCGTCAGCCGCCCATTCCATACGCACCAACCGGCTCTCAAGCACCGTGAACCTAGCGTTTCCAGAAATGACAACAGTCCTTGAATCAGCCACTGGATCATCTCCAGAGTTCTGCGCCGAAGCCGAAAACGTCATCAAAACGCACGACGCGCAGATAGCCGATAATCTCAAAACAAATAGTTTCATAATCCTTTTTCATGAACCTGGTATTTCATTTGGTTTGTCAGACGTTTCAGTCCCTCAGCAAAAAAGTTTTCGACAACCCTGACATCACCGCCCAAGGTTCGGGAAGCAAATTTAATGATTTTACGGTATAACTTCAGAAGAACGTTTACTTCTTGTCAATGAAAATCTTGGCGGCGCTGAGGGCTTTAACCGGTCCTTCTTCGAGAATATTCTCCTTCGTGAAACCTTTCAGGACTTCGGACAGGGCTGCGAGTTCGGCCTCATTGCCTTCCTTCTGCCACTGATCACGGAGGATGCGAACCTTCTCGAAGTCCTGGATGCCCTCGGTGAGTTTGGCGAGATGAACGCTGCCGCGACCTTCGGGATAGACCACAAAGCAGTCACCGGCAGGCCAGGTGCGGAAACGGGCGTCAGCCAGAGGATCCAAAGTCCAGCTGTTGTAGGCCCAGCGGAGATAGCCGTCGTAGTTATCGGCCTGGGCAAACCACCCAAGCCACGTGGCCTCGTCAGGGTCGGAGATCACAAATAGATTAGGATAGGCCTCGGCGCAGCAGGTGTAGAAGGTCGTTGTCAAGCCAAGTTCTTTCCTTTTGGCCTTGACGGATTCCGGAAATTCTTCCTTTCCGGAGAATGTCTCGCTGAAATCGACAATGTCGTAAATCACAGGCTCGTGATAGCTTCCGGCAAGGGAGATCTTGAAATCCGGCTCGACCTTGCGGATAAGTCCGAGGACAGCCTGCATCGACTCCAACGGCCGTTCGTCCATCGCGATCATAGTCTTCTCAAACCAACCTTTCGACTTCAGATGACGGGCGAAGTCAGCGATGAAAGATCCCCAATAATCATTGTACTCAGGGCTGCCGGGAGCGGCCTGAAATGTAACGTTCGATGATGTAGCCTGATCGTAATAGTCAAACGACAACGCCCACGGGATCATTGAGTAGCAGTTAATCTGCCGGTCTATTCCCAGTGAGAACATAAACTCCACCCAACGGTCGAATATCGTGTAGTCGTAAAGCCATGTGCCGTCAATGCGGCGGATTTTCGTGACCATCGAGCCGAACGCGTCTTCGGTCTGACCGTTCCACGGGCGGTTCATGATGGTGGCCGTTACAGATTTCTGCCCCGCGTCAGCCAACATCTTCATAACCGGACGCATAGCCTCGAAATGAGCGTCGCTCCAAAGCGGAACACCCGCATAGCGCGCCACAGAATATGGATTCTGCCATAGGTCCAGATGGAACGCCCATTCGCGGGCCGGCGGAAGAATATGCCCGGACACTACCAGTTCCACATTAAGGCTGCGGGACTTCGCACCGGCTGATGAGACGGTCAGCCGGCCTGAGTATTTTCCAGGCTTCGCATCTGAAGGCACGCCTACAGTCATCCAGACAGGCTGCCTGCGCCCTGCCGGGATATTCATGGACTCCGTTAGATCAAGCACGTCAGCGACAAGCACTTCGCCCCACTTGGACTTATCTTCCCGGGAACCGCACTGGCCATATTTGGTTGTGTCAAGCAAATCCGAGACGACGAAACCGACAAACTGAAGAGTGATGTTCTCGGAAGAAATCACGGATTTCCCGTTACGCAGATCGGAAACAGACAACGTCACGTCCTTCAGTTCCGAGTCGGACGAAATCACTGCCTGGGCAAACACTTTCTCCCCACGCCAGGCAGAATGATTGAAGGCTTTCTTCTGAAACTCCAATGACTGGCCGCCACCGATGACGCAGTGCGATCCGGTCGATGCCCAGTCCAACTTAAATGTAGATTGCGGCCGCGCTGTCGTAAGGATTGGCAGAACAACCGCAATCATCAGGGTGATAATATTTTTCATCCTAATTCATTTTTTCAAAGTGTAAAAACGGGTCACCGCAGATAACTCAACAGTGCGGTGCCCCGTTTCAGTTCGCTATAGTCCAAGCTGTTTGAAGAAGTCGTTACCCTTGTCATCAACGAGGATGAAGGCCGGGAAGTTCTCCACGCGGATCTTCCAGATGGCCTCCATTCCGAGGTCAGGATATTCAACGCACTCGATGCTCTTGATGCTCTCGTAGGAGAGGACTGCCGCAGGGCCACCGATAGAGCCAAGGTAGAAACCACCGTGCTTCTTGCAGGCATCAGTGACAACCTGGGTGCGGTTGCCCTTGGCGATCATGATCATGCTGCCGCCGTGATCCTGGAAGAGATCGACATAAGGATCCATGCGGTTCGCCGTGGTAGGTCCCATTGAGCCGCAGGCCATTCCAGCAGGGGTCTTGGCCGGACCAGCGTAGAAGACAGGATGATCCTTGAAGTATTGTGGAAGGTCCTCTCCTCTGTCAAGTCTCTCCTTGAGGCGGGCGTGAGCGATGTCACGGGCCACGATGATGGTTCCGTTAAGGCTCAAGCGGGTTGAGACTGGGTACTGGCTGAGGAGCTTGCAGATCTCGCTCATCGGCTTGTCAAGGTCAACGACAACTCCTTCACCCTCTCCGGCGTTACGCAAAGACTCTGGAATCCACTGCGTTGGGTTATCGTCCAGTTTCTCGATCCAGACACCATCCTTATTGATCTTTGCTTTGATGTTGCGGTCAGCCGAGCAGCTTACTCCAAGTCCGATCGGGCAGCTCGCTCCGTGGCGAGGCAGACGGATGATACGAACGTCATGCGCGAAGTATTTGCCTCCGAACTGTGCTCCGAGGCCGATCTTGTAGGCCTCCTCAAGCACCTGCTTCTCAAGCTCGATATCACGGAAAGCTCGTCCGGTCTCATCACCGGTCGTAGGCAGAGCGTCATAGTAATGCGTGGAAGCCAGCTTGACCGTAAGAAGGTTCTTCTCGGCTGATGTACCACCAATCACGAAAGCGATGTGGTAAGGAGGGCAGGCAGCCGTTCCGAGAGTCTTCATCTTCTCGACAAGGAACGGCACGAGAGTGCCAGGATTGAGCACTGCTTTTGTCATCTGGTAGAGGTAGGTCTTGTTGGCGGATCCGCCACCCTTCACGACGCAGAGGAATTTATATTCCATACCCTCCTCGGCCTCGATGTCGATCTGGGCAGGAAGGTTGCACTTCGTGTTGATCTCCTTGTACATGTCCAGAGGGGCGTTCTGGCTGTAGCGAAGATTCTCCTCGGTGTAGGTCTTGTAAACACCCTTCGAGAGAGCCTCCGCGTCATCGAAGCCTGTCCAGACCTGCTGGCCTTTCTCGCCGTGGATGATAGCCGTGCCGGTGTCCTGGCAGAAAGGCAGTTTGCCCTTCGCGGCCACCTCGGCGTTGCGCAGGAAGCGCAGAGCCACATATTTGTCGTTGTCTGAAGCCTCAGGATCGCTCAGAATCTTGGCTACCTGCTGGTTGTGAGCCGGTCTCAGAAGGAAGTTCACATCCCTGAAAGCGGCGTTCGCAAGCATCGTCAAAGCCTCTGGAGCCACCTTGAGAATAGGGTGACCCTCGAACTCGCCAAGAGACACGCCTTCGCTTGTCAACTTGTAGTACTCGGTTGTGTCCGGTCCCAACTGGAACATCGGAGCATATTTGAATTCAGCCATATTAATGAAATATTTTAGTGATTATCAGTCAATATCCTCGATCGGAGCCGTAGCGCCGCCGGCGCCCTCCTGCATCAGATAACGCTTCATGAACTCGTTCAGGTCGCCGTCCAGCACGCCTTGTGTGTCAGCGGTGGAATATCCCGTCCGCAGGTCCTTGACCATCTTGTACGGATGCAGGACGTAGGAGCGTATCTGGGAGCCCCACTCGATCTTCTTTTTCGTGCCCTCTATCTCGGCCTGCTTCTCCTGACGCTTCTTCAGTTCAAGGTCATAGAGCCTCGACCGCAGGATGCGCAAGGCGTTCTGTCGGTTGTCCTGCTGGAATCGTGACTCGGTGTTTTCCACGACTATTCCTGAAGGAATATGCCGAACTCGCACACCGGTCTCGACCTTGTTGACGTTCTGGCCACCGTGACCGCCGGAACGGAATGTGTCCCATTCCAAGTCCGAAGGGTTTATCTCGATGTTGATCGTGTCGTCCACCAACGGGTACACGAAAACGGACGAGAATGTGGTCTGCCGCTTGCCCTGAGCGTTGAACGGAGAAAGGCGCACGAGTCTGTGCACTCCGTTCTCGGCCTTCAGATAGCCGTAGGCGTAGTCGCCCTCGACCTGGATTGTGGCCGACTTTATTCCGGCCTCATCACCTTCAAGAAGGTCTGTGACAGTCACTTTGTAGCCGTTCCTCTCGCCCCAGCGCATGTACATCCTCATCAGCATCGCGCTCCAGTCGTTCGCCTCGGTGCCTCCCGCCCCGGAATTGATCGTCAGCACGGCTCCGAGGTTATCCCCCTCCGCACCAAGCATATTCCTGAGTTCCAGCGCCTCAATGTCCTCAACCGCTTTTGAATATGATTCCTCAAGTTCCTGTGTCTCCGCTGTGGTGACGGTCTCGTCCGTGCTTCCGCCGAGACTTTCCTTGGCGAAATCGTACAACACATCAAGGTCATCCACCTCGGTGGAGGCCTTGTCAAACCCTGTCACCCAAGACTTCACGCCGTTAAGGTTCTTCATAAACACCTCGGCGGCCTTAGGGTCGTTCCAAAAATCCGGTGATTCCGTCTTCTTCTGCAATGCAGCTACCTGCCCACGTTTCGCAGGGATGTCAAAGACACCTCCCCAACGTCTCCAACCGCTGATGCAGAGCCTCAATCTGATCCTTTAGTATCATCTGCTCTCCATTTTAAATTTGTTCCCGCAAACCTTAGATTTGCAGAGTGGTTCACTGCACCAAGGAATGCAGTGCAAAATTAATAAATTTGTGTCAACAAGTAAAGTATAACAAAGGAGAAAGGAATATTCATTTGACCGTAAACACATTACCAATCACTTATTGATTCCGATTAGGCGACACGCAACTTCCTATCCATCAATAATCTACGATTTCATCTCCAGGCAAATCAAACCAAAGACAGCAAGCTTATCCGTTGATTATCAGCCACATACACACCACCTCACCAATACGAAACCGTATGCTACTCCGCAAACACATCAAGCACAAATCGCATTCTTCTGAAATAAAAAAGACGAGAAGCAAACGCTTCCCGCCTTGAGTGTTTTCACAACGGAATAATCCTTATTGTGAATTGCTTCAGATATGACAAATTTAGTGAAAAGATGCGAATATCAAAATATTTCTTTCTAAATTAGCGGATAAAGACAATAGAGTCTTGAATTCAACCACGATTATAATACAACACACTCATATGAAAACCATTCTTGGATTAGATCTCGGAACTACCAGCATAGGTTGGGCATTGGTTAAGGAAGCAGAGCCATTCTCTGACGAGAAATCAGAGATTGTCAGACTCGGTGTCCGTGTCGTCCCCCTCACAGTGGATGAAAGGATGAGTTTTGAGAAGGGCAAAAGTATCACTACGAATGCCGAAAGGACTCTAAAGCGTGGAATGCGCAGAAATCTCCAAAGGTATAAACTAAGAAGGCAGGCCTTGATCGAGGAACTGAAGGATGCGGGATGGATTGGCGACGACTTCATATTTTCCGAGACCGGCCCCGGGTCAACTTTCCGGACGTTACGACTCAGGGCGAAATCCGCAGCGGAAGAGGTTACTCTTGGTGACCTGGCGAGAATATTACTTCAGATAAATAAGAAAAGGGGTTACAAGAGTTCCAGAAAAGCGGTTTCAAGCGATGACGGCCAGGCCGTTGACGGAATGGCCGTCGCCAAGGAGATGTACGACAAGGGATTGACTCCCGGGGAATATGTCTATCAGCGTATGCTCGAAGGCAAGTACGCTATTCCTGAGTTCTATAAGTCAGACTTGCAGGATGAGTTCGACAGTATATGGGCACTCCAGAAATCCTTTCATCCTGAATTAACCGATCAACTTTACAGGAAGCTGGCTGACAAAAACAAGAGCCAGACCTGGGCGATCTGCCGTGACGAACTGGGCATCCAAGGACTGAAGAGTAAATTCACCGGAAAGGAAAGACTAAAAGAAGCATACCACTACAGGCATTCGGCCACCACACAGGAAGTGGATCTGGAAGTCCTGACCTGCGCCTTACAGGAAATCAACGGCCAGAAAGCCTCTCTCAGTGGTCTTCTAAGCAAGATTAGCGACAGAAGTAAAGAACTATATTTCAACAATTTGACCGTTGGTCAAATGTTACTGAAGAGAATTGAGGAGAATCCTAACAATAGCCTGAAGAATATTGTGTTCTACAGGCAGGACTATCTTGATGAGTTTGAAAGAATCTGGACCGAACAGTCGAAATATCACGTCGAACTTACCCCGGAACTGAAAAAGAGACTCCGGGACATAATCATCTTCTACCAACGTCCGCTGAAGAGTCAGAAAGGACTTATCAGCCTATGCGAGCTCGAGACCAGAGAAATTGAGGTTACCGTTGATGGCGTGAAGAAGATGAAAAACATCGGACCACGAGTGTGTCCGCGTTCCTCTCCTTTGTTCCAGGAATTCAAGGTCTGGCAGACAATCAACAACATCCTCGTAAATGGAGCCGCTCTTGATGACGAAGAGAAGGCCATCATCGCTAAAGAGCTGATGTTCAAAGATAAACTCAAAGACAGCGATCTCCTCAAACTTCTGTTCAAGACCACAAAGGGACTGAACGTCAATTTCAAGGAAGTTGACGGCAACCGCACAATGGCGACCTTGATGAAAGCATGCTTCAAGATTGCCGGAAACTTGGGATATGACGACACGGATCTCGCGAAACTCTCTTCGGAAGGCCAAATGGACAGGATCGAGGAAATATTCAAAAAGCAGGGATTCAAGACAGGATTTCTTCATTTCGATTCCTCGCTTGCCTCTCCGGAATTTGAGAATCAAGACTCCTACAGGCTATGGCACCTGCTATATTCCTATGAAGGTGATAAGTCCGCAAGCGGGAATGAGTCGCTCGTGAAATGCATCATGGACCTGTGCTCTATGGATGAGGAGTCGGCAAAGATACTTGCCACCTGCACCTTCCTTCCCGACTATGGCAGCCTGAGCGCGAAGGCGATGAGGAAGATCCTGCCGTACATGAAAGATGGTCTTGAATATAGTGCCGCCTGCGCTATGGCCGGCTACCGTCACTCAAAGCGCTCGCTGACCAAAGAAGAGCTTGACACCAGGGAATATTCCGACCGCCTCACCCTTCTGCCGAAGAATAGCCTCCGCAACCCTGTGGTCGAGAAAATCCTCAACCAGATGATCAATGTTGTGAATTCCGTCATAGATGCCTATGGCAAACCTGACGAAATCCGCATCGAAATGGCCAGAGAACTGAAAAAGAGCGCAAAGGAAAGAGAAGAGGCACAAAGGAACATAGCATCAGCGACTGCGGAAAGCCAAAAGATAGTTGAGATGCTTAAAGGCGAGCCATTCTTCATCACTTCTCCGACTCGTAATGACGTCATCCGTTACCGTTTGTATCAGGAGTTGGCACAGAACGGGTACAAGACACTTTATAGCAACACTTATATTCCTAAAGACAAGCTGTTCTCCAAAGAATTTGACATTGAGCATATCATCCCACAAGCTCTCATATTCAATGACTCCTTTAGCAATAAGACACTTGAATCAAGGCAATGCAATCTTGAGAAAGGAAAGGCAACGGCAATGGATTATGTCAATTCGAAATATGATGAGGTCGGAGTCCAGGCCTACCGTGATAGAGTCAAGGGTCTGATTGATAAGGGCATTTCCAAGACGAAGGCCAAATGGCTGCTGATGGATGGCAAGGATATTCCGGAGGATTTCATCAATAGGGAACTTCGCGACAGCCAATATATTGCCAAGAAAGCAAGGGAGATTCTTGAGTCACTTGTAAAATTCGTTGTCCCGACAACAGGATCTGTGACGGCAAGGTTGCGTGAAGACTGGCAGCTTGTGAATGTGATGCAGGAGCTGAACTGGGAGAAGTATGCCCGGTTGGGCCTTACCGGTGTCAGGGAGGACAAAGATGGACGCAGAATACCGTTCATCCAAGACTGGACAAAACGGAATGACCATCGCCATCACGCGATGGATGCATTGACAATCGCTTTCACCCGCCGACAGTTCATCCAGTACCTCAATCACTTAAACTCCAAAATTGATGCTGTCTCTTGGGATAAGAAGGATCTGGATCTTAGGGATTATGACCTTGATGACATCAAGTTCGGCAATATGAGTACCGGAGACAGGTACGGCATTGTCAAGGCTTTGCAGGACAGGTTCCTTTACAAGGACGGCAACGATAAATACCGTTTTGTTCCACCGATCCCTTTGGACGAATTCCGAACACAGGCGAAAGAGCAATTGAGCGACATTCTCATCTCCTTCAAGGCAAAGAACAAGGTCTGCACAAGAAACGTCAACGTGACAAAGAACAAGGGAGGGGCAAACAAGAAGGTTCAACTTACGCCTCGGGGGCCGTTACACAATGAAACCATCTATGGGAGCAGCCTGGAATATGTGACCAAAGAAAACGAGAAGATCGGTAGTTCGTTTGATGCCGATAAGATCACGACTGTCTGCAAGAAACAGTTCAGGGATGCCCTTTTGCGAAGGCTGGAAGAGTTTGGTGGAGATCCCAAGAAGGCTTTCACCGGGAAGAATTCTCCGGAAAAGAATCCGATTTGGGTTGATGAACATCATTCGGAGCAGGTTCCGGCCAAAGTGAGGACAGTGACTATGGGGCAACAGTTTACCATCCGAAAGCCAGTTGACGCTACTCTGAAGATAGAGAAAGTCATTGATAAAAAGATTCGTGAGATTCTTCAGGCTCGTCTTGACAAATTTGGCGGCAAAGCGGAAAAAGCTTTCACGAATCTTGACGAGAATCCGATTTGGCTCAATAAGGAAAAGGGAATCGCGATCAAGAGGGTAACTGTGTCAGGACCTGCGAATCCAGTTCCCGTCCGATTCAAGAGGGACAAGGATGGCAAGCCTATCATTGACGATGCCGGTAAAACAATAGGGGCTGATTTTGTGACTCCTGGCAACAATCATCACATTGCCATATTCAGGGATTCTTCCGGAAAACTTCAGGAGCATGCAGTATCTTTTCTTGAGGCGACTATCGCCAAGTCTAACGGGTTAGACGTGATTGACCGGAACTACAAGAAAGATGAAGGTTGGGAATTCTTGTTCACACTGAAACAGAATGAGTATTTTGTCTTTCCGAATCCAGAGACGGGGTTCAATCCATTGGATTATGATTTGACGGATCCGAGGAATTATGCGGAGATTAGTCCGAATTTGTATAGGGTGCAGAAGATATCTCGCGGTAATTATATGTTCCGACATCATCTTGAGACAACGGTTGAAGAAAATGCTATGTTAAAAGGGATTACATGGATAAACATACAAAGCGTTTCAAAGTTGGCCAACGTCGTCAAGGTCCGTATAGACAATCTCGGTAGAATCGTAACCGTCGGAGAATATGATTAAACGCACACTCTATTTCGGAAGCCCAGCCTACCTGTCACTGAAATCGGGTCAGCTTGTAATCAGCAAACCGGCCTCCGGTGAGGAAAAGAAGGAGGTGGTAAAGACTGTTCCGATTGAGGATATCGCATCGGTAGTACTTGACAACAAACAGATTACAATCACGCAGGCACTATTGGAGAGTCTCCTTGAAGAGAATTGTGCGGTCATAACCTGCGACTCCTCGCATCTTCCGACTGGACTGATGCTTCCTCTTGACGGACACACGCTCCAGAACGAACGTTTCCGCTCGCAGATTGCCGCATCGCTTCCGCTGAAGAAGCAGATTTGGCAGCAGACTATCCAATCCAAAATCGCCAATCAAGCCGCGGTTCTTGAATATGCCACCGGCGAAAAGCATCCGAATATGCTTAAATGGGCGACGGGCGTGCGTAGTGGGGATCCTGAGAATCTGGAGGCGCGGGCGGCTGCATATTACTGGAAGACGCTTTTCTCTGACATTATCAGAGGTTTCATACGAGGAAGGGACGAAGATGCCCCGAATAATCTCCTGAACTACGGCTATGCCATTGTCCGCGCCACTGTAGCCAGGGCTTTGGTTTGCAGCGGTCTGTTGCCGACCTTGGGTGTTCACCACAGAAACAAGTACAATGCTTATTGTCTGGCTGATGACATTATGGAGCCATATCGCCCGTATGTTGATTTGCTTGTCTATCAGATAGCGAAAGAGGATGGTCCGCTGGGGCTAGACACATCCATAAAGGCAAGGCTTTTGTCCATCCCGATGACTGATGTCAGAATCAATGGAGTGACAAGCCCGTTGATGATAGCAGCGACCACCACTTCCGCGTCATTGGCTAAATGCTTCTGTGGAGAATCCAAGCAGGTTTTGTATCCGATTTTGCAATGAACCGCTCAGAACGGATAAGCCAGTATCGTGTTATGTGGGTTATGGTGTTTTTTGATCTGCCTACCGACACAAAGAAGGAGGTTAAGGCTGCGGCGGAGTTCCGTAAGCAGTTGATGAGCGACGGCTTCGTAATGTTCCAGTATTCCATCTATCTTCGTCACTGCGCAAGCGCTGAGAATGCGGATGTTCACATAAAAAGGGCGAAGTCTTTCCTTCCGCCCAAAGGGAAAGTTGGAATCCTCCGCATAACCGACAAGCAGTTCGCCGCGATGGAACTCTTCAACTCGCAGAAATCAGAGAATCTTCCGGAAGAAGGTGTCCAGCTGGAATTGTTCTGAAAACCCTTCACCATACAACAAAAAATCCGGCAAAAGCCGGATTTTTTTGATTCTTGAACACCTCTCGTAAGTTGTTATACCTCATCGTTCTACACAAATTCTATTGTGTTCAAAGAACGA
>DCMG01000045.1:4385-8074 GCA_002321335.1 Bacteroidales bacterium UBA1628 | reverse complement strand
GCCCACCCCGACCCGACCGACGAGGAGACAGCTCCTTATGAGTTCAACGGCGAGACATGGGAAATCGACGACGACGGCATCATGCCGCTCATGCCAGGCGACTGCGGCTTCTCCGACAATGCATCCCTGCGCTTCTCCGACTTCATCCGTGTGTCGATGGGCGGCGAGCACCATGTGGAGAACCTGAACTACGTGGAGAAATGCCTCGGCAAACCGATAGCGCAATACTTCGTGAAGGATTTCTGGCAAGATCACAGGAAGATGTACCAGAACCGCCCTGTCTACTGGCTGTTCGCATCGAAGAAGGGAGCCTTCCAGGTCATAGCCTACATGCACCGCATGAACGCCTACACCGCCGAGCGGGTGAGAGCGAAGTATCTCCTCCCTTACATAGAGCATCTGGAGACGGAGATAGGCCGGCTTGACGCCCGCCGTGCCGAACTTGGCACCAATGAAACCAAGAAGTTGCAGCAGTTGAGGAACCTGCTTGATGAGTGCCGGGAGTATCACGAACGCCTGCAGGTGGTGGCGGAGCGGGCCATCAGCTTCGATCTCGATGACGGAGTGGTTGTAAACTACGCCAAGTTCGGCGACGTGCTCCAGAAAATAAAGTAGTTAAATGATGATACAAGACAGAATATATTCATACTTCGAGCGCAACCCGCAACTTCATGTGCTCTTCATTTTCGACAGGATGAGCTTCATCCAGAGCGAACTTGATGAGTTGGGGAAGTGGGCGGACGGCTATGTTTACAAGGTGTTTGACGGAGCTTGGTTCAACGCCAAGTATGCCATCGAGAACGACTGGAAGGACAAGCGTGTGGTTCTGCTCTTTCCTGAGCAGGTCTATCCGCACACTGAAGCGCAACAGCTCAGTTTCCCTTTGCTCGACATGCTCAAGGCTAACATGGAGTACAAGGATGAGGACTATGCCAGTTTCATGCAGCAGTACAATCTGCCGGAGAGATTTCGCGGATTCGTGATGAGGAACATCGGTGAGATGATGTCTTCACGTGTCAGCAACATTCTCAACGGGCACATTGACAGCACATCGTTCAGCGAGGACATGGTTTGCCGTGCCTTCATCTCCAACTATCTCGGAGAGAAGAAGCTTCTGGATTGGGAGAGCCTTATAGTGAAAATCATCATCCTTGACGCGGCCTCTGATGAGAAGAAGTTCACCGACTTTTGGCACAAGCTTGACAAGAACCTGGATGCCGGCAAGGCGATAAACGAGAAGTTGGCTAAACTGTTCGGATTCACCTATAATCCGAACACACAGCCAAGGATGAAGAGCGTGGCGGAGAGCCTGAAGTACAACAGCATCACTCAGCTCTTGGATGCCGTACCTGGCGACAACTACAAGAAGTATAAGATAAGCAATTCGGTGGTGCTCGACCAGATGAACAAAATCTACGAGTTGGGTACACACGATCGTTTGCTGTCAGAGAAGTTCGCCCGGGCGATGAGGCTGCTGGCCGCAGGCATCAAGGAGGAGGAAATCATCCGGGTGTATGGCATGGACGCCAACTATTACTGCCTGACCGAGGCGCTATGCTGGCCTATCCTGAAAGAAGTGGTGGAAGAGAAGCTGATGGCAGACCCTGAGCAAGTGAATGAGCGTGTGCGTGGGCTCTCCTTGAAGTTGCCGGTGGACAGCGGCATCCAGGTTGCCATCCGATTCATCGGACAGGCCGCCTTGTACTATACTCAGGTAAGAGGTCTTGGCACGCTCAAACTCAACAGCGCCAAGGAATATGTGGACAAATACACAGGGGAGTTTTATCTCGTAGATTGGTATTATCGCCTGACACTTGAAGCCTACCACGAACTCATCACCAAGGAATGCCCTATTGAGCAGACATTGACTTCCGCGAAACGGCGGTTGGACTTGGAATATGCCAAAGTCTGCAACATTCTCAACCTTGAATGGTTGACGTGTGTCAAGGAAAAGGGGGTATGGTTCAGAGAGACAGGATTGAAAAGGCAGGAAGATTTCTATGCCAATGAATCTGACACCGGCGTGAAACAGGTTGTCATTGTAAGCGATGCCATGAGATATGAGGTTGCGATGGAACTGATGCAGGAACTTGCCAAGGAGAAGCACATCGCCACCATAGGAGCCTGCCAAGCCATGCTGCCGACAGAAACAAAATATTGTAAGCCAGCCCTTTTTCCTCATCATACGCTAGAGTTGAACGGTACGGACATGTTGGTCGATGGTGTGGCATTGACAACAACCGAACAACGTACGGCACATCTGAACAAATATCGTGAGGGGGCTGTCTGCATCCGTTATGAGGATGTAATGAATGGTGATTCCCAGTCCATGCGTGAACTTTTCAAACGTCCGCTGGTATATATATTCCATGACACGATTGATGACGCCGGACATTCGCAAAGCCCGTTCGACGCCATCAGTGCCTGCAGAAAAGCCATTGGGCAGCTTGCGGTTTTGGTGAAGCGTCTGCATGCCACATGGAACGTGACGAACGTGCTGCTCACAGCCGACCATGGATTCCTCTATAATGACATGAGGTTTGAGGACAAGGACAAGCACAGCGTCACGGAACCCGCCATTGAGAAGAAGACGAGGTACTATCTCACCACCAGCCAGGATGAAGCGGAAGGCATCGTTAAATTTCCGCTCGACAAGGTTTCGTCAATCAAAGTGAAAGCCACCGGTGATGAATCCGCTTGGATGAATGCCGCTCCGCTGATGGTGGCGGTGCCTGTCGGGACCAACCGGCTGGCGGCGTCCGGCGGTTACAATTTTGCGCATGGTGGAGCCTCGCTGCAGGAGATGATCATTCCGATCATCAAGAGTGTGCGCAAGAAAGTGAACAAGACAGAGAAGGTCGGTGTCTCCTTGATGAGCCACAACTTGAATATGGTAAGCAGCCGTTTGAAATTCCAGATGATTCAGTCGGAAGCCGTGAGCATGACGGCGATGGAGCGCAGGGTGGTGTGCTGCATCTACCATGGCGAAGAACCTGTGACGCAGGAGAAAGAAGTGGTGTTGAACAGTACAGACGCCACGAATCTTAACAACCGCGTGTATGAGGTGGCGCTAAACCTGAACAAGTCAGTGCAGGGAGGCATGCTGCAACTTCGCGTCTACGATGCTGACGACAGGCTCAACCCGTTGATCCGAGAGACGGTGAAGAACAACACAATGATAGAGCAGGACTTTTAATGGTCATGGATATGAATTTACGACAAAAAGTGGTGGAGGCCTTCATAGGCAAGGTGGTAAGAAAGGACTTGGCGTTCCTCGTGAAGGGAGGTCTGCCGGTTCCGACATATGTGCTGGAATATCTTTTGGGACAATATTGCGCAAGCGATGATGAAGAGGTCATCAGTGAGGGATTGGAAAAGGTGAGGCAAGTCATCAAGAACAACTATGTGCACCGGGCGGATGCGGAATCCGTCAAAGGCATCATCCGTGAGAATGGAAGGCATCGTGTCATCGACAAGGTCACGGTGACACTCAATGAAAAGAACGATGAGTACCAGGCCGCGTTCTCCAACCTTGGACTGGCAGGGATTCCTATCGCTACTGAATATGTTCGGGCTAATCCTAAGCTGCTGAGTGGTAACGGTGTATGGTGTATTGTGACCATCGGCTACGTCAGTGGGGAAGGGGTGAAGGTTAGGTGGGAGATCCAGACACTGAAGCCTATTCAGAT
>DCMG01000045.1:3438-4288 GCA_002321335.1 Bacteroidales bacterium UBA1628 | reverse complement strand
CTGATGCACACTGTCGGGCTGAACCCCGAGGCGATGAACCGAAGGGAAAAGTTCATCACCTTGGCCCGGCTGCTGCCGCATGTGGAGAACAACTTCAATTTCATCGAATTGGGTCCTAAAGGGACAGGCAAGTCGCACATCTTTCAGGAATTGTCTCCGTACGGTGTTCTCGTGAGCGGTGGTGATGTCACCTCACCCCGGCTGTTCGTCAGGATGTCCGGCAAGAAGGAAGAGTTGGGGTTGGTCGGTTACTGGGATGTTGTGACGTGGGACGAGTTCGAGCAGCAGAAAGGCCGCAATGTGGATGCCGTGCTGATCGACACCATGCAGAACTATCTGGCCAACAAATCGTTCAATCGTGGAAAAGGAACCCACGAGGCCAGTGCCTCCATGGCTTTTGTCGGCAACACGAAGCATGCGGTTCCGTACATGTTGAAGAACAGCCACCTTTTTGAGAGCATTCCTTCCTCTTTTATCAAAGGTGCGTTTCTGGACCGGCTCCATCTCTATAATCCCGGATGGGAAATCAGAATGTTGAAGAAAGACAGTTTTTCCAAGGGATATGGCCTTATTTCAGACTACTTGGCTGCGGTTCTGCACGCTATGCGCAACGATGACCGGACATCGGTGCTTAAGGACTATGCGAAATTCGATGGCTCCCTTTCAGAAAGAGACCATCTCGCCATCCGCAAGACCTTCTCCGGCATGATGAAACTTATCTATCCTGACGGGAATATGACTGATCAGGAGGCTCGTGAACTTGTAGACTTCGCAGCGGAAGGCCGCAAGCGTGTGAAGGATCAGCTATATGTCATTGACGAGACCTTCAAGGCGGAGCCTGCCAAGTTTG
>DCMG01000045.1:0-3351 GCA_002321335.1 Bacteroidales bacterium UBA1628 | reverse complement strand
CGGGACTTGCCGAAGATGATGGAAATAAGAACGTCACAGGTCGCGACACCGCTAAGTTGGCCGGTGAGGTAGCAACGCTGCCAGAGCCTCGGAAAAGAGTCGGGGATCTTCTGGCGAAGAACATCCACATACGTGAGAATCAAGGTAATGTGACCTATAAGGATCTCTTTGGGGATTATCTGAGCACGGCCAGGGAGATTTCCGTCACGGATCCGTTTATCCGCCAGCCCTATCAGATAGACAATCTTGTGGATTTCATACAGATGGTTAAGGACGTGTCCGTCGTGAATGAAACCATAAAGATACACCTCAGCACCCAGAATGATGACGATGAGAAAGTTGCGGAAGTGATAGACTGCTTCAACGACCTGGCGGACGAGCTGCTGCCGATGGGCGTCGAGTTCACCTACGACTTCAAGGCGGATCACGACCGGCTCATCCGCACTGACACCGGATGGACGATAACTCTCGGGCGCGGGCTTGACATCTATGAAAGGTTCGGCCGTTTCTCGCTGAGTCGGTCAAACCAGAGCTATCGCCGTTGCAAGGACTTCAATGTGTCGATAATCAGGACTGACTGTTAAATGGCTTGGATTCTGTGACAATCAGGTAGTTGTCTTCGTTGTAAGGTGTTTCGATCCTGGCTCCGAAGATGTGGGCGTCGTCGCCTGACTTGACTTTCAGGCGGGCTCTTAATTCATCGCTGGACATGGGAATATTCTTGGCCGAGACCTCCGAGTGTGGGTAGCGTTTGCCGATGTCTTTGATTGAGGCCTTGTTCAGAGGTAGGGTCTCCTTGACGAAATAGACCTTCCCGAAATCCTTGAACTGTTTGATTCTTTCTTCAAGTTCTGTTTCTGACAACGGCTCTCCGATTGTGTAAAGATGTGTGAACCTGGCCAGCTTCACAAGTCCGAACCTCTCGCAGAGCGCGTTGAACGCTCCGGCCTTGGTCAGCGACTTCCCCGGCTCGAAGATTATCCTCGCGAAGGTGGAGTCCGGCAGCGCTGCCTTCGACTCTGCGATCTCTTTAGACGTGAATGTCAGAGTCTTGCCGTCCTCACGGCAGGTCAATGAATATCCTCCCTCATGCTCCCGGTCCAGCAGAATCAGCAGCTCCTTGCATTCCCCACCGCTTGCCACGACGTGCACCTCACGTACCCATTGGCCGTTCCAGCCTTGGCCGGAGGTCTTTTCAAGATATTCCTCGTACGTCCTGTTCAGCCTCTCCACCGCCATCGTGATGTCCGCCATAGGTGAGAGTTTGAGTAACACGAACCGGCTGATACTGAACAGTTCCGACAGCATTTTCAGCACGTCCGGTGAGCAATCCTCCAGAAGGAATACCTTCTTCCCGGCTGAATCCCTTCTCGCAGGGTCCATGAATATCACATCGGGTTTGAAGTCCCCGATCAAGTCTTCCAGAGAGTCCGCTGTCGCCTCCTGATTCTTTATGAATATATTCGTGACTCCCAATTCCTTGAAGTTGTGCCTTGCCGCCGCTGCCAATTCCGGATTCATCTCATTGTAAAGCACTTCGCCTGCCACTTCGCTGAACGCCCAGCAGTCCACCCCCAGCCCGCCTGTCAGGTCAGCGATCTTCCCGGCCTTTCTGGTTCCGGAGGTCACTTCGACAGGCTCAGTGACCATTATCTTTTCGGTCGCTGAGCTTGTCGAAGCGCCCGAACCAACATATTCATTAAGGATTCTTTGAACAATCAATGCCTTGTACCGCGCTGTGTCCGAAGAGCTGCACTGTTCTGCGCAAAGCGACGAAGGATAGACCAGCCCAGTGCACGCCACCCATTCCGGCAGTTTCTTCCTCAGTCTTCTTCGCCCCTCAATTGTGTTGATCGCCAGCGACTTCGCATCCAATCCCGCCAGCCCCGGATCCCCCGGCGTCGGCCACTCCCTCCGCGACATCACCAGCCGCACCGTGTCCGCCCCCTCGTTCTCAACTATGAATCTCTCAAAATTGTCCATAATGATGCAAAAATAGACAAATAAAGCCGTTTTTTGAGTAAATTTGTGATTCGTATGGTTTGTGATTCACAATTATGCGAAGAAAGTTACAGACAATAGAATAAATAACGAGAATACTATGGCACAGGATTACAACGAGAACGCCAGGAAATGGCTGGAAGGGGATTTCGATCAGGAGACAAAGATGAAGGTGCTTGAACTGCGGAACAATGATCCGGCTGGGTTCGAGGACGCGTTTTACAAGACTTTGGAGTTCGGCACCGGCGGCCTTAGGGGCATCATGGGAGTCGGAACCAACAGGATGAACAAATATACCGTCGGGATGGCTACCCAGGGACTGGCCAACTATATTCTTAAGAAGGTTTCAGGGGATGACATCCGTGTCTGCATTTCCTACGACAGCCGCAACAACTCCAAACTGTTCGCCAAGATTGCCGCTGACATATTCAGTGCCAACGGATTGCATGTGTTTATCTTCGACAACCTGCGCCCTACTCCGGAGCTGAGCTACTCTATCCGCAAGATGGGTGCTGTCGCCGGAGTCATGGTGACCGCCTCGCACAATCCTAAGGAATATAACGGGTACAAGGTCTATTGGTCTGATGGGGCGCAGATAGTCGCACCGGTGGATCAGGAGATCATCGATGAGGTGAACAAGATCACCGACCCGTCTCAGGTGATGTTTGAGAAGAAAGAGCATTGCGGTGAGGTCGAGTTGATGGGCAAGGCGATGGATGATGCTTACATCTCTGACATCCTTTCGCTTACCCTCAGCCCAGAGGCCAGAGAGAAGCACAAGGACTTGAAGATTGTATATACTCCGCTTCACGGAGCCGGTGTACGCATCGTTCCTGAGGCTCTCAAACGCCTTGGTTTCGAGAACATCATCCATGTGCCAGATCAGGATGTCAGCGATGGTGACTTCCCGACAGTAGTCTCTCCGAATCCGGAGGAGCCGGCCGCTATGAAGATGGCTCTTGAGATGGCCGACAAGAAGGGCGCGGACATCGTGATGGCCTCCGATCCGGACGCTGACCGTCTTGGAATCGCTGTCCGTGACAATGACGGCAAGATGGTCCAGCTCAACGGCAACCAGACTGGATCCATCCTGACATATTACATCCTTACCCGCTGGAAGGAACTCGGCAAGTTGGATCCTACGAAGTATATCGCCAAGACCATAGTGACGACCGAGCTTATCGCCGAGATCGGCCGCAGCTTCGGAGTGAAGTGCTACGATGTTCTGACCGGTTTCAAGTACATCGAGGAAATCGTGCGCGAGAACGAGGGCAAGGGTGAGTTCATCTGCGGTGGCGAGGAAAGCTACGGCTTCAATGTCGGCGAGTTCGTGCGCGACAAGGACGCTCC
>DCMG01000110.1 GCA_002321335.1 Bacteroidales bacterium UBA1628 | reverse complement strand
CCGGACTTCTTTCCATCAAGTCAGAAGAAGAACCGGCTGTCTCAATTGGCACACCATCAGAGGAGCCAGTTATCGCTTCGAAAGAAAGTCTTACGCACGATGACCTGGCTGACATATTCAAAGATCCGCTGTTCTCGGATGTCACTCCAGTGGATCAGAGCATTTTCGAGATTCCGGAATATATGAAGAAGCGGCAATTGGAACGCGCGGAAGCCGAATCCATAGCCAAACGTACCGAATGCAAGGATTTCGCTGATTTTGAAGAAGGTTTTCAAATTATCCATAAAAAACTCGATGACGGACTATGCCGTCTTGTCCGTTTCAAAGAAGCGCACTTGGCAGAAGGACGGTATTTCGTGCTCGGGAATCAGCTGCTGTTTCTCGCACGCATAAACAAGGATGCACGACGCAGAGATGCCCGTGGCCGTGCGGATGAGCGCACACGTTGCATTTTTGAGAACGGGACAGAAACAAATGTATATCAGCAGACTCTGGCAAAGTCTCTATATACCGAAGGCTATACCATCGTAGATTACAGCGGCACCGACCAGGATTACCTTTCCAAGCACTTTACACCAGGCATCAATGATGTCGTGTCAGGTTGGATATACGTTCTCCGATCACTTTCCACCGATCCGGATATTGCAAGGATCAAAGATCTTTACAAAATAGGATTCACCCGTCAGACCGTGGAGCAACGTGTCGCCAACGCAAAGAATGAATCCACCTATCTGTTCGCGGATGTCAGGATTGTCAAGACATATAAAGTCGCCAATATCAAAGCTTCCACTTTCGAAGATCTGATCCATCGGCTATTCGGTGCGGCTCAGTTGCAAGTTGATGCCGGTATCGCAAAACCGAAGGAATGGTTCATTGTCCCATTCCCTATCATCGACAAGGCCATCCACTACATTATTGAAGGCATACCGATTGCCTATGACCATGCTTTGCAGGAACTTATTCTTTTGGACGAAACCAAATAACATTCTTGCGAAATGAATAAAGCTTCAACCGTATGAATGGAAGCAAGTGGGAAGTGATGTACACCTCGTCTACCTATAAGGAGATGGCTAAGAACTATAACTCATTAGTGAGAAGTTCTGCATCCCATCATGAACTGGAATCATTTCTGGGTCATTATGATTTCTGTCCTTCATTTGTTCATGATTTCTTTCGGGCTAAGTTCGCCTACGATTCTAAAAACTATGCCGTTTGTCCGGGCAATCAGCCTTTCTCCGGACAAAATGTTCTTTGGGCTACTCTTGTCCGGTAATGTGGCTTTCCACCGGACAAACAGCCTCACCAACTTTGCATTATAGCGGAAACGACTTTCATCGGACAAAATCTCGGCCGCAGATTTTCCAATGCCGTCGAAAGCAATCCTCACTTTTCCGCCGCCAAAGGGAAAAGCGAATCAATCTCGTACCGGGACAAACCGAGCACCCGGCTGACCTGACCGTTGGAGGAACGGAATTCATATCGGAGTTTACGGGCGAGGTCGAATTTCTGAGGCTTGGTCAAGTCCTTGATGGAGAAGACGCCGTAGTCAGACCGCAGCAACGAACTCAGACGAGAGAACAGTTCAGAATCTGTAAGGAATTCACCGTCATCGATTGCAGCGGCCAGTTCCGCATACGCCTCCACGTTCTTGCTCACCATCATGAAGTAGTGATGCGCGTCCCGGAACATCGCCATGCCGAACTTGACGGCGCAGTAATTCCATGGGGCGATGTAGCCACCTACAACCTCCCACTCTCCCGGGAGCCCAGGGGTGCGGCACCTGAACATCTTCCTCATGTCATCCACGAATATCCGCCCCAATGCCTTACCAGTTGGCCAGTCCAAAAAGTAATAGCGCCCAGTCCCCCATGGATAACTGAACGGCGTGTGAGCCGGATCAGCCACATAACCGTTCCGGTTGGTATAGACGATGTTATTGCGCAATGAGCCCAGACCTTCTATCGGCTTGAGTGTGATATGAATATTCTTCATCAGAGGAAACGATCTCGCCAACCTTTTCTTTATGAATGCCCAGAACGCCAATACAGAGTTCTCTTCCGCTGAAACCACAAAATGAAAATGGTTGTTCATCACCTCGAACGCGATAACCCGAAGCTCTGGGAATAGTGCCGCAGCCTGCGCCACCACATTCATGACAAACACAAGATCCTCATCCCGCACAAAAAGCAACGGAGTATCCTTACCTGAAGTATAGGCGTGCCAATATGGTCCGCCAGACCGGAACGTCGCATCGCAACGTCCCTCTTTTTCTTTGAATACGCTCATTTAATTTATCGAATATTATTTTGTCCGGCCGAACCACGATTCCACGGAGGAAACGCCGTTGAGGGGCCGTATGTCCGGCCGGACAGCTTTTCACCGGAGAAAACCGACATTTGTTGACATCTCAGCAGCCGGACAACTCAGGCAGCACTTGTTCTTCCTTATCCCACACAGTCTCACGGATTATGGCATTGACCATCCTTCTCGAAATGCCACAAGCCATC
>DCMG01000003.1:42977-57860 GCA_002321335.1 Bacteroidales bacterium UBA1628 | reverse complement strand
AGTGTTCCATTGGACGGAGCGGTGAAGGTGTAACTGCCGTTCTCGTCCGTGGAGGTGCCTGTTTTTGTGCCTTTCAACTGAATAGAGGCGAAAGGTACGGGTTCACCATTTGCGTCGGTGACTGTTCCTTTGACCTGTATGTTTTGAGAAAAGGCGACAACTGCGCTTAGAAAAAGCAAAGCAAGGATTGCTGCGATTTTTTTGTTCATACAGTACGTTTTTATTGGTTGTATTATTATTTTCTCTGGATTCTAGAAGCCCAGACGTAAGCGGATTCTATACCAAGAGAGACACAAGATATTTATTTTTTTTCAAATATCAATGCGAAAATGTATAAATCGATACAATTTTCTACTTTTTTTGTAAAAACAGATACATTGATGCTTGTAGGATTATTTCAGTTTAAACTATATATTTGTAACGATTGGTATTTGGAATCATATTCATAATAATCCATTTGAGTCAATGAGCATTTTCAAAGAAAGGATTGAGTCTGTTAGGGCGATGATGCGCTCGAAGGGGTGGGATGCCGTCATTGTGACGGGAAATGATCCTCACAACAGTGAATATTCCGCCGCGCGCTGGCATCAGGTGGCTTGGCTTTCCGGCTACACTGGAGAAGGAGATTTGGTCATCACTGAGGACCATGTCGGGCTTTGGACGGACACACGTTATTTCATCCAGGCTTCGAAGCAGCTTCCGGAGGCTGGAGCTGAGCTGCATAAGACACGTGTTCCTGGTCAAGTGCTTATTCCTGAATGGCTTGCCGGACATTTTGCGGATTTTGATGAAGCCTGCGTAGCGGTTGATGGGCTTTGCATGACAGCTTCTTCCGTGAGGGACATTCAGGAAGCGGTTGGGGAGAAGGTCCGTTTTGTCAACGTCCCCGACATGCTGGAAGTTTTGTGGACAGACCGTCCGGAGATTCCTCAGACTCCAATCATTACACTTGGCCCTGAGCAGGTCGGCTGGTCAAGGGAGCAGAAAATCCGTTGGCTGCGTAAATGGTTGGCGGAAAAAGGCTACGATGCGATTCTTCTCACGGCTTTGGATGAGATTGCCTGGATGCTGAATGTCCGTGGACAAGATGTGGCTTACAATCCTGTTGTGATGTCGTACCTGCTTGTCACTCAAGACAATGTGCTTTGGTTTGCACGTAAAGGTCCAACACCTGATGAGGATGACGAGACCGAGGACAGTTTCCACGAGCTGATTGCGGACGGAGTGAACATTCAAGAATATTCTGATGTGGAAACCGCACTTTCAAACCTTGTGGACGGCAGTTACATCGAGACTCTGTTTGTTGATCCGACGACTTTGAATTACAATCTGTACAGTATTTTGAAGGACAATTCGCCACAGTCTATCGTCTTCGGCACCTCCCCGGTCGGATTACGCAAATCCGTCAAGAACGATGTGGAGATCACTGGAATGAAAGAGGCGCACCTTGAGGACGGCATCGCCATGGAGCGTTTCCTCCACTGGTTGCAGACGTCCGTCGAGGCGGGCGATGCGATCAATGAATATGAAGCCTCGTTGAAGTTGCACGAGCTTCGTTCGGAAATCGAAGGGTTCCGTGGCGAGAGTTTCGAGACAATCTCCGCTTACGGCCCGAACGCGGCTCTGCCTCACTACGTCACACCAGAGGAGGGTTCGGCTGAGATTTACGCCGAGGGGCTTTACCTGTGCGATTCCGGAGGGCAGTACTTGTTCGGAACCACAGACATCACCAGAACAATTCCGCTTGGACCTTGTTCGCAACTGGAGAAGGAGGACTACACATTGGTCTTGAAAGGCCATATAGCCTTGTCCAAGGCTGTTTTCCCTAAGGGAACCGCTGGTTGTCAATTGGATGTATTGGCCCGTGAGCCGCTATGGAACGCCAAGCGCAATTTCGGCCACGGAACCGGCCACGGTGTCGGTTTCTATCTTAATGTCCACGAAGGGCCGCAGGATATTCGCCAGAACTTCAACCGTCAGGCCATTCTTCCGGGAATGATCACCAGTGACGAGCCGGGAATATACCGGGAAGGCAAATTCGGCATCCGTCACGAGAACCTTATTCTTTGTGTCGATGCAGGTGAAAATGATTTCGGCCACTGGCTTCGTTTTGAGCCACTGACTCTCTGTCATTTCGACACCTCTATTCTGCTGAAAGACCTCCTCGACCGCTCCGAAATCGACTGGCTCAATGCCTACAACGAGCGAGTTTACCGCACCCTATCCCCACGCCTCTCCCAGGAAGTCGCCGCCTGGCTCCGTCAGAAAACTCTCCCGATATAGATTATGTCGTGACATTTGTCGCTTCGACAGGCTCGGCGACCAAAAAGCGACCTGCACCATTGGGTGAATGTATTATTCAGTTGAAATTTTCGGTTTCTTTAATAAGCCCAGAGAGCCTCTAACCTGAATTTTGGTGACGTGCAAAATTCAGGTTAGAGGCTCTCTGGGCTTTAGGTGTGAATCTGTATTACAGCCCTTGTGGCCGGACGACTATTTGTTCAGCGCGTCAGCAGACTTGATGTACTTGGCGAGGTCCTCGTCTGAGACGTGGTAGTTCTGCATTTCCCCTGAGAAGTACTGGTCGTAGGCGCTCATGTCCACGAAACCGTGTCCGGAAAGGTTGAACAGGATTGTCTTCTCTTCACCAGTCTTTTTGCACTTGAGCGCTTCGTTGATGGTCGCTGCGATAGCATGGCATGATTCCGGCGCAGGGATGATGCCCTCGGTCTGGGCGAAGAGGACACCGGCCTTGAATGCGTCTGTCTGCTCGATGTCCACAGCCTCCATGTAGCCGTCCTTCATCAGCTGTGACATGATCACACCCGCTCCGTGGTAGCGGAGCCCGCCGGCATGAATGGTCGCAGGCTTGAAATCGTGCCCGAGGGTGTACATCGGCAGGAGCGGAGTCATACCGGCCTCGTCACCGAAGTCATATTCAAACTTACCCCTTGTGAGTTTAGGGCATGAATATGGCTCCGCGGCGATGAATCGGGTCTTTTTGCCTTCCTGGATGTTATGTCTCATGAACGGATAGGCGATTCCGCTGAAGTTCGAGCCGCCTCCGAAGCAGGCCACCACGATGTCCGGATATTCCCCGGACATCTCCATCTGCTTCTCGGCCTCCAGCCCGATGACTGTCTGGTGCAGGCAGACGTGGTTCAGTACTGAGCCGAGCGTGTACTTGCAGTTCGGAGTGCTGACCGCCAGTTCGATGGCCTCTGAGATAGCGCATCCAAGGGATCCCTGATCGTTAGGATTGGCCGTGATGATGTCCTTGCCTGCCCTCGTGGACATGGACGGGGAAGGGGTGATGTCCGCCCCGAAAGTCTGCATGATAGACCTTCTGTAAGGCTTCTGGAAGAAGCTGACCTTGACCATGTAGACGGCACAGTCCAGCCCGAACTTCTTGGCGGCGTAGGAAAGCGCTCCGCCCCATTGACCGGCGCCGGTCTCGGTGGTGATGTTGGTGATGCCCTGCTCCTTGGCGTAGTAGGCCTGAGCCAATGCCGAGTTCAGTTTGTGTGATCCGGCAGGGGACACGCTCTCATTCTTGAAATAGATGTGTGCCGGAGTTCCGAGTGCGGCCTCGAGGTCATAAGCCCTTACCAGAGGAGTGCATCTGTAGCCGGCGTACTGCTCGCGAACCGGCTCCGGAATAGGAATCCACTCGTCCGTGGTGTTGAGTTCCTGGTCGGCGCAGGCCTTGCAGAAGATAGGATAGAGATCTTCTGATTTCAAAGCCTCGTGTGTGGCCGGGTTCAGGATTGGCATTGGCTTGTTGGGCATGACTGCCTGCATGTTAAACCATGCTGTCGGGATGTCGCTCTCTGGGAGCAAGAACTTTTTCTGTCTCATTTTGTTGTTCGTTTTAAATGTTTATTATAAATCAATGTTGTCTGTGTTATTCGCTTCGACAGTCTAAGTGAACGGAGGAAGCATAACAAAAAAAGGGCAACCGTTTCCGGTCGCCCTTGAAATTTCTTTAGAATCCTTGACTATATCAATGCGTTTGCCTGAAGGAATGCGTTGATACCAACAGCCGCGAAGCCAAGGCAGATCAGCGTGGCGACCACGATGCCGATCACTTTCAGTCTCTTGAACCATACCTGGTTGTTCCAACCAACTGTCTGGAACATGCTCCAGAAACCGTGGCAAAGGTGGAACCAGATGGCCACGAACCAGGCGAGGTACAGAACCAGCACCCACCATCGTCCGAAAGTAGCATCGAGAAGATCATAAGGATTGCCCTCTTCGGCGCCGATGAACATCGCGAGCTGCATCTTGGCCCAGAAGTGGGTAAGATGGAAAGCAAGGAAACCGAGAATCACAACACCGAGAACAGCCATATTCTTCGCTGACCATGAGTCGGCGGCAGCGACGCTTGCGGCCTCATAGCGTTTGTAACCGCCACGGGCCTTGATGTTTTGCCAAGTAAGCCAGCATCCGTAGAAGATGTGGATGATGAAACCGAGGGCAAGTACCGGAACCATTATGGTCACGATAGGAAGTGCCATAAACTCACAGCCTTTCTCGAAGAGACCGTCAAGTCCGTTGTAGTTGCCTGTGAAAGAGTCAATGACGGAGAACAGGTTAATCGTCACGTGAAGCAGCAGGAAGATTATAAGAAATGCTCCGCTGACAGCCTGGATGAATTTCCTTCCGATGGAATAGTGAAATGCGTTCGCCATTATCGTCTTAATTAGTTTCTTTGTTTGTAGCGGGAGTGGGGCATGATCCCACGACCTCCGGATTATGAATCCGACGCTCTAACCAGCTGAGCTACCCCGCCATTCCTGGCAAGAGCCATAAAAAACCGGCCAGAGCCGGATTGTGTTGAGATAGAAGGATTCGAACCCTCACTGACAGAGCCAGAATCTGTAGTGCTACCATTACACCATATCTCAATGATGTTCCGTGTGTCTTCGCAACGGGACTGCAAAAATAGGGATTTATCCTGAATTGCCAAAATTAATTCGACTTTTTTCTGCGAATTAGCAGACAAAGTCCCAAAATCGTGAACAAAGCGTTGAAGAGAAGCAGCTCATAACTGAATTTGTAGCCCCAGAACCATCTTTCTGAGTTGCTCTGGAGTATGAAGCAAAGAACCGGAGCGACGATGGCCACCAGCGGCACCCATTTGTCGTTGACCTTCTTCTTTGTGAATATCCCGAACGCGAACATTCCCAGGATCGGCCCGTAAGTGTAGCTTGCGAGCTTGTAAACCGCGTCAATGGCCGATTTCGTGTTCAGCAGATAGAAGACGAAGATCACGACTCCCATCAGGAACGCCATCAGCAGGTGCACCTTCTTCCTGACTGAAGTCACCTGTTCCTCGCTCTTTCCCTTGGTGCCGATGATGTCCACCGTGAACGACGTGGTCAGCGCAGTCAAAGCCGAACCTCCCGCCGCGAACGCGCACGACACGAGTCCGATCACGAACAGAACCCCCACGATTGTAGGCAGACAGCCGCCTGTCGCCACTGCCGGGAACAGCGTGTCACCAACCTCAGAGATGCCTTTCTGCCCGGCGAATATGTACAGGAGCACTCCCAGGCAGAGGAACAGGAATATCACCGGAATCTGCAACAATCCGCTGGTAATCAGGTTCTTCTGCGAGTCTTTCGCATTGCGGCTGCTCAGTGTGCGCTGCATCATGTCCTGATCAAGACCCGTCATCGCAATCACAGTGAAAACGCCCGCCAGAAACTGCTTCCAGAAATATTCGGGGTGGTTAACATCGTCGAAGAAGAACATCTTTGAATATGCACTCTCACGCACCGTCTGCACCACTCCGGAGAAGTTCAGTCCCAAATCCTTGGCGATGAACACGATAGCCAGCACGATTGACACAATCATACAGACTGTCTTCAATGTGTCCGTCCAGATCACGGATTTCACCCCGCCGCGGAATGTGTACAGCAGCACGATGGCCACTGAGATCACCACGTTCAGGATGAACGGCAGATGGAGCGGCTCGAAGATCATCAGCTGGAGGGTCACGCACACGAGAAACAGTCTGACGGCGGCTCCCAAAATCTTGGAAATGAAGAAAAACCACGCTCCGGTCTTGTGCGAGGAGACCCCGAACCGGTCGTCAAGATATTGGTAGATCGACACCATATTCATCTTGAAGAATATAGGTGTCAGGACGAAGGCGATGATTATGTAGCCGACAAAGAATCCAAGCACCATCTGCATGTAGCCCATAGCCGTGCCTCCCACGCCGACCATCCCCGGCACGGAAACGTAGGTCACGCCGGACATCGGCGCTCCGAGCATCGCGATCGCCACGATCCACCATGGGGCTTTCCGTCCTCCGTTGAAGAATCCCGCGTTGTCGGCGTTTCGTGCGGAGATCCAGGACACCGCAAGCATCACGGCGAAGTACGCCAAAACTGTGATAATGACTGACAAAGGGCTCATATTCAGCGATTTTTTAGTGAGTCTGATGAATTGTCTCGGGTCGGCTGAGACTTGAATATGATGACTGTCGCCCAGACTTCGCAGCCTTCCTTTCTGCCGACAAAGCCGAGACGTTCGGTGGTGGTGGCTTTTACTGAGATGCTATCGATGTCTGTTCCGATCACTTCGGCGAGTTTTGAACGCATGGTGTCTATGTGTGGACGCAGTTTAGGTGCCTGCAGGGCAATCGTGATGTCGGCGTTGCCGAGTTCGTAGCCTTTGGCTCTGACCTTTGTCATTACCTCTTTCAGAAGCAGTTTGCTGTCAACACCCTTCCATCTGTCATCATTGTCAGGGAAATGCAGTCCAATGTCTCCCAGAGCGGCGGCTCCCAAAAGGGCATCGCATAGAGCATGGATGGCCACATCGCCGTCCGAATGCGCCACAAAGCCGGTTTCACTTTCTATTTTGATTCCGCAGAGCCACATTGGCAGCCCTTCTTTGAGGGCGTGGACATCGTAGCCGTTGCCTATTCTGTAATTCTCCATAACAATTCCGTTTAGCTATGATTGGCACAATAATAATCTTGCATCAAGGCCAATAAGACAAATGTAAGCATTTTCTGTCTTACGGAATGCTTGATTATATCGACAAGCGCTAAAAATCTTTAATGATTGCTAAATTTGCATGCTGAAATATTACTGAAATATTAATAGAATAGGCAAGGTTTGCCGAAGTTCAGTGACAAATACCATTGAAAATGATTGAGCACATCTATAAATATGACGGAACGTTTGAGTTCGAGGCAGGTGGAAGCATTGACAATCTGGAAATAGCGTACCACGCATCGCCGTCAGGATATTCACCGGACAAGAAAGTGGTCTGGCTTTGTCATGCCTTGACCGCCAATTCCGATCCGGAGGGACAATGGTGGCCCGCGCTTGTGGGACCCGGCAAGCTGATAGACACCGAGAAGTATTTCGTGATCTGCGCCAATGTCCTCGGTTCCGCCTGTGGCTCCTCTGGACCGGCTTCCACAAATCCTAAGACCGGGAAGCCTTACTATTTCGAGTTCCCCCGCGTGACCGTCCGTGACACCGTGAGAGCTTTCGACCTTCTGAGGCAGCATCTTGGAATAGAGAAGATTGACGTGCTGATCGGAACATCGATGGGCGGATTCATGTCCTTTGAGTGGGCAGTGATGCGCCCTGACATATTCGGAAAGATATTCTTTATCGCAACAGGCGCCCGGGTGACTCCTTGGCTCGCCGGCTTCAACGCCGCCAGCCGCATGGCGCTTCTGGCTGATCCGACCTTTAAGGAGCACCGTGACCTTAATGGCGGCATGGAGGGTCTGAAGGCTGCCCGCGCAATAGCCCTGCTGACCTACCGCTGCGAGGAGGGCCTCTTCAAGCAGAACGAGGACAGTGACGACACGGTGTTCGCCGGCAAGGTCGGATCCTACTACCGCCACCAGACCTCCAAATTTGTCAAGGACTGGGACGCATATTCCTACCTCTATGTCTGTGACGAGGTTGACAGCAACAATGTGGGGCGTGGCCGAGGAGGTGTCGCCGCCGCTTTGTCTCGGATCAAGGCTGATTGCACATTCATCTGTATGTCCTCCGATGAACTGTTCCCTCCTGAGGACATGAAGCCTCTCTCGGCTCTGATTCCTGGCTCCGACTATCATCAGGTCGAGACCCCCTACGGCCACGACGGCTTCTTGATCGAGACCGATGCAATCGCTGAGATTCTTCGACCGTCCATTCCGTAGTATTCTTTCAATATCATTATATATTTATTACTTTTGCCTGAGTTAATCAGCATTCAAATCTCTAAGGTCGAATCTATGTCAGAAATATCAAGAAGGCTCTTTCTTAAAAGGGGAATTGTTGGATTGGCTGCGGTCTCAGTGGCTCCGGAGCTTGTCTCTTGCGCCGGACAGGAAGGAAATTCCGCTAAAATAAGGCAGTTGGCTCCGCTTGTCGGAAAATACGACGTTGTCGTTGCCGGCGGAGGTCCCGCCGGTTTCATCGCTGCGGTCGCTGCGGCGCGTCAAGGAGCGAAAACGGCTCTCATTGAGCGCTATGGTTTCCTCGGAGGAATGGCGACCACGGGGTATGTGACCCCTATCAGCGTGTTCGCCAAGGACAACAATCTCGTGATCGGCGGCATTCCTTGGGAGTTCGTGCAGAGGCTCGAATCCATGGGCGGCGCTTTCATCGAGTGGCCGAAAGCGAACATCGACTTCGACATTGAACTTTACAAACTTTGCTGTCAGAGGATGGTGCTGGAGGCCGGAGTGGATCTCTATATGCACTCGGCGATGATAGGATGCGAGATGGAGGGAAAACGGATCTCCTCAGTGATCATCGAAAACAAGAACGGCCTTGAAAGCCTTGAGGCAGAAAGGTTCATTGACTGCACCGGCGATGCGGACCTTGCGAATATGGCCAGTGTGCCTATGCAGGAGAATCCTGACAGTGAGCTTCAGCCGTCATCATTCTGCTTCATTCTTTCCGGAGTCGACACCGACAGCGAGTTGCTCAACAAATGTATGTACCACAACGGCATAAATGGTCCGAGCCAGTGCCGTCCTGTCAGAGAGAAACTTCTTGCCATGAAAGAGACACATCCTGAAATCCCGGATTTCGGAGGCCCTTGGTTCAACAATGTGCTCCACAAAGGCAGCGTCGCGGTCAACATCACCCGTCGCGCGGCCATATCCACGGACAATAGGAATTTCACGGCGGCGGAGTGTCAGTTGCGGGAGGACATATTCCTTTTCGCATCGCTGCTTAAAGAGAATTTCCCAGAATTCAAAGACAGTTACGTCTCTTCCACCGCGCCTCAGGCCGGAGTCAGGGAGTCCCGTCGCATCAATGGTGTCCACACCGTCACGGCCGATGAATATGTGAGCGGCTTCCACTATGAGGACAGCATTTCGCGCGGCATACATCCGATTGATATGCACGCCAGCAAGGGAACCAAGCAGATGCGTATCGACCTCAAGCAGCCGGCGTATGTGCCTTACAGGGCGTTGATTGCTCCCGAATATCCCAACCTGCTTGTTGCCGGGCGCTGCATCTCCACTGACCGTCAGGCACTTGCGTCTCTCCGCGTGATGGCGAGCTGCATGGGCACAGGCCAGGCTGCAGGTGTCGCAGCGGCACAAAGCATCTCCGAGTCTCGGAACGTGCAGGACATTGATGTGGAAAATCTTGTCGGCACAGTCCGCAAACTCGGAGCGATAATCTAGGACTCAACGGCTTTGACGAGGCGTCCGGCGAGGTCTATGAATGCCTGGCCGTCCGGACGGGTGGAGAGGGCGGCAGGCTCGCCGGAGTCTCCGCCTTCACGGATGCTCTGGACGATCGGTATCTGCCCGAGGAGCGGAATGCCGTACTTGTCGGCCATCTCCTTGCCACCGTTCTTTCCGAATATATAGTACTTGTTCTGGGGAAGTTCCTCAGGAGTGAACCATGCCATGTTCTCCACAAGACCGAAGATCTTGCGGTCGATGTTCTTGTTGCGGAACATATTCACGCCTTTTTCCACGTCAGAGAGGGCCACAGGCTGAGGTGTAGTGACGATCAGCGCACCCTCCATCGGGATGTCGTTCACGAGGGAGATGTGGATGTCGCCGGTTCCTGGTGGCATGTCGATCAGAAGGAAGTCCAACACACCCCAGCGGACTTGCAGAATCATCTGCTTGAGGGCGTTGCAGGCCATAGGACCTCTCCAGATGAGGGCTTGGCCTGGTTCGGCGAAATAGCCGATGGACATCCATTTCACACCGTATTTCTCGATCGGGTAGATCACTTCCTTGCCTTCCGCAATCTCTTCCGCCTCAGGGACAGCGCCTTCCGTGCCGGTCATCAGCGGAACGGAAGGCCCGTAGACATCAGCGTCGGCGAGTCCGACCTTGTAGCCGAGACGGGCGAGGGCCACGGCCAGATTGACCGCCACGGTGGACTTTCCGACCCCTCCCTTGCCGGAGGCGATTCCGATGATGTGGCGGACATTGTTGATTTCCTCAAGGCCGAGATCAAGTCCGGCTTTCTTTTTCGGAGCTTCTTCCTTGACCACGGTCTTTACCTCAACCTCAGTGCCTTGCGGAGCATTGCGGATGATTGTGGCGCGGGTGCTCCCGACAAGATATTCAGTGAGAGGATCGCGCCTTTTAGGGAATGCGAGGGTGACTGTCGCCTTGTTGCCGTTGATGGAGATGGAGTCAACCATACCCAGCTCGACTATGCTTTTGCTGCCTTTGGCGGGGTGAACCACCTCGGCGAGCATATTTAATATTTCCTGTTTTGTCATGTTTATTATTTTACGATGTTCATTTCCTTGGTGAGATAGCCGGCGCCGCCGAACTTGTCCACGAGGAAGAGGACGTAGCGGATGTCCACGCAGATGCACCTCTGGAGGTCAGGCTCGAACATCACGTCGCTGGACATCGACTCCCAGTTACCGTCGAATGCCAGACCTATCAGTTCACCGTTGGCGTTGAGGACAGGGCTGCCTGAGTTGCCTCCTGTGATGTCGTTTGTGGTGAGGAAGCAGCAAGGGAGGTTGCCGTCAGCCATGGCGTACTGGCCGTAGTCCCTCTTGACATAGAGTTGCTTAAGCTTTTCCGGAACGTTGAACTCGTAGTTGTTAGGGTCCTCTTTCTCCATCACACCGTAGATGGTTGAGTAGTACCTGTAGTTGACGGCGTCCTTCGGGGAATATGACTTCACAGTCCCGTAGGTGAGCCTCATCGTGAAGTTGGCGTCCGGGTACATGGCCTTGCCTTTGTTCCATTCCATCAGTCCGGCTGTGTAGGCCTTGGAAGCGGCCTTGATCTTGGCCTTAGCCTCTTGGTCCTGCTCTCCGCGCAGTTTGGCGAACACATTCACGAGCGCTGTCGCGAACTTGTTGGCCGGATCATTGAGAGTGGCCTTCTTGCCATCTTTTTCAATGGCTTCCTTAGCCTTGTCATAAGACGAGAATATTGTCGTTCTGAACAGCTCATCCACGTACTTGTCGATGTCCATTGTCGCGAAATCCTCTCCGAAATCCGGATAGTTCTCAGGTCTTGCCTTCTCCCTATACAATTTCAACAGGGCCGCTGTCGCTTCCTTGTCCAGCGGAGCGTAGTAGTCTTCGAACACGGCTTTAAGAGCTTCGAAGCCAGCCGCTTCCGCAGTCAGACTGTCCGCTCCTGATTTCAGACTTCTGTTCCTGCCTCCTAAGTAAGCGCTTGAGAGATTGACCAGTTCGGTTCTAAAGATGGTCTCGCTCAGAAGTTTCACGTCGAAATCCACCTGCTCGTTGGCCTTGATCCCGGCTGCGATGTCCGCGATTGCTGTTCCATATAGCTCGGAACGTTTCTTGTTCTTGTCAACCCATTTCTGGAAGCGAGCCTCCTTGTCGTGCTCCTTCTCGATGATATTCAAGTCCTTGAACGCCTTCTTTTCTCCGATCCACTTCTTCCAACCGTTGGCTGAGCCAGCATATTTGTTGGCATATTTCAGCCTGATGGAAGGATCCTTCTCCATCCATTTCCACATTATGTCCTGACGTAGGGTCCTGGCCTCAATCGCGATGTCGTTCAGTGCCAGCATGTGGTTCAGCTGCGCCTCTGTCTGGTACCTCTGGGTGCGTCCAGGGTAGCCCATGATCATCGTGTAGTCACCTTCGTTGATGCCTTTTAGAGAGATCTTCAGCGACTGCTTTGGCACGTAAGGCACATTGTCCTCTGAATATTCAGCCGGCTCGTTGTCCTTGCCCGCATAGACCCTGAACATCGAGAAGTCGCCTGTGTGGCGAGGCCACATCCAGTTGTCGGTCTCACCGCCGAACTTTCCGATGGATGCCGGCGGGGCCCCTACGAAACGGATGTCCTTGAAGATCTTATAGACGATGATGTAGTGCACATTGTTGTTGTAGAAAGAGGTGAGTTCCACGTCGCACCCGGGATTCTGTTCCTCGGATGCCTTGACGAGAGCCTCTCTGACAGCCTTTCTTTCCTCGTCGGACTTGGCACCTTCAATCGCGTCGGTGACATCGCTCATGTTCACAAGGAACGTGACCGTGAGCCCCGGAACCGGAATCTCCTCGCCGCTGTTCATCGCCCAGAATCCGTCCTCAAGGTAGTTGTGCTCGTCGCTTGAGAGCTGCTGGATGCTGCTGTAGCCACAGTGGTGGTTGGTCACCAAAAGTCCTTTGTCGGAGATCATCTCGCCTGTGCATCCGCCGCCGAAGATGACGATCGCATCCTTGAGCGAAGAATGGTTCACATTGTAGATCTGGTCAGGCGTGAGCCTGCATCCAAGGTCCTTCATCGCGTCCGCGTTGAGTTTCTGGAGGAGCGGAAGCATCCACATCCCCTCGTCTGCCATCGCGCTGAATCCTACCAGAAGGGCGGCAGCGACGGAACAAATCAATTTTCTCATTGTATTACAGTAGTTTATAACCTATATAATTAGCCATTTCCTTCGGAAATGTCCAACAAAATTAGCCATTTCCCGCCTAAACTCAAATTTCTGATTATATTTGCCACTTCAGACGGTTTTGGAGAGGTTGACCATCGGCCACAGATCCAGCCGAAGTGACCGGCGCTTCGACAGGCTCAGCGACCGAAGGAGATCAGATACAAGTATTGTGCACCGGCAAGATTTGATTTATGAATATGTCGAGATATATACATTTGCTGCCTTTTATGGAGTCTGGTCGATTGGAGGCCGGCTGCGATGAGGCCGGACGAGGGCCGCTCGCGGGGCCGGTCTATGCCGCCGCAGTGATCCTGCCTGCGGATTTTCACCATCCTTTCCTTAACGATTCCAAGAAGATGAGCGAGAAGTCGAGGGACATTTTGAGACCGATCATCGAGCGGGAGGCGGTTTCGTGGGCCGTGGAGGCCGTGAGTCCGGAGGAGATTGATGAACTGAATATCCTTTGGGCCTCGGTCACCGGGATGCAGCGTGCGGTTCTTCGCCTGAGCCCCAAACCTGACTTCCTTCTGATCGACGGCAACCGTTTCAGACCATTCGACGGCTACGGCTTTGACTCCTACCTCACTGTGGTTCACGGCGATGCGACATATTCATCAATCGCGGCGGCTTCGGTGCTTGCGAAGACTTGGAGGGACGAGAAGATGCGCGGGTTGGCCAAGGAATATCCCGAATACGGCTGGGACAGGAATATGGGCTATCCGACCAAGGAGCACATCGAGGCCATAAAAAAGTTTGGACTGACTCCTTGGCACCGACGGTCATTTCACCCGAAGGAACTTGAGCCGACTTTATTCTCCGGCCTTTAGCCCAAGTTCTTTCTCGTAGCGGCGTATTAGTTTGCGGTTCATGCTGATGATCTCGTCCTTGTCCTTGATCTTTTCATGAAGAAGATTCACTTCTTTTCTAAGGATTTCGATTTCTTTGATGTAGCCATCCTCCAAGGCTCTGATTTTCCTGTCGTAGGTTTCCTTTACGTCATTAAGCCCTGCGGTGGCGGAGCTTATCGGCTCGAAACCGTTCACTAATTCCGCGACGGAGACTCCGGCGGCTTCGGCGAATTTCTCAACGTGCTCGTTCAGGATTCTTGTCTTTCCTTTCTCAAGTTTACGGTATGCGTTCAGAGAGATTTCCAGACGACGTGCCATCTCGGTCTGTGAGAACCCGAGTTCGTTCCGTTTCTTTTCAAGATTGTTCTTTATCGTTGCGTCGTCCATTTCCGAGTGAATCTTCAAATAGCGTTACACTAACGCAAAAATATCCAAAAGAAGATTCTTCATTTTGTAACCATAGGTTGTAAAATGTAATCGGCGGTTATAAAAAACATATCAAAAAGATAAAAAACAGAAATATTTGAGTGGTTACCCCTGTTTGCTCCCCTCCTGCGCTTGTTTTTTAGAGTGGAACTTGTGTCCTTTGCGAAAAACACTTTCACTATGGACAGGACAGAGAATGACTATGCTGCCTTTGAGAAGGCAATGGATGAAGAGAGACTTTACAGGCAGATTCCGGATTTTGCAGGAATATGTCTGCGGATAGGTGCGGAACCGGCTGTGCTGGACGCTGTGCTTTACGAGGAATTGGGCTACAGGGGGCAGGACCTTGTGGATTTTTACCGACGTTGCGAGAATATTAATTGATATAGTGTTGTTATTGGGACATTTTTTTATTAGATTTGCCTTTCGGCGAACTTATGAGGCGCTTCCAAGGGTAAATCGATTTTTATCATGTGGTTCCCCGTAATGCAATTTTGCCAACAATGATTTCATAATTAATAACTTATAGTAATGAAAGAATATTCTACTAAAGACATCCGCAATGTGGTTCTGATTGGCAGCGCCAAGTCAGGTAAGACCACATTGTCTGAAGCCATGCTCTTTGAGGGCAAGGTGATCGCCAGAAGAGGCACGGTCGAGGACAAGAACACTGTTTCCGACAATGAGGAAATCGAGAAACTGAACCAGAGGTCGATCTTCGC
>DCMG01000003.1:0-42885 GCA_002321335.1 Bacteroidales bacterium UBA1628 | reverse complement strand
CCGGGTTCCGATGACTTCATCGGAGGCGCTGTGTCAGCCTTCAAGGTCTGCGAGAACGGTATTCTTGTCATCAACGCACAGCAGGGTGTCGAGGTGGGCACAGACATCTTCGCGCGTTACGCCGACAAGTACAAACTGCCTCTCATCGTGGCTGTCAACCAGCTTGATTCCGAAAAGGCTGACTGGGAGAAGACCATCGCCGAGATGAAGGAGACTTTCGGCCACAAGCCGATCATCGTCCAGTTCCCGGTCAATCCAGGCCCTTCTTTCGATGGCTTCATTGATGTCCTCAAGATGAAATATTACCATTTCAAGGACGATAACGGAACCCGTGAGGATCTTGAGATTCCGGCGAATCTGATGGACGAGGCAGAGACCCTTCGTCAGGAACTCATCGAGAAGGCCGCCGAGTTTGATGACACTCTTATGGAGCGGTTCTTCGAGAACGGCTCCCTTACCGAGGATGAGATCCGTGAAGGTCTCGGAAAAGGCATCCGTCAAGGTGGCGTGCTTCCGATTTTCTGTCTCTCCGGGAAGAAGGACATCGGTGTGAAGAGGCTTATGGAGTTCACCATCAAGACAGCCATCTCTCCTGCCGAGACCAAATCCGCAACAAAGGACGGCAATGTCATCGAGTGCAAGTCCGAGAACCCTACTTCCATATTCATTTACAAGACTGACGTGGAGCCGCACCTTGGTGAGGTTTCATATTTCAAGGTTATGTCAGGTCATCTGACAGAGGGAATGGATCTTGAGAACCCTGAGACCGGTGACAAGGAAAGGCTTTCCGCCATTTATGTCGTGGCCGGCGCCAAAAAGGAGAAAGTCTCCGGACTTCAGGCCGGCGAGATTGGCTGTACAGTGAAACTGCGCGCCGGAAAGACCAACGTGACCCTTTCGCAGATAGGTTCAGGCATCGCTTACGAGCACATCGCGTTCCCTGCGTCCAAGTACCGCTGCGCCATCAAGGCCGAGTCCCAGAACGACGAGACAAAACTTGGCGAGGCTCTTTCAAAGATTTCCGCGCAGGATCCTACAATCATCGTTGAATATTCAAAGGAGCTCAAACAGACCATCCTCAGCGGACAGGGCGAGCAGCACATCAATGTCTGCAAGTGGCGTCTGGAGAACGAGTTCGGTGTCAAGGTAGTGTTGTTCGCTCCGAAGATTCCTTACCGCGAGACCATCACGAAGGTCGCCACAGCCACCTATCGTCACAAGAAGCAGTCAGGTGGAGCCGGTCAGTTCGGAGAGGTTTCCATCCTCATCTGCCCTATCGTGGAAGGCGTTCCGTTCACCAACAAGTTCAAGATCGACGGCAAGGAGGTTGTGCTCAATGTGAAGACCAAGGAGGAATTCAACCTCGAATGGGGTGGAAAGCTTGAGTTCTACAATTGCGTTGTCGGCGGCGCCATCGACGCGCGTTTCATGCCGGCCATCCTCAAGGGTCTCAACGACAAGATGACCGAGGGCCCTCTCACCGGTTCATACGCCCGTGACATCAGAGTCTTTGTCTATGACGGCAAGATGCACCCTGTTGACTCCAATGAAATCTCCTTCATTCTTGCCGCGCGCAACGCTTTCAAGGAGGCGTTCCGCAACGCCGGCCCGAAGATTATGGAGCCTATCTACAATGTGGAGATCATGACTCCGGCCGACTATATGGGAGCCTGCATGTCCGACCTCCAGAACAAGAGGGCTCTCATCGAGGGCATGAGTTCTGACAAGGGCTTCTCTGTCCTCAAGGCTCGTGTTCCGCTCGCCGAGCTCTACCGCTACTCCACAACCTTGAGTTCTTTGACTTCAGGTGCTGCGACATTCACAATGGAGTTCGCTGATTACCAGCCGGTTCCTACTGATGTCCAGACCAAGCTTCTGGCCGAGTACGCCGCTCAGGAAAAGGAAGAGGAGTAATACCCACGACCTTTATGGGTCTATTATAAAGAATATTCAACCCTTCTCTCCGGTTTTGCTTCCGGGGGAAGGGTTGTTCATTTTTCAATTGTTGGAAAGTAAGCCGCTTCGGATTTCTGAGGGTGGGCAGTCACCTTCGAACGTGAGATAATGTATGTTACAGCAAGTGATTGCCTACTTGCGAAAGTTGATTTAGTATATGAAAAAGACATTCTTCTCCATGATGGCGGCCTTGCTGCTGCTGTCATCCTGCGAGGTTCATCATTTCATGACCGATGCCGCCTATCGTGCTCAGGTTGAAGCTGATCTGGACAAAAGGCTGGCGCCGGAACGCCTGAAGGCCTATTATGCCGTTGATAAAGACAGGAAGTGTCTGACAGAGTCCAATGGTTTTGTCAGCGACCTCTATCTGACAACTGAGGAGATAGAGGCTTTGGAATTTTTCTATGCCTATATGCCGTTGGCTGACGTGACGGATTACAGCACCGACTATTATCTCCAGAATATTCGCGCGTCATTCACGGCCCGCAAGGAGATGGGTTGGAATGTCCCGGAACGGGAGTTCAGGCATTTCGTGCTGCCGGTCAGGGCCAACAACGAGAATCTGGACACCTCAAGGGTCGTTTTCTACCGTGAGTTGAAGCCGCGTGTGGAAGGAATGAATATGAAGGACGCCATTCTGGAAGTCAATCATTGGTGTCACGAGAAGCTGACCTACAAGCCTTCGGATGCAAGGACGCTGTCTCCGCTTTCATCGGTGAGGAGTTCGCTGGGGCGTTGCGGAGAGGAGTCCACGTTCACCGTGGCCGCCCTCAGGGCTGTTGGAATCCCCGCGCGTCAGGTTTATACCCCACGCTGGGCTCACACCGACGACAATCACGCATGGGTTGAGGCCTGGGCCGATGGAGAGTGGTACTTCCTCGGAGCATGCGAGCCTGAGCCAGTCCTGAATCTGGGTTGGTTCAACTCACCGGCCAGCCGTGGCCTGCTGATGCACACAAGGGTCTTCGGCAACTATGACGGACCGGAGGAAAAAGTGATGGTCGGGCCAAACTTCACGGAGATCAATCTGATTGATAACTACGCGAAGACTGCCCGTGTGGATTTCACTGTTGTGGATGAGAACGGATCCCCGGTTGACAGCGCCTTGGTTGATTTCAAGATTTACAACTACGCCGAGTTCTACCCGGCTCTCTCCAAATACACTGACGCTCAGGGGCGTACCTTCTTGACCGCCGGAATGGGCGACATGATGGCATGGGCCTCGAAGAACGGCAAGTATGGCTATTCAAAGGTCTCTTTCGGAAAGGACACAGAGGTTAAGATAACGATTTCTGACCAGCATTCCGCTGATTCTCAGTCTATGATGATAGTGCCTCCGCCGGAGACCGCCAATATTCCTGAAGTCACTCCGGAGCAGAGGGCGGAGAACGACAGGCGTTTCGCTCAGGAGGATAGTATCAGGAAGGCGTACATGGCCACTTTCATCGCCACTGACAGTTCTGAGAAGGGACGGTTTCTAGCTCTTTCGGCAGGCAATCATGAGGTTATCTCCAAGTTCTTGGAGGATCATCCGGACGCAAGGGCTCTGGATTTGCTTAAGTCACTGAGCAACAAGGATATGATTGATGTGACAAGGGTTATTCTAGATGATAGTTACAACGCCACTGATGCTATCCTCTGTCCAAGGGTTGAGAATGAGTTCCTAAGTCCGTACAAATCATTCTTTGCCGGGCGGTTTGGCACTGAACTTTCAAAGGAGGAACTGTCTGTGCCGGCGAATCTGATCAAATGGGTGCAGGACAACATCACAGTGCTGCGCGACCCTAAGGCCTGGAGCATCCCGATGTCTCCGATCGGAGTTTATCATGCAAGAATGGCTGACGTTCGCTCTAGGAATATATTCTTTGTCGCCCTTGCAAGGACTCTTGGTATTGATGCACGTAAGGATCCGGTGACTGGAAAGATTCAGTACAAGGAGGCCGGTCAGTGGGTTGATGTGGATTTTGAGGCTTCCTCTCAGGTCGTTGCTCCAACCGGGACTCTGGTTCTGAATTACGAGCCGACAGCGATACTCGCCAATCCTGGTTACTATACCCACTTTACCGTCAGCAAGATAGACAATGGCCGCACAAGGCTTCTGACTTTTGATGAAGGCCAGGTGGACATGGGCGGCGGTGTCAGCTGGGAGAATGTGTTCAAGAAAGGGGCTTCGCTTGATGTCGGAGACTATGTGCTTGTCAGCGGGAATCGCCTCTCCGATGGTAGTGTTCCTGTCACGATGCAGCAGTTTTCTGTCAAGGAGGGAGAGACCACAACGCTTGATCTCCGCATCACCATTCCTGAGGACAAATTGTCTGTGATTGGTTCGTTTGACGCTGAGACAAAGTACCGGATTGAGCCTGATTCAGAGCCTGTTTCTGTGCTTTCTACCACAGGCCGCGGATTCTATGTGATCGGTTTCCTGACCCCAAGGCAGGAACCTTCCGTCCATGCGATCAACGACATCATCGCGGCAAAGGTGAATCTGGAGGCCTGGAACCGTCCTATCCTGCTTCTGACCACGACAGAAGGCCTGGGATGGCTTAATGAATATTCCGCCTCGCTTCCATCCAACGTTCATCTAGGCATCATTCCAGACAGCCTTGACCTCAAAGGCCGCAGGATGCCGTACTTCCTCCTCGCTGACACCTTCAACCGCGTCTTCTTCACCACCGAAGGCTACACCATCGGCCTTGGCGACCAGCTCGTCACCGCCATCGCCAAGCTGTAGATTCAGTATGAAGAGAATTATTATCGCTTTGCTGAGTCTGGTGCTATCTGTCAGCCTCTATGCCCAGGAAATAACCGGAAAATGGATTCAGAGCAATCAGGGTTCCGAGAATGGAATGGAAATGATGACATCAGAGACTCTTTCCATTGTGAATAACGGTTCGTTTGAGGATGCTGTGGTTCTGGAAATGAAATATACCGATGAGAAGAACGGACAGGCTCCTGTTAAACTGAAAATCCAGATTTCATGCAGGGGCACGTGGTCTCTTACAGATAAAATCTTGTCTCAGACCTTTGATGCGAAATCCATCAAGACCGAGGTTCTGGAGCAGCCGGACGAGTTTCCGAAATTCTTCATGAATGTCCTCAGCAAAGGTGTTGTCTCTGAGTTCAAGAAACACTCAAAGAAGCCGATACGCTACAATGTGGTCTCTTTGACATCAGATCAATTACAGATTTTGGAGGTCGGTTCAAAAGACTCCGAAACAGAGACGTACACCCGCGAGAAGTAGTAGGAGCCTGCCCGTGGTGGCTGACTGTCAGTAAATGAATATATTGGCAAATCCTGCCCTCCAACAGAGAGGAGCAGGATTGTTTAAAATAGTTGCCAGTCAAATGTTTATTCTCCACGAATTGTTGTCTGGTTGTTGCTCCAACGGTTGCTGAGCTTGTCGAAGCATCGAAGCATCGAAACATTACGCCCCGATGATCCATTTGCTGCCCGGAAGCCGGGAGATGAGTCCGGAGGTGAGGGCGCAGCAGATGAAGGTGCAGGCAGCGATGAACGGGATTGCCGCTGCTGTGTGCAGATGGAGTGTCTGGATTGAGACTACTGACCACAGGTGCAGCCAGAAGATGTGCATCAGATACATTCCGTAACTTAGTTTTGATAACCGTGTGATGATCTTCGGCGCTTCCGGACGCTTTATGCAGGAGAACATCAGGAATGTTCCGGCCGTGAGGCAGACCACGTTGATGGTGCAGAAATTCCAGCCGATTTCGAGTTCCGGAGTGTTGAGGGTCACGCCAGGGATAGCCTGTACATAGAAAGAGAGTATTGTGGCGATGGCTCCGACAGTCATCAAAGCCGCTCCCACAATCATCTTCTTGCGTGTGCTCCAATCAAGATGTACACGAATGTAGTGTGCCATCACGAGGTAGCCAAGATAGCCGGAGAAGTACCAGAGAAGATGGTACTGATTCCAGAAGCACTGTCCCCAGACCTCACCGAACCAGCGGTTCAGGTACGGTATGCATGTTGAGATCATGAACAGGATGATGAAGAACCTCTCCTCTCGTCTGCCGACCTTTTCAATCCACGGTGAGATCATCGGGATGAAAAGGTACAGACTGAACAACGGGAACATGAACCACAGATGCCCGGCGAGTGACGGGAAGTTCAGTGGAATGTGAGTCAGGTCACGGATGCTTGTCTGGAGGTCAATCTGTCCCCAAAGCATCGGCAATGTTGAATAGAGAATCGCAAAGATGAGGAACGGCGGGAATATCTTCGTGAAGCGTCTCTTGTAGAATTCCTTGGCTGACATCCCCTTCTTCATCGGAACCAGCAGGAACGCCGAGACTATCATAAAGAGCGGCACAGCCATTCTGGAGAACCCGTCGTAGAGTGACACGAACAGCCGGTCGGTCTCGTTGGCCAGAAATGACTGAGGACCAGCCATGTCGGTCGCGCCAGGCCCGGGATAAAAGTTCTCGCTGGCGTGCACCAGCATAACCAGAAAGCATGCGAACACCCGCACATAGTCCAGAAATACGATTCTTTTGCTGTCGTTCATCTATCTTCGTTTTTAGAGGTTGTCAATGTCGTCATGTGATTCCCCACCCAGAGCACCGCAAAGATAGAAAAAAGGACTTTCGTGCGCAAGATCAGCTCTGTCACGCACCAGAAGGCTATTTTGATGCTTTCGTGCGTGAGGCAGTGAGTTTTGCGCACGAAAAATTCGTATCTTTGAACTTTTATTGATCGCGTTAAAAACAAATCGGTAAGGGTGGTCAAAGATTATCGGATTGTCAGCGCTAAGAAAGACAATGAGATGAAGAGAATCTTCAAGAGCATATTCATTGGTTTGGCGCTGCTTGCTTTGGGCGGGCAGCGGGGGTGGTGCGTCACGCCGGAGTTCATCGATTCGCTGCGGACGGAACTGAGGCTCAGGAATATGCCGGAGCGGATCATTTTCCTGCCGTTGGCGCTTGCGGACCAGCGGTTTGACGATGGAAGGGAAGGAATATGGTCGCTCACGGCGCTGGATGCTATCAGGGGAATGGGGCGTTTGTCATCTGATGCCTCCAGTAAGAAGGACTCTTGCCTGACGGTTTTCGACTGGACTTGTTCATCTGTAATGATCTCCGATTCCACGGACGTACGGTTTGACGAACGGGGCTCCACCGAGATAGCGCTCGACCGGTTGCAGGAACTGTTCAATGAATATGGCGATTGGAATCTCTCGATAGTGGCTTACGCCACAAGTCCGACAGCACTTGCCGCGATGGATTCCACGGCTTTGGCCGATGCTCGGATTCTGAAGAGTTTACGGAAAGCCGAGGAGGAATATTCAGAGAACACTTCGGCGGCGTTTGAGAGGATCGGGGCGCTGGCGGAGAAGAGGAAGGCGGAGCGGCAGGCGTTTCTGCGGGAGCAAGCAGCGCTTAGGAAGGCACGGCTGGACTCGTTGCGGAAAAGGCAGGCCGCCAACACCGACAGGATCACCTATACTATCCGCAGAGGGGACACGTTGGGTGGTATAGCGGCAAGGCACCGTGTCAAGGTATCCGACCTCAAAAGGTGGAACAACCTCAAGAGCGATATGATTCGTGAGGGACGTAAACTGGTCATTTACAAGTAGTCATTATGAAGCAATATAAGGTTCTTTTGTTTTTGCTCTCCGTTTTCCTGATCCTTTTCGCGGTATGGTACGTTTTTCCGCCGAAAGGTGTTCAGGTGGGAGATCTGAAGTTGAGATTCCCGTCATACCAAGCCTATCTGGCAGATTTACAAGACAGTACGGCGGAAGTGGATGTGGATTCCGTGCTTCTGGCTGTGCAGAAAAGCTACGAGATGGTCGAAGGTTCGACGGACACCCTGCGCTACTACTACGACTACATCACCTCTAATCCGAACCGCATCTGTCTGCCGGATGATGACTACACGTTCTTCGATTCGCTGTTCGTGGAGATGGCCGCTGCGGCTGATTCCGGTCGCACGGTCAGGATTCTGCACTATGGTGATTCCCAGTTGGAAATGGACAGAATCTCGGCCGTGTTGAGGCAGGATCTTCAGGAGCGCTTCGGCGGCTCGGGGCCTGGAATGGTGCCGATGATCCAGAGGATTCCGACCGTGTCACTCTCGCAGAGCGCTTCCGGAAGTCTTACACGTTACGCTATGGTCGGGGACTCGCTGACAAAAAAGGCTGCTCATAAGCGTTACGGGCCTCTGACACAGTTCACTGACGTTTCCGGCAATGGAACGTTCACGTTCACCAGAACCAAGAATCGTTACTCACAAGAGTTAGTCAAGTCTATCTCAAAGGTCTCCGTGCTTCTGGGACAGAATTCAGCAGGGTTTGAGATGACGCTTAAATGCGACACGCTGCCGATCCAGAAGACTGTTCTGGACTCGTCTAAGGCTGGTGTCTCGATGGTTACTTGGAGTCTGCCTTGCGATGTGGAGAAGGGCACGATCAATTTCGCCGGGAACGCAGAGATTTACGGAATCATGCTGGACGGAAAGGGCGGCGTGACGGTAGACAATGTCGCCTTGCGTGGATGCGCGGGATTCATCTTCTCGTCCATCAACCGACAGGTGATGAAGGAGAGTTTCGACAAGACTGACACTCGTCTGATAATCCTACAGTTCGGCGGCAACGCGATGCCGGGAATCGCCTCGAAGAAGGCCATCTCGTCTTACGTCAAGAAGATCGTGATGCAGTTCGACTACTTCAAGGAGGTCGCTCCGCAGGCTCAGCTGATGTTCATCGGACCTGCGGACATGTGCAAGAGCGAGGACGGAAACCTGATAACATGGCCGCTTCTGCCGCAGCTTAATGACTCCCTGAAAGTCAACTGTCTGAAGAACGGTGTCGCTTACTGGGACACGTTCAACGTGATGGGAGGCCCTGGATCTATGAAGAAATGGGCGAGCCACAATCCAGCCCTGGCCGGCCCCGATCATATTCATTTCACCCATAAGGGAGCCCTTGAGATAGGCAACGCGCTTGCCAAGTCCTTCATCCTTTACCACGACTTCTACAAGCTCCGCCAGGAACTTTCGGACGAGGCTGTAGGAATATATCTGCGCGACCTGCGGGACAGCCTCAATCCTCGTCCCGGCGTGTCTGACTCCTTGACAAAGACTGAGTTATGAGACGCGCACTGGTATATTCATTGCTCATTTTGCTGCTTCCGGCGACCCTTTGGGGGCAGACGCTGCGGAAGGAGGTTCCTGAATATGATTTCGTGCGTTTCGACAAGAACCGGATTGAGTTTCAGGGCGACAGCTCGGCGTTTGAAAGGCTTTTTGACAAGATGGATTCCGTGCTGTTTCTCGGGAAAGGCAATCTGAGGATAATGCACATCGGTGGCTCTCATGTCCAGGCGGGGACTCTGACAAGGCAGCTAAGGAATGATTTTCTGTCCTTGAGACCGGCCTTGGACGGGGGTAGGGGACTGGTTTTCCCGTTCTCCGCCGCCCACACGAACAATCCGAGCAGTTTCACAACGAGCTACGAAGGCTCTTGGAAAGTGACGAAGAATGTCCAAAGGGATCCTGACCACCGGCTCGGACTTACGGGAATATCCCTGAGCGCGTCAGACGACAAGGCTTCGGTGATGGTCACCACTGTGGCCAGGGATCCCAAGCCGTCGGATCCGACGTTCCGTTTCAACGAGGTGAAAGTCCTTGGATATTCATCAGCGGGGGAGAGAGTTCCGGTGGTGGTTCTGGCGAAGGGGGACACTCTGGTCGGCTGCAAGGCTCCGGAGGATTCATGCTGGTCTTTCGGTCTTCCTGCGTTGACGGACTCTGTGAAGATCGCTACCAAGGGGCATGGTGAATTTACTTTGGCGGGAATATTTCTGGACAACCCTTTTCCCGGCATCTCCGTGACAGGAATCGGAGTGAACGGGGCATCGCTCGGGTCTTATGCAAAATGTCCGAATCTGGAGAATGATTTGAGGTTGGTCAAGCCTGATCTGGTGATTTTCGCCGTGGGAATCAATGACGCGACCGCCACGAATTTTTCGGTGGATGATTTTGTCGCCCGCTATAAGGTGCTTGTCTCGCGTGTGCGTTCGGTCAATCCGAACTGCGCTCTTCTGTTCGTCTCCAACAACGACAGTTTCAAGAGAGTACGCCGGAAAGGCTATGTGGTGAACACCAACGGCCAATTAGCAGAACAAGGCTTTTTGCGACTTGGAAAGGATTGTGGTGCAGGTGTTTGGGATCTGTTTGACATTATGGGAGGACTCGGCTCGATGAGGAAATGGGAAGAGGCCGGCCTTGCCAAGAGGGACAAGATCCACTTTACAGAGACTGGCTATGAGTTGGTGGGGGACCTGCTCTTCAACGCATTGATGGACAAATATATGAATCACTTAAAGACAAGCCGATAATGGGATTTTGGGACGTTGCCGCTGATTTTTTCAAGAACCTGTTCTCTTTTGACCAGGCTCACCCGTTGCTGTTCACCCAGTTCTACTTCTGGGCATTTTTCGCCATCGTGCTGGCCTTTCTGTGCGTGTTCAGGAACAAGGTGCTGCTTCGCAACGCCTTCCTGTTCTTCGTCAGCCTTTTCTTCTATTACAAGACGAGCGGACTGTTCCTGATTCTGTTCGGCTTTGTGATAGTTTACAACTATCTTGCGGGATTTGTTCTGGGCGGAGTGAGGAAGTCTTTCTGGCGCAAGGCGATCGTGGTGGTGAGCGCGGTCGTGAACTTGTCGCTTTTGTGCTACTACAAGTACGCCTATTTCCTGACTGATGTAGTAAACAACCTGTTCGGAACGGAATTCGTTGTGAAAGACTGGTTTGCGGCTGTGGGCAACCAACTGGCGGGATTGCAGGCGTTCAATGTGGATTCAATCTTTCTGCCGGTGGGTATCTCGTTCTTCATCTTCCAGGCGATAAGCTATGTGGTGGATGTTTCGCGCAGGACAATCGTTCCGATCAAGAACTTCTGGGATTTCGGATTCTATCTGAGTTTCTTCCCTCAGCTGGTGGCCGGCCCGATCGTGCGTGCCAAGGAGTTTTTCCCTCAGCTCCACAAGCCGTTCTTCCTTGGCCGCAGACAGTTCGGGATCGCTATCTTCTGGATTCTGAACGGACTTGCCAAGAAGCTGATTCTCAGCGACTATCTGGCCGTGAATTTCTGCGACAGGATCTTCGAGAACCCGTTGCTTTACACTGGTTTTGAGAACCTTACGGCACTGTTCGGCTACTCCCTTCAGGTCTATGCCGACTTTTCTGGGTACACTGACATCGCCACCGGTGTCGCTATGCTGATGGGCTTCTACCTGCCGAAGAATTTCAATTCCCCGTACAAGGCCCGCAACGCCGGAGAATTCTGGAAGCGGTGGCATATTTCCCTCTCCAAATGGCTTCAGGACTATCTTTACATCCCGCTTGGTGGCAACCGCAACGGCACTTTCGGCTCGTATGCCATCATCCTCGGAATCGCTTTCCTGGCTTCGGCTCTGGCCAAGAACTGGTGGGTGTTCGGGGTGGTGCTCGTCATCGCCGCAGTTCTTGCGATCCTGATCACTTTCTGTCAGAAATACCGCAAGGAACTCATCTCAGACATCAACAGGATGGACACGATGCTCCTTGGCGGCCTGTGGCACGGCGCCAGCTGGAACTTTATGATCTGGGGCGGTCTGAACGGTCTCGGAATGCTGATTTACAGGTTCTGGAAAAGTTGCAATGTCTATGTCCGGACGCTCATCATAGGACTCGTCTGTCTGGTCTTCTATATTCTTAAAACCGTTGTCCCGGCTTCGGTGTTCAATATGTTCTTTGTGTGGACGCTGATTATATTCATCGGCGCCGCTGTGCGGATGATCTATCATCTATGCCGCTTCAAGGCCGCCTTCTCGTGGCTTGAGACAGGCTGGGCGGTCGCTATGACGTTCATATTCATCACTTTCACCCGCCTTTTCTTCCGAAGCGGCTCCAATCTGAACCCTGCGGATGCGAATGAGAAGGCGTGGAGCACGGCAAAGAATATGGTCGAGCGCATCGGCGGCGACTGGGATCTGTCCCTTATCCCGCAGATGGTTCAGCAGCATCTCGGTGTGATCCTCGTCTTCGTCATCGGAATGATCATCCATTGGCTTCCCGAGAATTTCAAGCGTTGCTACCGCATCTGGTTCGCCTCGATGCCCCTCCCGCTGATGGTTCTCGCCTGCGTCCTCGCCGTCTTTATCATCTGCCAGTTCATCACCGCTGACCTCCAGTCGTTCATCTACTTCCAGTTTTGATGTTATATTTGGGGACTTAATTGACAAAATTCCCTATATGCGGGGGAACAAAGAAATCTTAATAGTGTTCATTTTTAATGGTGTGATCTGTAAATGTAGAGTTAAAGATCACACTAAAATGTGAACTTTCGGTGAACTTTCGGTGAACTTTCAGATATAAATCTTATATTTGTGTTATAATATAAATAATACAAATAGAATCAATATGTTAAATGCGGAAGAAATAAAGGATTTGGTTAATGGAGGCGAGGGTTACAATGTGGATTTTAAGCGTAATGTACCTTCGAAAGTTCGTGAACTTACGGAGGAAGTCTGCGGTTTTTTGAATGCGGCTGGTGGTTACCTCCTTATTGGAGTTAACGACAACAATGAGATTGTGGGGGCCGACATTGATAATGGCAAGCGTTCCGCTATCCAAGGTTCTATTGGCGAAATTTCTCCAATGTGTCATTATAGTATGTATGATGTAAACGTTGACGAAAAGAAAGTGTGGGTTATTGAGGTTCCTTCAGGCAGAAATAAACCATATTTCTTTTCTGGTTGCACATATCTGCGAGAAGGTGCTAATTGTCAAAAATTGACGAATGTTGAGGAGATCCGAGATGTGTTCCAGCGTTATGAACGCATTTACTTTGATGCCATACCTTTGCCAAAAGTTAATATTATGGAACAGTTGGATGAAGAAAATTTTTGTGAGTTTAAACGGGATGCGCATATTGTATCAAACATTGATGATTTTCAGGTTCTTGACAGTTTGAAGATTTTTGATGACAATAATGCAGTTAAGAGTGGTGGAGTGCTTTTTTTTGCGAAGAATCCGGAGCAAGTATTCTTCTATGCGGTAGTCCGTTGTGTATTATTTAAAGGAACAGACAAGGTGTATATTCTTGATGATAAAACCTTCGGTGGCCCTCTTCTGCAACAATACAACAAGGCTATTGAATGGTTGAAGGGTAAATTGCAGGTTGCATATGAAATTGAGGGTATTGGTCCGAGAAAAGAAGTGTGGGAAATACCTTTGGAAGTTTTTAAGGAAGCTATCATTAATGCCCTGGCTCATCGTGACTATGATGAACAAGGGGCTGGTATCACGATAGAAATGTTTGATGACAGAGTTGAGATTACCAACCCTGGTTCTCTCTTGCCTGTTGTCGCCAAGAATTTCGGTCGCAAGAGTCTGTCTCGCAATCCTCTCATTTTTGGTCTTTTCACCCGAATGCACCTTGTCGAACATATAGGTTCGGGAATACCACGAATGCGAAAGGATATGCTTGATGCTGGACTTCCAGAACCGGCCTATGATACAGACGGGATGTTTACTGTAACTTTCCGACGTCCATTTAAGCAGGGGAAAACTCAACTAACGGAAGTTCAGGCGAGTCTTATTCAGATTGTTAAGAATAATCCGTCTTTGACAATGGAACAGATAGGAATGGAGCTGGGTATTGGTCGCACTTCTGTTTATAAAATAGTGAAAGGACTGAAAGATATGGGTATTTTGGAACATAAAGGCAGAAAAAATGATGGTGCGTGGCTTGTGAAAATAGGATGTAAAGATTCAAGATAAGACAATTTATAGTTGACTATGCAGAGCCTTTTTTTTGTGCGTAATCACGATTGGAAAGATATTTCGGATTCTATCCTTAAGAGAAAATTTGCAAATGCGGAAGGAACTCCTGTCACGGTGGCTATGTATTACCGTGGTGAGCAGGAACGTGGTATTGACTACGCCACTGCATATCGAATATCTCGGTCTTCGTTGCTCGACTTTTTCAGTGGTCATCAGTGAGTCATTGCGATAAGCGATAACTTGTGTATTTTGATTATTGCGATAACCTTTATATATTTACGATGACAAATTGACCACCCCAAAAATCGCAATTTGTAACGACTGACAAATGAACAGACTCATTACCATACTCCTATTGATTTCCTTTTTCTTTGCCTCCTGCGGCAACAGACAGACCAAGGCCTTGCTTCAGGACGTGGAATCCTACATTCAAGAGAGGCCGGACAGTGCTCTGCGGGTACTTAGGAAAGTTGATTCGTTGACATTGAACACAAAGTCACTCCGTGCCCGCTATTCTGTACTGTTTGCAATGGCGTTGGACAAGAACTACATCGACACGACGGCCTTGTCTATTCTGGAACCGACAGTTGCATATTACGAGCGATCAGGTTCTCCGCAGGATAAGATGCTGTCCTATTATTATTTGGGACGAATCTACGCTAACAGAAAGGATTACCCGAATGCGGTTATATTCTATTCACGAGCTTTGCAGGAATCGAGTGAAGATGATTATTACCATAAGGGATTGGCGTATGAAGCACTCGCAAATGCGTACAGCGCATCTTTCAATACTGAGGAAGAATTGAGGAACGCTATTTTTGCGCACGATTGTTTCGAAAAAATGGGGGACAAGAATCTTGCCTTGTCTCGCTATAAAATTGCGCAAGCCTATCATAATAACGAACAGTTCGATTTGGCGGATAGTCTATATTCCTCCGTTTATTCAGGATTAGACTCAACATCCAAGCTCGCATTCTATGCTATGGAGGATCAGGTCAGCAATGATCTGCAACAAGAGAAACCGGATGTTAAGAGAGACCTGAGATTGCTTGAATATGTTGCGGAACATCGCGGCAATCTTACATTGACTTCATATTATGAATATGCGTATCTTCTCCTTCTGATTGGTGAAAAAGTTACAGCAGAGAATATTCTATCGCAGTTATCCGAGAGTGAAGAATGTGTGGAGACTATGGAAATCAGATATCGGATAGCGGAATATGAAGAAAACGATGAGGAAGCCTTGACTTTGCTGAAAAGTATATTGTCCTACCAGAATGACGTTGTAAAGAAACAGTTGGCTCAGTCTGTGTTCAAGGCACAAAGTGACTACTATCGTCTGAACGCTGAGGTCTCTGAACAAAAATCAACCATAGCCAATCAGAGAAGCGTCATAATTCTCGTAGTGGGTCTAATGATGGTAGGTTTGCTCTACATTGTCTTTATGAAAAGGAAAATCGCTTTGATTCGTGAAAAAGATAGGTTGACTCAAGCTGTGGAAGAATCCGAGAGGCTTTTGGAAACGGTAAGGAACAGGGCTAAGGAGGAGAAAGAAGAAAGGGACAAGGATATTTTTGATCTGAAATCAATCAATGAACGTGAACGGGACAAGATCAAAGAATTGCGTGATATGTACGTTACCCTTTATCAAAAGCGGTTCTGCGAAATCGGAAAGTACTATGATGCCGCATCGTCTCATCGTCTGGAGTCGATAAAGGAGAAAGCCTACAACGATGTCATCTCCTCAACTCAAGCCTTGTTCGAGGAAATCGCCAGTGGATCGGAAGGCCAGAAAAAGTTTGAGGCAAGGATAAACGCTGACCTTGATGACATCGTCTCCAAGATCAGATCAGACTTCCCTAAGTTGAAAGATGAGGACATTCGCTTTATCTGTTACCTGATAGTAGGCTTTGACACCTCGACAATTTCATTCTTGATGGACATTTCCAAGGAGAATGTCAGAGTGAAGAAGCATCGCCTCCGTGAAAAATTGAACGGTTACTCCGGCCCTAACGAGACTCTGTACCGATTGTTCGCATAAATTCGTTACAACTTGAATTGTTTTAGGGGGGGGGTATTGATAATCAGTAACTTATGGATGTGTTATCTTTAACGATAGTTTTTATCTATTTGTAAAACGTTGAAAATCTAGTTCTCGATGCTACCAAATTGCGGAAATCTGTAACGCCAAAAATGCCCCTTTTTGAGTTTTTAGAGGATTATAGGTATACATTTGCACAAACAAAATAATACAAGCGAGTATGCGAAAAGTTTACCTTCTGGTTTTATTTATGATGTGTATAGCCGCATCATTTCCCGTTTATGCGAAGATGTTATCCACTACTTGTGTAGAAGTAATTACACCAGTCACTATGCATAAGACAAACGAAGATTCTTCTTTGAACCATAAAGTACCGAAACGAGATCCTTTCGAATTATCTTGTTATTTGGTAGGTAATGCCAACACGATTTTTCTTTCTGCCAATAAAGTTGTTTCTGTTGAAGTCGAGATTGAGAATCTTACAACTGGAGATTATGCTTCGTATTATGATCAGATCTCCACAGCGACACTTCTTTTGCCTCTTTCCGGAAGTGGTTACTATCGCATTTCGGTAACTCTTTCCGATGGCGTGAATTTCTATGGTGAATTTGATTTGTAAATTGAAAGATACGGATTGTTTTTGTTGTCATTAAGTATCAGCAGAGCCAATTTTTTTGAAATATAATTGATACAATATCAACTATTTCAGAAGATGGATAGAGAAAAGATTTATGGGTAAAAGAGTAAGTTCAGTCACGGTTTTAGCTTTAATTGCATTATTAATGCCGATTGGGGCTAGTGGACAACTAAACCAAAGCTTTGATGAACGATATAATGAAAGGTATGAGGTGAACGAAAAGGGGGATTCTTCGTTCACGTTGATGCCGCAAGCTTTTGTGGAGCCGGCATCGGTGACTGCTGAAAATTCTGAGCGCATTGCCCTTTCTGCCAGACAGATATTAAGGATGCAGAAAGTGAATGGCTTGAAAAAGGCTGCATTTCAGAGGTCTGCCGCTGAAGCGATTGACACAAGCCTTCCGGTGGCTGGGATTCCGATTGTGTCCGGCTTTTCCCCAACTGGAGCAAGAACTTACAGCATCCCGATAGCAACCGCTCCTGGTTATGGATTGGTCCCTCAGATCTCTCTTCAGTATAACAGCCAGGGATCTAATGGAATCGCTGGTTATGGATGGAGTATAGGTGGACTGTCCTCTATCACCGTGTCTGGAAAATCTCCGTACTATGACGGAGGTTGGGCGGCTCCGGATCCATCTTCTTCAGATGCGGTATGGAGCCTTGATGGAGTTCGTCTTGTAAAGAATACTGACTCATATACATCTGCCTATCAGTTTGAGACAGTTTCGGGAAACATCAAGGTAATGAAGCACCTTGCTTCCAACGGTGTCGTTTCTTACTTCACTGCTATTTATCCAGACGGGCGTAAGGTTAAGTATGGCTGGGAGACAAATACCTCTGCCAAAAGATGTTATCCGGTCACAGAAATTGAGGATGTGACTGGAAATTTGATCACATTCAAATATGAGTCGCTGTCATATACTGGCAATGTCTATGTTATCTCTGAAATAGATTATGGACATAGAAGGGTCTCTGGTACCGCCACAACATCGAGAGCGTCTATCTACTTTTTTTATGAGGACAGGACAGACTACGTAGGAATGTACTATGCCGGAGAGCTTGTAAGTTGCAAAAGGCTGCTTACGAAGGTGAGCTGTCCAGACATTCGTCATGAGTACAATTTGAATCACAGTCTATCAGATGGCGTTAATCTTTTAAGTAGCGTGGAATGCAAGGTCGCAGATCAAGCTATCAATCCTTTGCGTTTTCATTATGGCAGGGAAGGAACAGTGCAGACTGTGGTTCATATTGAGGATGGATCGTTTAGACAGACTGGTGATGGCTATCTAATGTCTTACTTCAATGACAGCATAACTACCGTAAAGAACAGGGGAAAACTTGTTCCAAATAGTTATGATGATGGGTTGATCATCCATCCTTATTTCTCACCATACAAGGTGGTCTATTGGGATAAGAAGTGGTATGAGACAAAACGTTCCTACAAATATGGCAGTGGGTATCCCGAAGATCAAGTTATCTTGGTCGCACCTCGGGTAGAGGATGGCGTGTTTGATGTTGATCGCACGCTTACGACAGGAGCTGGTTTTCAGACTATGGAAGCGGTGGATGTCAATGGAGATGGGATAGAGGAATTGGTGAAAATAAACTTTGGGGAAGTCAAAGACGACAAGACAACATTGACCCTTACGGTTTATCAGTACACCAATGGGCGAACGCCTTCGGTGCTGTCATCCAAGACGGTGTCATTGGAAGGGACAATCACAGTTAAAAGGTACACAAGTCCACTTGAGCGTGTATATCAATTTGGAGACTATAATGGTGATGGCAAAATAGAATTGCTCACAATGACCCTTGACAAGGACATTAAAGGAAATAGTCGCAGTTCCAGATTTGCGGTTGTCAACATTATGGGTGGAACCGTTTTAAGTGATTTGACTCTTTTCGATTTTTCACGAGATGATTATGCAAGCGGAGCAATATTTTCTGTTGATCTCGATAATGATGGTCAGACTGAATTGTGCCATTTGACATCATCTGGAGTCGAATCTTACAGATTTTCCAATGGTCAATTTAATCTCACAAAGACATATTTGGGTATTACTTCCGCTGATATAGCGACAGAAAAATCAATGTTTTTTACCGATTTAAATGCCGATGGATACCTTGATATCGTCATAGCTCCAGCTGTATTGGATGGAGCTATAAATCGATCTATTCCGAGATATATAGCTGAAGGAGGTTCAACACGTGCGGCTACGGTTGAAAGTTTATGGAATGTATTCAAATTTTCAGGTTTGTGTTTTGTGCGTTCTAACTTTTCATTGCCTGTTTATAGCCGTTCCGATTACCTGTTTTGGGATGTTGATAGGGATGGATATCCAGATTTGGTGGAGCGAGGGCGTTATATTCGGAATACTAGTCGTTCTAGTCGAAGTTCTAATATATCAATATACAGAAATATAAACGGAGATATCCAAATAGATCATTGTCTATCCTCCTCGGTGTTGGCAGCCAATATTATTCCATGCAATATCTCAAATTATTCTGGAACAAGCAGTTTGATTTCAATAAATGGATATGAGGTCAAAAGCTATGGATTCAGCGCAAACACTTCAAGTAATAGACTATTGACTTCTGTTGTTGATAGTTACGGGACTGTGATCGAGGACAGGTATGTCGATATGTCGAGTCAGGAGGTATTGAGCCTTTCCGGCACGCCGTACTCAGAGGTTTACTCAGTAGATAAATCCCGGTCGTATTCGTTGGTGAATGGTTTTGTGCGGAGGATATTTCCGTTGAATCTTCTCCGTGAATCCACAACTACGGATTTATCCTCAACAAGGTTGGCGCATAATAGTTACATTTACTACGATGCTGTTGTCAACGGTCGTGGACTTGGTTTTTGTGGCTTCGGGAAAGTTTCCGCTCTTGATATGCTGTCACAGCGATCCAGTGAATGGATCACAACAATGGAGAAACGGGATCCTGAAAACTCGGGTGTGGTTGTGGAAACGAATAGATATCTTGGTAATGTGACATCTTCCACCTCGCCATTTGAAGCTATTTCATATACTTGGAATAAGGTATATGGTACTTATACGAAGTATCATCCGCGCTTGTATTCATCATTGTCGGTAGACAATTTGACAGGGAAAAAGATCGCGACAACTTATTCTTATGATGCTTTTGATTATCCCATAAAGATTGTCACAGGTGTTGGGGATGGTTCGAGTTCGGAGACGGTCGAAATCACATATTCGCATAAACGGAATCCTTCACAGTATGTTCTCGGCTTGGAGGCCACTCGTAAGGTTACAAGAAAATCTGCCAACCAATCTACGTGGATTGACCGGAGTGTCACATCGTATGATGAGTCTGTTTTGAGACCATCTTCTGTCGTAACATTTACTGGTGTGGATGGCGGCAGGAAGACCGGAGAGACAAGGTGGACGTATGATGGTTATGGCAATGTCTTGTCTGAAAAGTCGGCACCATATTCAAGTACAGCTTTTGTTGGTGATTCTTATGTCTATGATGACTATGGCCGATTTATAAAATCCAAGACTGATGCGTTAGGACGAACAACCAGTTATTCGCTGTACAATTTTTATGGGTCACCTATGATTGTCAATGATGCAAAAGGTCGTTCCACTTACTTTAGTTATGACTGTTTCGGAAATGTGACAAGAAAACGATATCCTGACTTGTCTGAAGAAACAGTGGAAACCGAATGGGGCGGTGAGGGCCTTTATACTGTGACGAAATCTGTTACCCAACAACCTGTCTCGAAAATCCATTATAATGCCGCCGGAAGAGAGGTAAGGTCTGAGGTTCAGCGTTTTGATGGGACTTGGCTTGTCACTGACACAGAATATCGTGCTGACGGTTTGGTGGACAAGGTCTCATTGCCATTCAAAGGAGATTCGGCATCTGGATGGACTATGTATGAGTATGATGCCTATAAACGTACAATCAAAATAGAGGAGGCTTCAGGGAAAGTCTCTACGTGGGCTTATTCAGGGTTGTCGATGACAACAACAGGAGAAGGCATCCCATCTACTAAGACTTCAGATCAGTCAGGACGTGTGTGTAGCATACAGGATCCTGGAGGAGAGATAACCTACAGTTATCGTCCAGATGGTCAACTTGAGCAGGTTGTGGCTCCGGAAAGTGTCTTGACAAGTTTTGAGTATGACTCATACGGAAGAAGGATAAAGATCATAGACCCAAGCGCAGGTGTCAGATCTATTTCTTATGTGAATAATAATGATGGATCCTCCGTTGTAACGGAAACAAATCCAAATGGTTCTGTGGTCACCTACCGGGATGCGTATGGTCGTAAGACAAAGGTTGAAAGGCCAGGGGAATATAACACTGTTTACACTTACTCTGACGATAACCTTCTTATGAGTGAGGTCTCTACCAATGGAACATCGACTGTCTATGCCTATGACAAATTAGATCGAGTGTCAAGTGTGAAGACCACAGTGCCTGACGGCAAATGGCTATTGAAGGAATATACTTACGGTGGTGGCAGTGTTGTGAACGCTGTAAAGTATTCAAGTCAGGATGGTGAGATTGCAACCGAGGTTTATTCATATTCCAATGGCTACAATGTCCAGATCGCTATTGCTGCGGGAACGGTGATTTGGCGGCTTGTTGAAGAGAATAACTTTGGCCAACCTACCCGTGCATTAACAGGGAATGTTGACAGATTCTATTCATTTGATGCACACGGCCTTCCTACTGGACGAGCTCTTGGGACAGTCCAAGAATTCGCCTATGATTTTGATCCTGTCACAGGAAACCTTAATGAGAGATTCGATGCTGTTAATAGTGCGGGGGAGGTATTTGGATATGACGATCTCAATAGATTGGATACGGTTGTCCCGAATGCTTACGGTGATTTGTCTCAATATTCAGTGTCTTACAGACCCAACGGCAATATTTCTGAGAAGGAGGGTATAGGAGTTTTCTCTTATGAAAACAATGCAAGACCTTATCAACTGACTAAAATTGACCTTGAGAGCGGCGTGGATGTCCCACGGGTACCGCAGTCAATCTCATATACTTGCTACAGCCGTCCTTCACGGATCAGCGAGAATGGTGTAAGTTGCTCTTTTACTTATGACGGCGATGGAAACAGGGCAAAGATGCTGATAGCAAACGGGGCGACACCTATTCTCTCAAGATATTATATTGAGGGACAGTATGAAATTGATGCGAAGGCTGATGGAACAGTCCAAAGGTTGTACCTTGGAGGAGATGCCTATTCCGCACCGATGGTGTATGTCAAAGACGGCTCCAGTCCGTGGTTGCTTTACAACATTGGCCGTGACTATCTTGGGAGTGTGACCTGCATCGCATCGGTTGATGGGGCACTAGTGGCTGAGTACAGTTATGATCCGTGGGGAAGGTTAAGAAATCCGGAGACTCTTGAATTGTACGCAAGTGGTGAAGAACCGGAACTTTTCCTCGGAAGAGGTTTCACTGGCCACGAACATCTTCCTTATTTCGGACTGATCAATATGAACGCCCGTCTCTATGACCCGTTTACAGGCCGCTTCCTCAGTCCCGACCCATACGTTCAGGCGCCGGATTTCACCCAGAACTATAATCGTTACTCTTACGCTCTTAACAATCCTCTGAAGTATGGGGATCCGAATGGAGAGTTTGTTATAACAACCACTACTATTTTAATAGCAGGTGCTATATTGGCAAGTGCTGCGTATGGAGGGTATAAAGCTTATACAATTGCTGATAAAGGAGGGTACAAAGGTTGGGATATGGTTTTGAGAGTTGCTGCTGGATGTGCGGTAGGTGCGATATCTTGTGCGGCATCGATATATACAGGCGGAGCGGTCGCTGGAGCGCTTGGCACTTTAGGGGGATTTTGGGGAGGTGCGATTGCTGGAGCTGCCGGAGGCGCAGTCGGAGGGGCTATGTCGGGTGCTGGTATGACTGCAATTGCCGGAGGTGATGGTGAGGCTATGCTGAAGAGTGCTGGCATTGGTGCTTTATCTGGTGCGGCAACGGGTGCTCTGGTTGGCGGTGTCGCCAATGGATGCGTTGCGTTAAAGAACAAGCAGACTTTCTGGACTGGCTCACCGAAGGTTCCTGCTCCGTCAGAAGCTATCAGACCACCTCTGAAGGATGATGGGCCTAAGATAGAATCTGGCGAATTGCCTAAACCCAAAGATATATCTGGCCTTGAGTATGATTTAACACCTAATCCTGACGGAGGGAATTGCACTCTATATAGAGGGATTACAGGATCTGAAAATTCGGAAGGTCCTCTATTTATGACAGATGATGTTTCATATGCAGCGTCATATTCTACTAATGGTGAGGTTGTAAAAGTTACATTGCCTAAAGAAACTATTGAAAAAATGATGTATAATTCTGATCTTACTTTAAAAAAGGGAATGTATATAAGCTCCCCCGAATATATCAAGGGCACATCATATTTTGAGTATGAATTTTCAACAAAAGTAAAATCTGGCATAGTAAGCAAATTCGTTTATTATAAACCTTGAATATGGAACGGAATCAATTGTCTGAAAATTGTAGACTGGCAATCCAGTCATTGATGTCATTTGCTAAGGAGATTTGTTGTAACAGGTTTCCTGATAATATAATGTTTATTAAAGGCTATAATATAGAATCGTGTGTAAAAGGTGATCTTTCTCGAATGGATGAAGATGTGTTTGATTTAATAGCCAATAACGAGATATTTCCAATAGAATCAATTATAGATGATATTTTGGAAATACAGTCACGATGCGAGAATAACGTGCAAAAGAAGAGTTATGGCGATTGCCATATTAGGATGATAGATTTCAGCTTGTTCTGTGTGAGCGAATCAGATACGGTAATAGTAGTACAGGTTTATTATTCGCCTATTCCAGTGGAAATTAAATACCACTGGAGCGTTCCGATACCTTTGTCTTATAGAGAAGGAGAACAATTTGACTTGAACTGGAAGTATAATAGCGCAAACTATAGTAAGAGTAAAGAATCGCATAGTAGAAAGAGTTATTATGTCGAGAAATAGGTGTAATCGTATGCTGAAAATGGATAGAAGAATTATTGTATTGTCATTATTGACTGTGCTGATTGGCTCGTGTGCCAGCACAAAAGGCTATTATGGTCGATCGGAGAAGAATGTGGCGGAGATCAGTTCGCAGAAACACAACGTGACGGTCGGCAAGAAGAGTAGTTGGGAGATAGCGTACCTCTGCAAGGTTGATGACAAGGTAGTGGGAAACAACTTCAAGGGGTTCCCGTCGAAGTGCAAGGTGCTTCCGGGACGCAGGACGATTGAGGTGGAGCATCACCAGCAGTGGAAGGACAATTCCACGGGTCTGGTGGTTGCCGGCGCGATGTTCGGCGCTATCGGCGGAGCGATTGCGGGTGCGGCAGCGGCGGCCAACAGTCCATATATTCATTACGCGATCACATTTGATGTTGAGCAAGGAAGGTCGTATGTCATCAAAGTGGAGACATCTTCGGAGTCATCAGAGCCGACCTTCTCGGTAATCGATTCCATTTCTGGTGACTTGGTTCCAATAATTAAGGTTGCGCCATCGAATTAATGCTGTGGAGATCAAAATAATAGATACGTGTTTTTATGTATAGAAGAATTATAGTTGCAGCCTTTTTGTTGCTATCCTTTATGTGCCTGTCAGCTAACGGTCAGACAGCCATAGTATATTCTTACGATTCGGCAGGAAACCGAACCTCAAGAACTACTGTGGAAGCGACAAATGTCGCATCAGTGTCATCTGGTATGTCCATTGATGCCAGTGACCAGTTAAAATGCTCTTTGCCAGTCTCTAAAGTTCTTGGTAATGTCGCTTCTCTTGCGTCCGGTAAGGTTGAGGAAAAAGCGGAAAATACGTCACTTATGTGGCGCTTTGATTTTCTTGAGAACAAGCGTCCAAAGAATGAAGATACTCACAACATAGGGAAATATGGCTGGATGAGTCTTTCTTGGATTGATTTCTACAAACGTAATTGGATGTGGAATGAGGCACTTTTATAAAGCGATAATCGGGGCTTGTTCAGTTCTGTTCCTTTGGGGTGCGGTTGAGGCGGCTGGAGCGGAACAGTCCGTTAAAACCCGAATTGACAGTACTGTTGTTGATCTTGGCAACGGAGATGTTGTCGTCAAGTACAGTGTCAAGCCGTTTGATTTTGGGACGCTGCATCATCCTGATCCGTCACAGAGACGTTCCCTTGTCCTTTCTGAAGAGGAGAAGAATCAGCGTTTCGACACGTTCCGGGCTTCTCAAGAGTCGCTTGCCTCGGTGAGAAAGTCCCCGAGACGAGTCCCGGTTCAGGCGGATTATTCTGAGTATGCTGTCGGAGAGATTCCGATGGAAGCGGGTGTCTCGCCAACAGGAGCGAGAACTTACCAGATTCCAGTTGTGACAGCCACTGGATTCAAATTGACTCCGTCCATATCCCTTGGATACAACAGCCAGGCTGGAGAAGGTTGGGCTGGTTACGGATGGAATATTCAAGGATTGTCAACCATAAGCTTGATCAATAAGAATGTTTATTATCACGGTGCGGCGAAAGGGGCAAGTGTAGAGGATAAAGATGCGGCGTTTGCTCTTGATGGAGTACCGCTTGTCCGGAACTCTAATTCCGTCACATCGGCCGCTTACCCATTAGAGACGGCATCCGGGCATATTCTGGTGGCTCCGGAGAAGAATTCGCAAGGGTATGTGACGAGGTTTACTGCGTTGTACCCTAATGGCCTTACGGTTGTGTATGGCGTGGAATCCGACAAGGCTTTCAATTTGCCATCCTATCCTGTCGTCGAGTCCCGTGATCTTGAAGGAAACAAGATTGAATTTGGCTATTATTTGGACTTGGTTAATGGCAATCATAGAATCACTTCTATACGCTATGGCTTCGATGATTCTGGACGGTATAGAGGTGAAATATCATTTAGTTATGATTTTGGAAACAGTTTTGTTTCGTACTATGCAGGAAAATTGGTACGTAAGCCTTATCGACTAACCAAGGTTATCTCAAAAAATGAAGGCAACCAGATTGGGAATTATTCTCTTTCCTACGAAGAGAAAGATAATGTGTTCCTTCTCACAAAAGTTGAATATACATCCGGGACAGATTCCTTGCGTCCTTTGGAGTTCACTTATGGTGATGAGGAAGTTGATTCAGGAGGAGGCGATTTTCTGTACAAAAAGGACGACCCTCTGTTCCTGTCAAGCGCATTCACGCAAGAAGATGTGGATCTTTATTACAGGAGGGGAAAGTTTGTCGCAAACAGTTTCAATGACGGTCTGCTGATTTATCCGAGTTTTCCCGAATACGAAGTCACGGATCATCGTCAGCCTTTGTTCGGACATAACTATTATGAGTTCGGCAGTCTGTATCCCAAGGATCAGAAGATCCTGTTCGCTCCAAGTCTCTCTGACATTAATGATGTTGATGATAGCATAATCACAGGCGAAGGATTTCAGACAATCGAGGCCGTTGATGTGAATGGTGATGGGATTGATGAGATAGTCAAGGTCAATTTTGACGGCACGGTCAACACAAGCACGAGACTGCTGATAACAGTCTATAGATGCAATAGTTCCGGAACCCCGGTTGTGGACTATTCGTTCACAGTGCTGGTCAATGGAGTGCATTCTAACAAGTATTTCACAAGCCCGGCCAGGAGGTCTTATTATTGGGGCGATTTTTCTGGAGAAGGAAAAATCCAACTTCTTACAGTCGCATTTGATAGGAACTACAACAGTACGAGAACCTACGATCAAGTGTCTTATGCGGCATTGATTGACATCTCACGAAAATGCAAGTTGTCCGAAGAGGAATTGTTCACTTTCCCGATAGACAAGGCGGGATGCCTTATCACTTGCGACATTGACAACGACACGAGAACGGAATTGTGTTATGCGACTGATTCAGGTCTGGATGTCTATCGTCTTCAGGCAACAAACTATTTCAGTAAGGAGAATACATATAGTGAAGTTAATTCTTCCATTCTGTCATCCCCGGTTTGCCCACATTATATTACTGACATCAATGGAGATGGCTATGTTGATATTCTGTGGGCTCCATTTGTTGGTGAATACGAGATGTGGCATTGTTATTCTTTTACTGGTGTAGGATTCAATATCTCTTATTTGAGCATTGCGCCGAGAGCCACCGATGATGTCCTTATGTTCATCGATGTCAACCAAGACGGATGGGCGGATCTTGTCAAGATCAGCGGGACAACGATAGATACCTATATGAACTTGCACGAGAGTACATTTGGAAGTGGTCAGCGGTCTCCGTCGTCAATAGAAAACACCAAAGGGATTATCCCTGCGAATGTCGTGGATTATACGGGAATGAGCAGTTTTATCAAGGTGGACGGGTTTTATGCGTATGAATATTCATACACGTCACTTTCACCAAAGGAACGTCATCTGACAAAATCCGTGGACAGTTTTGGAAAGACACTATACAACACATACACCTACCTTCCGGAGAACAGCCTGTATTGGACGGATAATTCTGTTTCGGTTTCTAATTCGGACGGCTATGCGCAACGGACGTTGCCTATATATGTTCTTTCCCGTGAGGAAGCGTGTCAGTCTGACGACAATCCATCAACCCGCTATCTCAATAAATACTACAGTTATTATAATGGAGTGGTTCATAATAAAGGACTTGGCTTCTGTGGCTTCTCCAAGATAAGATCCTATGACTATACAGGCAGTGTCGTTGATATTGTTGATCAGGTACTTGATCCGGAAAAACGTGGAGTGGCCACAAAGGTAGAGGCTCGCCACGGATCAGTGTGGAACGCTCCATATTCAGCAATAATAAATACTTACGATGACAATAGCACAACCTATGGTAAACTGAATCCACGTTTGACAAAGAGCGTTTCGACAGATGTCTTGACAGGAACTGAGACAACGGTCAACTATACTTATGATGGTTATGACTATCCGAAATCAGTGCAGACCAGACGCAGGATAGGCTCGGGAGATTTTCAAACGGAGACGGTTTCTCGTACCTACCAGCATAATGTGGTCTCATCCAAATATATTCTTGGAATTGTGACGGAGGAAAGTGTGGCCAAGAGAGATGAGGGGAAAACTTCGTTGGCTTGGAAAGAGCGTTCAGTTACTACTTATGATGACCTTTTCAGACCATTGACAAACAAGAAGTATGTGGGAGAATTTGGCTTTTCACAGGGGGATCTTGGTCCTGTTATACCAAGGGACTCAATAATTCCATTCGCTTTCAAACATTATGATGCGACTAATCTTGTGTCAGAGACGCATTGGCAGTACGATAGCCACGGTAACGTAACCTCGGAGAAAACCGCTCCTTATGGTGCGGATGAATTCTTGGGAGACACCTATGTCTATGACGGGAACGGGCGTTATATTCTGTCAAAGACAGATGCCTTGGGTCATACCACCACTTATGGCGAGTATGATAAATTCGGTAATCCTGGAACGGAGACGGACTGTCGCGGTCGGGTCACATCGTTCACTTATGACGGTCTCGGGAATTTGGTCAAAACAACGAACCCGGATGGCTCGGAGGCACAGATAAATGTTGCTTGGGGAGGCCGCGGCTTGTATGCTGTTACCAAGGCAGAGACAAATAAGCCTGAATGTGTCACGTATTACGATGCTCTTGGCAGGGATCTGCGTGGCGGAATCAAACGCTTTGACGGTCAATGGCAGTATGTGGACAAAGAATATGATTCCAATGGGCGAGTGAGCCGGATCTCGCTTCCATTCCGTGATGTTCAGGCCGCTTATTGGAACACATATTCTTATGATGAATATGGGCGCCCACTCAGTTTGGTCGAAGCTTCCGGAAAAAAATCTTCCTGGACATACAATGGTGTTAGCGTGACCACCGTAAAAGATGGAATCACTTCGACACGAACCACTGATGCGAGTGGTAATGTGATCAGTGTCTCTGACGCAGGAGGAACCATAACTTACACATTGCGCAATGATGGTCAACCGTCATTGGTCACGGCTCCCGGTAACGTGGTGACATCTTTTTCTTACGACGGTTATGGCCGTCGCACTAAGATAGAAGATCCGAGTGCCGGAATCCAGATCGATTCTTGTGTGTGGAATAGTGATGGATCTTCAGTGCAGACCCATACGAATCCGAACGGAACGATTATTACCTACAAGGACAAGTATGGAAGAACCACATCCATTGAGCGTCCCGGTGAGTACAACACGACTTATGTTTACGATACTTATGGACGCTTGAGTTCCGAGCAATCGACCAATGGCACAGGCGTGGAATATACCTATGACGCTTTTGATCGTGTGTTGTCATCTTGTGAGACCGTACCGGACGGAAAGTGGCTTAGGAAGAATTATTGCTATGGCGCCCAAGGGGTGCTGCTGAGTGTGCAATATGAGTCGCAGAGTGGAGTGATTACGACTGAGAACTTTGCCTATGACAATGGTTATAATACAATAATCACGCTTCCGGATGAAACCATAGTGCGTTGCCTCATGTCTGAAGACGACCTTGGCTTGGCTACTGGAATCATTACCGGAGTGATTGGAAGGGAGTATGGATTCACAGCCTTTGGCCTTCCGACTTACAGGAAAATAGATGACGGGAATCTGCAGGATTTCACCTATCAGTTTGACCCTTTGACAGGTAATCTGTTAAGCCGTACTGACGGTTTGAACAACCAGACGGAGCAATTCGGCTACGACAGTCTGAACCGCCTGACATCAATCGGGAACATGGTGATCGCTTATGCGGACAACGGCAACATCACTTCGATCGGAGGTGTCGGAACCATGGATTATGGCGCATCATCACGGCCTTATCAGATCACGGCCTTACATCCAGAGTCGGATGGTCTGGTTCCTTCCCGTGTCCAGAATGTGTCCTATACCTGCTACAGTCGTCCTTCGATTCTGACAGAGGGAGGAAAGAGTGCCGCCTTCACCTATGACGGTGATGGAAACCGTGTGAAGATGTATGTGGCTGATGGCTCCACGCAATTACTGACACGGTATTATGTTGGAGGCCGTTACGAGTTCGACCAATCTCCGGAAGGCACTAAAGAGCGGCTCTATCTTGGGGGTGACGCCTATTCGGCCCCGATGGTGCTTCAGCGTGAGGATGGAGGAGACTGGGTGGCTTACAACATAGGCCGTGATTACCTCGGCAACATAACCCACATCGCGACACTGAACGGAACTCTTGTGGCTGAGTACAGCTACGACCCGTGGGGACGGCTTCGTGATCCGGAGACTTTCGAGATTTATGCTGCCGGAGAGGAACCGGAACTGTTCCTTGGCCGTGGCTTCACAGGTCACGAACATCTGACGTGGTTCGGATTGATCAATATGAACGCCCGCCTCTACGACCCACTCCTTGGCCGTTTCCTCAGCCCGGATCCTTACGTCCAGGCACCGGATTTCACGCAGAATTTCAACCGTTACTCCTATGCATTGAATAATCCACTGAAATATACCGATGACACTGGTGAATTTGCTTTGACTACTATGTTAACTGTAGCTGCAATTACTGCGGCCGTGTTTGGCTTTGGAAATGTCGGTGCGCACATGATACGGGATAATATTAGTTTTAACGACGGTGTAAAATATTTCTTTTCGGGCGCTGTTGCAGGTTTTTTGGTCGGAGCGGCTGCATATACTGGATGGTGTGGAATTGCAGGTATGTCAAAGATGGCAGGCTTTATTGGAACGGTTGGAAAAATAGCGAAGTATGGAGTTATTGGTGTGGAAGGGGTGCATGTGGCTTCCACTATTACAGGTGCCATAGGGGGAGCAATTAATAAAGGTGGGAAAGGTTTTATAAACTCGATGAAAGTACTTTTAGGTAATTTCTATTTGGATGAGAATGCGTCATTCTTTAAAAGTATTTGGCAAGGTGTTTCACGCCATACTTGGGAAACCCTGCAGACTGGATTAGGCTACGATTACACTCAATTCCGAAATGCATTTGGTTCATCAATAGACAGAGTGGATTATCTGGGAGGGGCTACTTTCGCAACGAATGAAAATTCGGGAAAAAGGCAAGGTATTACATTGGGCAATTATTGCAATATAGATATTACGGATACAATCAATTCTAGTGAATTTTATAATTATGCTATTCAAGATCCATTATACATGCATGAATATGGTCATACTATTGATGGAAGGCTTTGGGGATTGTCATATTTATTTGCTATTGGAATTCCAAGTATAATTAGTGCTGCGGATGCTTCTCCTATTCCCGGGAAATTTGCGGATACGCACGATTATATGCCATATGAGATGCGGGCAAATAGGAAAGCGAAGAGATACTTCGGTAGATATTATGGCGTATCTTGGAAGACCAAATATCGGTCTGCCGATTATGAGGCATATTATCCAACCCATTATTAAATTATCGAGAAGAATGAAAAGAAAAGTTGCATTCTTTATTTGCATAGTGATATTTGGTTCGTCATGTTATGAACCGGGTGATATAGGTCTGTTTTTGAATAACAAGTCTGGCTATGAATTGACTTGTTTTGTGGCAGATGAGATTAATTCTGGGTTTAGTTATCCAGACACATTGCTTCCAGTTAATCCAAATCCATTCTGCATTGCAGATAGAATTCAGAAATCAGGTTGGATTTTTGGTCGAAGAGGAAATTGGGAATCCATTTTGTCTGTTACACATTGCGGTGTGTTGTCTGTTTATTTGTTTAAGCAGGAAGATGTGGATAATTTCGGTTGGGAATATCTTAGTGAACATAATGGTTATCTGGTTCGTTATGATCTAAGATTGAATGATTTGAGATTATTAAATGACACACTTTATTATCCCCCGACACCGGCAATGAAGGACATTCATATGTTTCCACCGTATGAAATAGTCATAAAGCGTTAGAATGTTTATGAATAAAATGTGTGAATTATGAATGTTCTGAATCGGAACACCTTTAGAGGAAAGGCCTTGAGGGCTTTTTCGTTGACGGAGTTGCTGGTTGTCCTTGTGATCATCGGGATTCTGGTGCTGGTGGCGATGCCGAACCTGATGCCGCTGATCTCAAGGGCGAAGGCGACCGAGGCCCAGCAGCAGCTTACATTCCTGCATTCGCTGGAGAAGAGTTACTTCTACACCTATTCGCGATATTCCGATGATCTGGAGGAACTTGGATTTGAGCAGGCGGCCCTTGTGACGGACGGCGGAAACGCCAATTACCGCATTGAGGTTGTGGAGGCTGGGGAGAACGGCTTCAAGGCTCAGGCGGTTTCCGTAGTCGATTTTGACAAGGACGGAGTCTTTAACGTTTGGGAGATTGACCAGGACAAGAATCTGAAGGAGACCGTGAAGGATTGATGCGATGTTGAGGCTGCTTTCCATATTCCCGCTTACGGTTATGATGGTCTCGGATGCGAGAAGCCGCACGGTTTCCTCTTGGTGGCTGTCGACTTTCGGACTGGGTCTTGTTGTGGCTGGATTGATTGAGGAAGGATGGCGAGAGACGTTGATCAACATTGTGTGCAACCTTGTTGTCCTTTTGGTGATGGGAGTGTCTTTGCTGGCATATTCAAAAATGAGGAAACGGCCGTTGATGGAGATGCTTGGTGCAGGGGATGTCATATTCCTTGCTGCGCTGACGTCGGCTTTCGGGGTAGAGGCGTATCTACGGTTCTTGATAGTGTCCGCCATTGTCGCCTTGCTGTCCTGGCCATTGTTCAGAAAAGTGCAGTCTGGTTTGACGGGGATTCCCCTTGTTACGGTTTTCGGAGTTTGTTTTGTCATATTCATACTTTTCAGAGCGATTTATGGAGGGTAGAGGGTTTGATTTGAACAGCGTTACTGTGCGCACCGAGGCCTTGCAGGTGTTGACTTCGGAGGAGGCGGCTTATTACAGGTTGCTTCCGTATGATGTGGATGCCGACGGGTGTTTGTTCTGTTTGGGCGAGAATGGTAGAGACTATGCCGATGCCGTTCGTGACTTGGACATTTTGTTTGGAAAGAAGATAACTGTCAGGTGCATTCCGGTTGAGGATTTGTCCCGTTTGTTGGCGATTCATTACAGACAGTCAGGAGTGCGGTCCAAGAGCGCCGTGTCTGATGTCATAGAGGATGTTCCGTCATTGATCGAGGAGGCGTACCGGATGCGGGCGAGCGACATCCATATGGAACCATCCGAGCATCGTTGCAGGGTTCGTTTCCGGGTTGATGGAAAACTTCTGGAGCGGCACGTCATCCGCAAGTCGTCCTACACGTCACTGGTCAATCGTATCAAGATTATGTCCAATCTGGACATCTCCGAAAAACGACTTCCGCAAGATGGCCGCATAATATACGAAGGAAGCGGTGTGCGTTTCGACATCCGAACATCCATACTTCCAACGATATACGGAGAAAAGATAGTGCTGCGTCTCCTAACGATGAACGACAGACATCTATCCCTTTCCGAACTGGGACTTGATGAGCGTCAGTACAAGGATTATCTGGCGGCTGTGTCTCATCCGCACGGGATGATCCTGATTAGCGGACCTACCGGATCCGGCAAGAGTACCACACTCTATGCGACACTGGAAATGCTTAACCGTGGGGACAACAACATCGTCACGATTGAGGATCCTGTCGAGTACACCTTAGAGGGCGTGAATCAGGTGCAACTGAAGGAGGAAATTGGGCTTGACTTCCCGATGGCCCTCAGAACTTTTCTGCGTCAGGACCCGGACATCATTATGCTTGGTGAGATACGTGACGAGGCAACAGCAGAGATGGCTGTACGCAGTTCGCTCACAGGACATCTGCTGCTCTCGACACTTCACACGAACAGTGCCTGGGGGTGCGTTACTCGTCTTGTGGATATGGGGATTCATCCTTACCTTCTTTCTGAAACTTTGGTTGCCTGTGTGGCGCAACGTCTTGTCCGCACATTGTGCCCTCATTGCAAAAAGGAGGCTGTCTCTGATCCGGTTATGCTGAACCGGCTTGGGATGTCTTTGGACACAAAAACTTATGAGGCTTCTGGGTGTGAGCATTGCTATTACACTGGTTACAGTGGACGCAAGGCTGTTTATGAGGTGATTCCGATTGACGGAGAACTCGGGCAGGCGGTGAAAGAGGTGAGAGGAGACGTTGACGAGCTTCTGAGGTCTCGTGGACTCAAGACTCTTCGTGATTCGGCCATAGAGTTGTACGCTGATGGCCAGACTTCGCTTGATGATATCTTGCCGTTTATGAATTGATTGATATTCAATGAGAATAAGACAAATAATATTCCTTCTGTCAGCTTTGCTTGTCTGCCGTGTGGCGGTCGCTCAAAGTGGTGACCGTTTAGAGAGAATCCGGGAGAGTCTGGACAGTCTGGCAGCCGCCGACACCCGCTATAATGAACCGATTGACCTTTCCGTGACGAATTTCTCTGTAGCGGATTTGTTGAAAACCATTGCGATAGAGAACAGCCTTAACGTGAACCTTTCCTTGGACAGGATTCGCGGTCAGATCACCTGTAATCTTGAGCGGGTTCCTGTCAAAGATGTGTTGTTGCTTTGCTGTAAGGATTGTGGTCTGGACTTGACTGTGGAATCGGGGATCGTCACGGTCGCTCCGTGGCAGCCGTCCGAGCGGTTGCCGCAGATAACAATCGCACGTGACTCTTCCGGACTTTTCAGTATGGATTTCTCAGGATGCACACTGGATGCCTTGACACGCAGGCTGGTGGCCGAGACTGGCGACAACATCGTGTTCGCACCATTGTTGGCGGAACGGAAAGTCTCCGGTTTTGGTGTCGGAATGAGTGTGGATCAGATGATGGAGAACATCTCGGCATCAAATGGTCTGAGGTGTGCGAGAAACGAGTCCGGAACTTGGATGATAGGTGAGCGTGGTCGTGACAAAGGCTCGTTTTTCCCTGTTGATGACACACCGGCTCCGTCATTTTGTGTCAGGTTGTTCCAGATGCGGTACCGGACTATCGATGACGTGGTCGAGATTATTCCCACCCAGTTGAAGAAAGACATTGAGATCAAAGTGTTTCCGGACCAGAACAGTTTTGTGCTCAGTGGAGGGCAACCTGATGTTGAGGCTTTGGAACGGTACCTGCGGGAGATAGACAAGAGTGTTCCTCTGATTTCCATTGATGTCATCATTGTGGACGCGCTTGATCGCAAGAGCCGGTCAACGGGTGTCACTTTCGGAAAGGGAAAAGAGGCATCAGGAGCTTCTTATGGGACATTGTCTCCCGGTGTGGATGTCTCGCTGGGCGCCGACAAGATCAACAAACTCATCAATGCGTTCAATGGTCTGGGACTTGTCAATCTTGGTCCGGTCGGCCCTAATTTCTATGCGGATCTGAAATTGCTCGAAGAGGATGGCGTGGTCACACTCCGTTCTACTCCTAAACTTTCTACCTTGAACGGCCATAAGGCGGTGTTGAAGAGCGGTGAGGTGAAGTATTATAAAGAGAGTCAGGTGAATATCATCGGTACTCAGAATCCGCTCCAGTCAGAGTCTTATCTTTGGAAGAATGTGGAGGCGAGTTTTGTCCTTGATATGACCCCTATAGTGAGCGCAGACAGCACGATAACCATAAGGATTGACCTGAATCAGGACGAGTTCACCGAACGTGACAACGGCGATTTGACTGCTCCTCCAGGAATGACAAAGCGTGGATTCAATTCCATTGTCAAGGTCAAGGATGGGGAGATGATCCTGTTGGGTGGTATAGAAAAGAATCTTACTGAGGACAGCAGCAAAGGACTTCCGTGGGTAGCAAGAGTCCCTGTCCTGCGGCTGTTCTGTGGAAATGTCACAAGAACAAAGCAGACGCAGAAACTGAATGTGTTCATCAGACCTACCATTGTGCTATGAGATTGATTAGTAAAAGAATCCTTCCTGTTGAGGTGAATGGAGGATCTGCGGTCATCCAGGATGGACTTGCGGAAAAAGAAGACATCGTGATTTTGTCTGTCTTCGGCTCTGATGTGTCTTCTCGTGCTTGTGATGATTCGGATCCTGTCCTGTCACGTATAGAACGGAGTAAAGACTTATATTGGACAAGGTATTCTGACAAGATTTGCTATGTCAGAAAATCGATTGTAGAGTCGTCACCGAGTGACCGGAAATGTCCTTATGTCGCAGGAGTGGCAGTCGGCGAGACTCGTTGTGAGGCCGAAGAGCAGGCGAAGAATATGCTGTCAGCCATTGATTGGAAGCGGATTGTCGGGGATTCGGATATGCTCGATGCCGTCACGGGGCGCATATTCAGCTGTGAGCTTCTTCCTGTTTTGGGTTTCTGGTTGGTCGCCCTCCTTTGTAATTTCTTCTTGTTCTCAAGTCTGGATCGGCGTGTCAATGCGATGCGCCTTTCGCAACAGGAATCCAAACGTGAGGCCAAGGCTGAAATGGAAGTTACCGGGAAACAGCGTCAGATGTTGGCTGACTATAAGGCTATGTCTCTGCCGAAGTCATCAGTGGATATCGATGCTCTGTCCTCAGTGGTGCCGGATGGCATCCAACTGACATTATTGTCTGTTAATTCTTCTGGATTCAGAATCAAAGGCACTGCTGAGGATGTGTCTGACATAACGGAATATTCAAGTTCAATCCATCGGAAATTTCCTTCGTTGGAAATTGCCTCGATCGACAGACCTTCCGGAACGTCATTGTACCAATTTGATTTCAAGATGATGCGATGAGACTGAGTCCGGGGGCACTGAAATTAACGGCCTTGATTGTAGGATTGCCGATCATTCTCTGGATTGCGGCTTTCTCGAAGACATTGTCGCTATACGGAGAGTACAGACATCTTTCCAAATCCGAGACATCGGATTCCATCTCTTCGCAAAGGTTTGCTGTGTCTGGCGAGAACCGCCTTGCCGGAGATTGTCTGATCCGGGAGATTCTGTCTGGAGACGGCGATGTCGTCATCAATGAATATGCTCCGTCAGTGGAGAAATCTGACGGTGGCCTTTCCATTGTCCGTGCCAGACTTCAATTGAAAGGACGCTTTATTCCGTTGCTCGAGGTTGTGCATATTTTAGAAAACCAACAGGATATTTCTTTGGCCGACATCTGTTTCTCTCACAAATCTGAAAAAGAGACGTTGGTAACCTTGGACTTGGATCTGATTCAATTGGTGAGTGATGAGTAGGAATATTCAATATCTTCGTGGCTTCTCGCTTCCCACTGTGCTGGTCATCTCTGTGTTGATGGCTTTGCTGATACTGTTTGCCTTTTCTCTTGTTGATTTGGACAGGCAGTATTATGCGAGTTATCATAGGAAGAAACAGAGTGTTTTGAATTTGCATTCTGCGTCTGCCCTTTACTGTGTGGACAGTCTTTTGGCGGGGGAGTCAGATTCCATAAGCGTGAGCCTTTTCGGAGATGTCGAGTCGGAAGTCGGCATAAAAGTTCTTAGTTGGGGACTTTATGAGATTATGACGGCCTCTGTGAAGACATTGCCGTTCAGTCGTTCTGTAATCTATGGGCGTTCCTCGGAGAACTCTGCAAAAGCGGCACTTTGGGTCGGTGACCGGAAACGTGCTTTGTCCATTGCCGGACGGACACGGATAGATGGGGATGTCTTTGCGTCTCTGAATGGCATCAATTACACGGATTTGGCCGGTGTTCCGTTTTCTGGTGAACATATTCCTGCCGAAAGGTTATTTGTATCGACCTCCATCCTTCCTTCGGTGGATTCTTCGGCTCTTGAACGTCTTGATTCTTTGCGTGGCTTGAGAGGAAAGGCTTGGTATCATCTTAACGATGCTGGAGGGTATCGCAGCTTTCAAGAACAGACATCTCTTGTGTATGCCCGTGACGGGGACAAGACATTCCACCTTGGCGGCAATCGGATTCTGTATGCGGACAAACTTGCCTTGGGGGCGGATTCGGAAGTGAACGGCATCCTTGTTTTCGCTCGCTCCGCCTTAATTGAGGATGGGTTCCGAGGAAGTTTGCAATTGTTTTGTACTGACACCGTGACTGTCGGAAGAAACGTGAAACTTGAATGCCCCTCCGGCGTGCTGGTGTCAGGTTCTGATCATCCCTTCGTCTCATTGGCAGGAGGAAGCCGTGTATGCGGTTATGTGGCAGTTCTTAATGATGGGAAGGTCGATCAGAGACTGGAATATCCTTGCCTTAGACAGAAAACCGGAAGTGTGATTGACGGGCTTCTGTATGTGGATGGCTCGTGTGAACTTGAGGGGGGTGTCAATGGAGCGGCATACATAGGAGACTGTTTTTACGAGAAAGACGGGTACAAGTATCCCGGCGTTTTGAATAATGTTTCCATCCTGCGTTCCGATGATATTCCGTTCCCGATTCTGTTAACAGGACCTTATCAGAGACGTGAGATAAAGAAAGTTTTTTAGTTAGATGAGAAAGAAATTGTTGCTGGTCGCTTTGGTGGTAGCCGTTTTGGCGGTATGGGGGCTTGTCGGATTCCGCGTCTGGAATTGGACACGTCCGGAAATAGCGCAAAGCGTCAAAACGGAAAAGAAGAAAGAATCTAATTCTGTCACAAAGGATTCCCTTCGTTTGGATTATCGTGATCCTTTTCTGGAGTCCAGAAATGCTAAGACCGTTGTCTTGTCGGAGAAGGTTGCCGCTATTCCAGAACATCCTGTGCAGATGCCTCCGCTAAAGTACAAGGGTATGGTGAAAGGGAAGGATGGTGCTGTAAAGGCTCTTGTCGAAAACAAAGGTGAGGTTGTTTCTCTTGCAAAAGGAGCGGTTCTGGATAAGGTTCGTGTCGTTGAGATTGAGCCGGAACATATTCAGGTTCAGTTCGGAAATGAAACACATTTGATCAAAGTAAGATGAGACTGAAAGCCACGACACTTTTGGAGACCATTGTGGCCTCTTTGATATTCCTGCTGGTTTTTGGAATGGCTATGGAGGCGTTGGTTCATATTCATAAGATCAGTAATCCCGACTGGTCTGCGATGGAGCAAAGTTTCAATGAGTTCCGAGATTCATCAGTGGTGATGTCTGATGGCTTGCGTGAATATCCTTGGGGCACTATGCGCTGGGTTCGCAAGGATACGTCAGAGATGGAAGGAATTGTTGAGATCAATGTGACCGCAACGATGAAAGGTGGGCAGAAAATAGAGTATCGTTATTTGGTAGATGAGAAGGATGAAATTTAAAGGAAGTACTCTTCCGGAGCTGCTTGTCGCTATGCTGCTGGGTGGCATTCTTTTACTGTTGGTTTTTGATGGCGTGGATATGCTTCGTATGAGTTTGTCCAGATATTCATTGAATGGCTTCGGTGAGGACTTGGGCCGGCTGGAACGGTATGAGATGCTTGCCGAGCGTAGCGACAGCATTGACATTGGCGACAGTGTCAGATTCTTTCAGAACGGGGAAATTATAGGAATATGCGAGAAATGGAACTGAGCAAACGTCTGTCTGACAAGAAGAAAAAGGCTTTCTATTCCCAACTGTATGTTCTGTTGCATTCGGGATTGAGTTTTTCATCGTCGTTTTCTTTGTTGATCGAAAGTTCCAAGGGAAGTGACAGGAATATCTATGAAAAGATTCTCGGGCGTGTTGTGTCGGGAGGATGTCTGTGGGAGGCTATGGAATATGTCGGAGGCTTTGACAGGATTGATTGCGGTGTCATCAGGATCGGGGAGGAGTCTGGAAAACTGATGGAGGCTTTGTCCTTTCTGTCAGACTATTACGACAAAAGGGAAACACAGAGGCGTACGCTTGTGAGTGCCTTGAGCTATCCCGTCATCACGCTTGCGGTGGCGGCTATTGTGTTATGCTTTATGCTGCTGGTTGTCGTGCCGATGTTCGAGCAGGTATATTCAAGGATGGGAGGGGAACTTCCTGCTCTTACTCGCTTTCTGATGGGTGTGTCTTCTTATGTGCCGTCTCTGTTTTTTGCCTTTGTGGCTCTTGTGGCGTTGTTTCTTGTAATAAGACGGGTCTATGGAAACACAGATGAATATCAAAGGTTGATTTCGGAGTTTATCCTGCATATTCCTCTGTTGGGAGGGCTTCTGAAGAAGGCGGAATTGTCCCGTTTCTGTCGGATAATGTGCCTTCTTATAGGCTCGGATGTCCCGATATTGTCATCCTTGAATCTTGTAGGCGGGATTCTTCGTCTGTATCCTTACCGTAAGGCTGTTTTGGATTCTTGTATGGAACTTGAATCTGGGTCTATGTTGTGCGATGCCTTCTCAAGTTGTCCGGATCTTTTTGACAAGAAGTTTCTTGTGATGCTTCGGGTAGGAGAGGAAACCGGGGCTTTAAACCGGATGCTTAAAACCCTTGCGGATGACACTTCTGATGAACTGAACTATCAGGTCAAGCAGTTGAACAGCACTTTGGAACCATTTATGGTTCTGCTTATAGGAATGATTGTAGGTTTCGTGCTGATAGCTATGTACCTTCCTATGTTCAAGTTAGGGATGACCATTCAATAGGGTTTGTGAATATGCTGCTTATATGCCGTACCGTCTAGGTGATTACAAAACGCCTTCATGTTATAGTGCCTCGGAAGTGGATCAGGGCTCTCTTTGGCTGAAAAAGTCAATGCCTAAAGCGCCAGTTTTTCAGCCGATGTGCCACCAGAGTGGGTCACAGTGGCGATGTGGCTGATAGTGTTTTGTAAGTAATATTGCACCACAGCCATTGGCTTTCAAGATATTGAAAAAGAGAAACAGGCGATCTTGCTCCTGTAGATGACAAAGACGCATATGACGTTGGCAATATATGGAAAAAATGCGTCCGTTGTGATGTTGTGTTTGTCGATTGAAATCTAATCTTAAAAAAGGGTATTTCGTGCGATTTTATAAACAGAATCGCACAATAGGTGCTTATGTGGCGTTTCAGAATTGCGGTGTTGTACTATTCTGAAAGATAGGGTGTTGGGAGCCTGAGAGTAATTTGGAACAGTCTTTGAAATGTCGATGCCTCATGATTCGGAATCAGGGTTGTCTGATTCGCAAAAAACAGATCGCTATGAGCAAACTTAACAAAAAAGCCATCATTGGCGTTGTCGCTGTGGCTGTTGTTGCCGCAGCTGTTGTCATCATCGTTCTCAGACCGAAACATCACGTGGAGGATCTGCCTGTGGTCAGCGTTGACACGGTCAGGACCCGGAATGTGGAGATTTACGGAGAGTTTCCCGGAAGAATCCGCGCCCAGCAGTTCGTGGAGGTACGGGCGAGGGTCGAAGGGTATCTTGAGAAGATGATGTTTGAGGAAGGAACCTACGTGAAGAAAGACCAGATACTTTTCATTATTGATCCAAAGCAATATAAGGCTCAGGTTGACAGGGCTGAGGCTCTTGTGACAAAAAACAAGGCTATGGCCTTGAAGGCGGAGCGGGATCTGGCGAGGATCAGACCTTTGTTCGAGCAGAAGGCCTCCAGCCAGCTTGATCTGGACAACGCTGTCGCTGCCTATGAGAGCGCCAAGGCTGACGTGCAAGTCAGCGAGGCCAATCTGACGGAAGCCCGTCTGGCCTTGAGCTACACAACAGTACGCTCTCCGATAAGCGGCTACATAAGTGAGAGGCACGTGGACATCGGCACCCTTGTCGGTCCGGGATCGCAGTCACTTCTTGCGAATGTGGTCAAGAGCGACACCGTGCTTGTGGAGTTCAAGATGACGGATCTGGATTATCAAAAAAGCAAGGCCAGAAATGTGAATCTCGGCCAGAAGGACACCAGCCGGCACTGGGAACCGTATGTGACCATCACGATGGCTGACAAATCCGTCTACAAGTACAAGGGATTGGTTGATTTCGCGGATCCGCTGGTGGACGCTAAATCCGGAACGTTCTCGGTACGCGCCGAGATGCCTAACCCTGACAGGGAACTCCTGCCGGGACAATTCACCAATGTGAAAGTCCTGCTGGACGTGAGGGAGAACGCTGTGGCGGTGCCTACCAAGGCCATCATCATCGAAAAGAGCGGCTCGTTCATATTCGTGATGAAAAATAGCGGCATCGTGGAGAAGCGTTTCATCCAGACCGGCCCGGAAGTGGAGAACACCACGGTCGTGGAGCGAGGCCTCAATCCGGGTGAGGTCATAGTGGTGGAAGGAGAGCACAAACTGAGCCACGGGATGAAGGCCGAGGCGGTTCGCTCTTAAGGAATATATTAATAAACACGAACTTATGAAATCCGATTTCTTTATTGACAGGCCCGTATTCTCGACTGTCATATCCATTATAATTGTACTTGTCGGGCTCATCGGGCTGACGATGCTGCCGGTTGACCAGTACCCGAAGATTGTTCCTCCGGTAGTGCGCGTGTCCACATCCTATCCGGGCGCCAACTCGCAGACCGTGTCGCAGGCCGTCGCGACTCCTATCGAGCAGTCGCTCAACGGAACGCCGGGGATGCTCTATATGGAGTCAAGCAATTCCAACAACGGAGGATATTCAGCGACATTGACATTCGACATATCCACGGATCCGGATTTGGCCGCTGTCGAGGTTCAGAACAGGGTGAAGCTGGCGGAGTCCAGACTTCCGGCCGAAGTCGTGCAGAACGGCATTTCGGTGGAAAAGGAGTCTTCCAGCAAGCTGATGACGATCACGGTGATGTCAGATGACCCGAAATTCGATGAGGTTTATCTCAGCAACTACACCACCTTGAATATTCAAGACCGCTTGAGGCGTGTTCCGGGAGTGGGAGTTGTTTCCAATGTGGGAAGCCGCTACTATGCGATGCAGATCTGGGTGCAGCCGGACAAGATGGCCAGTCTCGGAATAACGGTCAAGGACTTGCAGAGCGCATTGAAGGACCAGAACCGTGAGGCGGCGGCTGGAGTGCTCGGACAGCAACCGATCACGGATGTGGATGTTACCATCCCTATCACGGCTCCCGGCAGACTCTCTTCGGTCGAACAGTTCGAGAACATCGTGGTCCGGACAGGCGCGGATGGCTCCATCATACGCCTCAGGGATGTCGCCAGGATCTCGCTTGAGGCCCAGTCGTACAATACAGAGAGTGGCATCAACGCCCGCAATGCCGCCGTGATGAACGTATTCATGCTTCCGGGAGCCAATGCCGTGGAGGTTGCCGATAATGTCAAGGCGGAGATGGAGGAAATCAGCAATGGATTCCCGGACGGAATGTCCTACGACATACCGTTCGATATGACCACCTACATCTCGGAGTCCATCCACCACGTCTACAGGACCTTGTTTGAAGCCTTGATACTCGTCATTCTGGTGGTGTTCCTGTCTCTCCAGAATGTCCGTGCCACACTGGTTCCTGCCATAGCGGTGCCGATTTCCCTTATCGGCACGTTCGGCGTGATGCTGATTTTCGGCTTCTCTCTGAATATGATGACGTTGCTTGGCCTTATCCTGGCCATCGGAATCGTCGTGGACGATGCCATCGTGGTCGTGGAGAATGTGGACAGGATAATGTCAAGCGAACATCTGTCTCCGTACGAGGCGACAAAAAAGGCGATGGGAGAGATTGGAAGCGCACTCGTGGCGATGTCTCTTGTGCTCTGCGCCGTTTTCG
>DCMG01000156.1 GCA_002321335.1 Bacteroidales bacterium UBA1628 | reverse complement strand
CGGTCCGCAGGGAGAGATTCTCGCACAGTTCGGCACCGATGAGGAGGGTGTGAAGGTCGTTGACATCGACATTGACCGCACTGAATATGTCCGGAGAGGGTGGCCGTTCCTGCGTGACCGCCGAATCGACGCTTACGGTCCTATTCTTTCCCGTTACGGGAGGTAGATTGTTTTGCTGGCAAAATTTATATAACTTTGCGTCCGTAAGTCCGGTTCTTGTGTGGATATCGGGCGAAATTATCTTCCGGTTGGAACCGGAAGGTTTTAGTGGTTGCTTTCTTTCCGATCATGACCGACACGGAAACGTGTCTGGGACACTGGTGGGAATGACTTAAAACAGATAATGATGACTTTATTTAGTTCCAAGGGGGTGGCAGGCTTTCTCATGGCTGCCTGTGTGTGTCTTACGGTTGCTCCTGCTTGTTCCGAAGATGAGACTTTGAGGGCTCAGGATGAGTCGGACAAGTTGAGTTTCGGTGTCTCCGTTTCCGACAAATGGAATGTGGCTGCCGCCCGTTCCGTCGGATCCAGTCAAACAAATGGCGAAGCGTTCCGGTTGGGTGACAGCGGCTTGTGGGTCACATCCACAGAGGAGGACTTCACCGAAGGTGCAGGGCAATGTGGAATCGTGACAAAAGGCGCTCCTGTAAGCATGGCGAACTTCTACCCGTCGTTCGGTGTTTATGGATATGTTTTCAAGGGCGGAGGCACATGGAAGGATAACCATGCTTCGGCACAGCTCTACGTGAGAGGCCAGTTGGCTCCGGAAGCCGGGTCGAATCTTTGGAACACGGCCACGATGCACTATTGGCCGGGATCGGAATATCGAGTGAAGTTTTTTGCGTATGCGCCTTACGATGTCGCGACGGTGTCTGTCGTGGACAATCATCTGCAGATAGATTACACGGTTCCGGATGAGGTCGGCAAACAGGTTGATCTGCTGGTATCGAACGATGTCGAGACCGCTCCGGCCACGGAGGACAACAAGGCCACATATTCCATAACAGTTCCCGGAGATTACAACAAGCCCGCCAAGCTGCATTTTTATCATGCGTTGACAGCCGTCAAGATCAAGGCGGCCGGGGATTTGGAGGGCACGGTCAAAAGCGTGAGACTGAGCGGTGTCAAGGGCTCCGGAGTCCATGTGTTCGGAATAGGCTCATGGAATACTGAGAACGTGGATGCGGATGCATCGTTCTCGCAGGGCCTGAATGTCAGTCTGCCTGGCGGAAAGACCGAAGACCAGATCATTACCGATGGAGAGGCCACATTCATGATGATTCCGCAGACATTGGGTGACGATGCTGTGTTGGAGGTGACATTTGAAGATGGCTCCACTTTGACAGGAAGTCTGGCCGGCAGGGAATGGCCGATGGGCAGGACAGTGGTTTACCGGATTTCCAGGACAAAGGATGAATATGTTTTTGAAGCCACTCAGCCAGAGGACTTCTCTTACACCGGTGGTAGCCAAGGTTTCACGGTCACCAGTTACAGGAAGGTCGCCAAAGACGGAGTGGAGACCCGCGAGCCGGTCGCATGGCAGATTGCTGAGTCGGCATATTCAGTAGATGGTGGTGAGACTTGGGTGGCGGCTAAGCCGGCATGGCTGAGTTCCTTCACAGAATCAGGTGAGGGTGATGCAATGTCTTGCGGTTCAGAGGTGTCCGCCCAGACGAGTTATACTCTCAAACCGTACGATGATAAACTGAGCGAACAGCCGATGGTCAGTGAATATGACCTTTCCACTCAGGGGGGAAAGACTTCGGTTAACACGGCTAACTGCTATGTTGTCAACGCTCCGGGATCCTACAGTCTGCCGTTGGTTTATGGCAATGCCATCAAGGAAGGAGCGCCTAATCCTTTATCCTACACCTCGACGGCTGAGGGAGAGTTTATTCTGAAACAGTTCGTCAACCATCTTGACAAACCGATTACCAACCCTTACATCTATGAGAATGAGGACTGTGAGCCTGCCGATGCAGTCTTGGTTTGGCAGGATGTCCGGAATCTCGTGACTCCAAGCAGTATAAAACTGTCGGCTGACAGACATAGTCTGGTTTTCGAGGTGTCCAAAGAAACAATCAAGCAGGGCAATGCCATCGTCGCTGTCCGTGACGCTGACAAGAGAATCATGTGGAGCTGGCACATCTGGGTGACGGACTACAAACTCGGTGAGGACATCAAAACGGTTACAGATCATGACGGTAACGAGTACAAGATGATGCCGCGCAATGTCGGTTGGTGTGATGGCGGCGTCAAGGAGTATCCGGGCCGCAGCGTGATGGTCAAGATCATTCAGGCGGAAAGCGGAATCGCCCGGACTGTCACAATAAATCAGCTGGCGTTTTCGGCTCGTGTCTCTGGCCGCAACACATATTACCAGTTCGGACGCAAGGATCCGATGCTGCCGGGAGATGATAAAACGAACGGGGTCCTTCGGGATAGGGAATATTATTATTCAGAGGATTATATGTTCACTCCAAACGGCTCCAAAGGAGCGTCTATCGGTACATCCATACAGAATCCACACGTCCTCTATGATGATGACGGTGCCGTCACACCGTATGATTGGTGCTTTGACCGGTATGTTAACCGTTGGAATATGGATGGTTCATCTTCGTCAAGCATAGTCAAGACTGTTTATGATCCATCACCTGTCGGTTACTGTCTGCCGGCTCCGAATGTCTTTACAGGTTTTACGCCCACGGGAGAAAACGTCGGGCCGGAATTGGTGAATGGCACATTGGTTGGCCACGATGACGGCTGGGACTTGAACTGCGTTGAAGCTGATGGGCGGCCGTCAATGGTATTCTTTCCGTTTTTGGGTTGCCGTGACCATACAAATGGCGCTCTGAATGTAGCCTATGTTGGTTACTACTGGACAGCCATGCCATATAACGTGATGCAACTCTCCTTTGTCGGTCTGAACCCTAAGGATTTCAACTTCCACAGATCCTACGCTTTCTCCGTCCGTCCGGTAAAGGAATAAGCTTGAAGCGGTGCGGATACCAATATATTGTTAGGCGCAAGGAAGTTATTTTTCTGTAATCCCAACAAATGGTGATGCTTTTTGGTTGCATTTGAATAAGTGTTTGCATAACTTTGCATTGAAACGAAGTTTAACAAATAATTATTCAATTGTCAATGCTTATGGAATCAGACAAATCATCGAAGACAATGGGTCTTTGGGTCAAGTCATTGGTTCTGTCCTTATGCATTCTTCTGTCGGTCACCGGCTTCACGGACACTGCTTTTGCCCAGAACACTCAGGGCAAGAGCGCTTCCGGGGCTCAGGCCAACCCACGGATCACCATCAAAGGACGGATCACTGACGACCACGACGAGCCTCTTCCCGGAGCCAACGTGCTAGTGAAGGGAACATCGATCGGAACATCCGCCGATGCGGACGGAAATTATTCTCTGACATTTCAGAGAAGTCCGGGCAAGTCGGACATCCTGATATATTCATTCATCGGAACAGAGTCGAAGGAGTACAATGTCAGCACCTCCACAAGGCTGAACGTCCAGCTCAAGACCTCCAGTCTTGACGCTGTGGTTGTCAACGGTTTCTATACTCAGACAAAGGAGACGTTCACGGGCGCGGCGACGACAATCAGCGGTGACCAGCTGGTGGCCGTGTCTTCGACCAATCTGATGCAGAGCCTCGCCGCCTTGACCCCGGGCATGGTGCTGGTGGAGAACAACGTGGCCGGATCCAACCCGAACGCTGTGCCTTCCATCCTCATCCGTGGCGCCAACACGCTCATCACCAATGAAAGTGAGGAGGGGGTCAACAACCCTCTCATCGTGCTTGACGGCGTGGAGATCAGCATTCAGGAACTCTATGATCTGGATATGTTCGACATCGAGCGGATTGATGTGCTCAAGGATGCTTCCGCCACTATACTTTATGGTGAGAAAGGAGCCAACGGAGTGATTGTCGTCGAGAGAAAGCGTTCTGAGGAAGGCAAGCTGAGACTCAGCTACAACTTTGTGCCTAAGTTCAGCGTGCCGGACCTGAGTTCTTTCAATCTTTGCAGCCCTGCCGAGAAACTTGAGGTGGAGAGACTTGCCGGCAAGTATGACGCCGCTGACGGCTCGATGGACGAGGCTTACGACTACAAGCTTCAGCTTGTGCGCAAGGGCGTGAATCCGGACTGGCTCCACGCACCGCTCCGTGTGCCGTTCAGCCACAACCATTCCCTCGCCTTGAGTTCAAGGGGCGAGAAACTTGAATATCGCGCCAACGCCAATTTCGGTGACACCTATGGAGTTATGAAGGGTGACAACAGAAGGAATCTCGGTGTCACTTTCAGCCTGAACTACCATCTGCGCAACAAACTGACCCTTTCTTATAAGAACAGTTTCTCGCTGAACCGCAGTCTGGATTCCCCTTACGGAAGCTATGCCCAGTACTCTAGAATGAATCCTTACCTGCCGATGACGGACGAGAACGGAGAGTATTACAAGTACTACACTTTCAATCCGTTCAGCACTTCGGGGACGAAAATATCCAACCCTCTTTACGAGGCCACACTCTCAAGCTTCAGCAAGTCACAGACCCAGTCTTGGACCAACTCGCTGTCAGGAAGATGGAACATCACCAAGGATCTTTATGTGACAGGTCAGGCCAATCTTGGACTGTCCTGGAGCAAGGCTGACACCTACGAGTCTCCGGACATGGCGAAGTACGAGAACAGCAAGCTGGCGGACAAGGGACGTTACAGCCTCGCGACCGGCAACGGTCTATCAACCGATGGCAAGATCGTCATCAATTACGGCAAGTCCTTGGACACCAAGGGCTCCATGTTCCGCATCAGCGCCGGCAGCAATATTCAGTACAGCAGGAAGCAGAACGCTTCGTTCATCGCTACGGGCTTTATCAAGGATGAACTCTCGGACCTGTCGTTCGCGCTTAGTTATCCTACCGGTCATCCGTCAGGCTCCGACAAGGTTTCCACTGGAGTCGGTGTGTTTGCCAATGCCAATTTCAGCCTTTGGAACAGGTACTTTGTGGACGGATCCTACAGAGCCTCGGGTTCTTCCAAGTTCGGCTCACGCAACAGTTTCGCCCCGTTCTGGGCGTTCGGAGCAGGATGGCACCTACACAACGAGAAGTTCATCAAGGACAACTTGCCTTGGGTCAACACATTTACTTTCAGGTACTCAATGGGTTATACGGGCAGCGTGTCATTCGACTACTATCAGGCGCGCACCGTCTATCAGTACGATTCCAAGTACCAGTATGTCTCCGGAATCGGCGCGCTTCCTAAGCAGATGGGCAACCCTGACCTCAAATGGCAGAGGACCTTCAACAACAACTTCGGAATCACGGCGGCTTTCTTGGACAACAGGTTCAATCTGTCCTTCGATTTCTATTCGAACACGACCTACGACATGCTGATGCCTGTGACCCTTCCGCCTTCTGTCGGGACCAGCTCGATGAACGTCAACTTCGGCCAGATGAACAACAAAGGTCTCGACCTCTCGCTTTCCGGCCAGATTATCAGAACCAAGGACTTGTTCTGGAGCATGACCCTCACAGGCGGCCATGTGATGGACAAGATCCAGAAGATCTCGGATGACATCAAGGACGACATCACCAATCCTTATGACAGCTCCAAGCCTAAGATCCTGCTTCAGGAGGGGGGCTCACAGTACGACATATTCGCGATGCGTTCCGCCGGAATCGACCCTGCGACCGGAAAGGAGATATTCATAAAGAAGAATGGTGACTACACTTACGACTACGATGAGAAGGAGAGGGTGGCCGTCGGCAACACCAATCCGATCCTGCAAGGCTCTTGGATGAACACCGTCAGGTACAAAGGGTTCTCCGTCAGTATCGCCACATCCTACACCTTCGGGGCTGACTACTACAACTCGACGCTCCAAAACAAGGTGGAGAACATTGACGCGGAATACAACGTTGACCGCCGTGTGTTCACCGACAGGTGGAAACAGCCGGGAGATCATACCCGTTTCCTCGGAATCGGCACGTCTACAAGCACTTCGATGTACTCGGAGAGGTTTGTCGAGAAGCGTAACGAATTGTACATCTCCAGCATTCAGGTAATGTACGACTTCGCTCCCAAGGCGATCACGAGGCTTGGTCTCCGCAAGCTGGCCGTTGGAATCGGACTCTCTGACATCGCCCACATCTCGACCGTCAAGTTCGAGAGGGGAACCAGCTATCCTTACTGCCGCGGAATCAACCTGATTTTCCGCCCGACATTCTAAAAAGGAGGAATGACAATGAAAAGAAAGATAATATTCACGACTATAGTGGCCGCTGTTCTTGCGACAGGATGTGACAAATTCCTTGACGTCCACCCTAAGGGCGAGAAAATCAACATGTTCGAGACGTCCGAGGAATATGAGGACGCACTCTACGGAGTTTACAGTGAGCTGACGGACAACAATCTCTTCGGACAGCATCTGATTCTGCTTCCCGAAGTCATGAGCCAGAATTTCACCACTTCGGACTACAAGTACGCCGAGCTGGCCGAGGGAGAGATGACCTCAAGCGGTTCGACATCCACAAAGAAGGAGATATGGAAGGACGCATACGCCGCCATCAACCACATCAACAACATCGTGGAGCACGCAGAGGACGATGCCGACACCTACAGACACTCCCGTCTCTATCTCGGTGAGGCGTTGGCTCTCAGGGCTTTCGTTCACTATGAGATTCTCAATCTGTTCGGCCCTCCGTACTGGGCTTCCGAGAGTGAGAAGAACACCGCGATTCCTTACGTGACGAAATATTCATTCGACATCTCTCCGCTTCTGTCCTACGATGAGGTGTGCCGGAATATTCTTGTAGATTTGAAGAGGGCTGAGGAATATCTCGCTGAGGATGAGGTTCTTGTCTCGGCTGAAAGGAGCAACACGGCTTTGGCTTTCACTGATGCGAGAATCGCCCACATCAATCTTTACGCCGCACAGGCTTTGATCGCGAGGGTCTATTGGAGCATGAATGACATGGACAACGCGGCTGCCTATGCTGAGAAGGTGATCGGAAGCGGCAAGTTCTCTTTCCGTCCTGTCAGTGCCTTCGTGCAACCTGACAACGGCACCTTGGACTTGAACGAGACGATTTTCGGACTTTACATCAATGATGAGAGCGCGATGATGAAGAAGCTGAACATCAATGGCTCCGGGGCGTCGTCCTCACTTGTCATCGCACCAGGTTATTCCTCGGTCTACGAAAAGAACAGCGGTGCGGCGACCGACTACAGGTTGTCGGCATGGTTCGATGTCTCATCATCATTGTGCCGCAAGCTTGTGAACAACTGCTTCATCTCCGGGGACAATTCCTACAGCGGGAAATCCATCCTGGGCTATGACATCCTCAGGCTTCCGGAGATGTACTACATTGTCGCAGAGGCCAACATAGAAAAGGATCCGGCCAAGGCTGTGGAATATTTCGACAAGGTCCTGAAATCCAGAGGCCGCGAGACCCTTGAGGAGACCGGCGCAGCTCTGACCCGTGACCTGCTTTTCGAGGAACGTCACAGAGAGTTTTACTGCGAGGGGCTCACATGGGTGGACATGAAAAAGGAGAAGAAGGACATAACGACCGTGTCTGGCAAGACCCTTCACGGCGACCTTGCGTCCACCTACATGCTGACAGTCCCGGATGAGGAACTTGAGGCCAGAAAAAACATTAATAATTAAGAGAATATGAAAAGATTGATATATCCGTTCGTCTCGGTTCTGCTTTTTCTTACATCCTGCAACGGGACGTGGATAATGTACGACACTGACCAGAAGGATCACATATATTTTCAGGACAGGCAGCAGGTTTTGATCAAGTCATTCGCTCTTTTGGCTGATGATGAGATTGACGTTGAGGCTCCTGTCTATATTATGGGCACAGTATCAGATCAAGACAGGCAGTTCAAACTAGAGAGTGTCCCAAGTGATGAGGGTGACACAATCGCGTTCGGCGGCGTCACCTATCCGGTTGTCTCTGCAAGGGAAGGCGTTGATTTCGAGGTGGGAGACTGCGTGCTCCCGGCCGGAGCCACTTCCACTAAGGTTTCCGTGAAGCTTAAACGTCAGCCGGAAATGAAGGAAGGAGCATACGTGCGTGTTCATCTCAGACTCGTTCCGTTCGAGAATTTCGAGCCGCTCCCTGCCGACAGTTCAAGCTCCCAAAGCATTAAGACACCGGATTTCCAGGTCTATGTCAACGACGGCGACCCTGCATGCCCTTCTTGGTGGAGGCCGAACGCCAAATCCGATCCGGGCTGGGACTACGATCTCGGCAACTTCTATCCGGCGAAGTTCAGGATGCTCCTCGACCTCTACCACAAGACCGCGGAGACCAACCCTGTCTTCTATGAATATTGTGTCGCCCACTATGGCGAGAACCTTGACGCGGAGCCAAGTTCGGACAATAACAAAATGGTGAAATTCTGGCGCCAGACCTACATGTCGGCATGGGCCGGATCGGTGTTCTGTCCTCTGTACGAGTACTATGAGAAGTACTATGCCGAGCATCCTGACGATCCTCATTTCGAGGTTATGGGCAGCGACAAGGTCAACATCAACAACCGCGTCGGCTGGGGTGACCCTCGCAGCGGTAGATATGGTTTCCTTAACTAATCAGAGAATAAAGAGATGAAAAGAATATTCCAATTATTGTCAGCGGCGGCGCTGCTCTGTGTGGCGGTGTCCTCCTGCTGGAAGATCGACGAGGGAGACACGATTGACCTTGCGCCGATTGAATTCAAGACGGCTTCGGACACGATCAACGCCGATCTTGGAGTTGAACTGAAATACGAAGGTCTCACCGTCAAGAGTGAACGTGAGGTCTCCTACGAGTGGTCCTACGGCCAGCCGGCTGACGGCAAGACTGTCGCTGACCACATCTTCAAGACCGGGACAATCGAAAAGGTCTCGACGACTCCGACAATTGACCACACCTTCACGAAACTGGGCACTTTTATCCTGAGGCTCAGGGCTGACAACGGAGAAAGCATCCAGTACAAGTACTTCAC
>DCMG01000154.1 GCA_002321335.1 Bacteroidales bacterium UBA1628 | reverse complement strand
GCGGACGATGAATTCGAGTGGCTGCAGAAGGAAAAGGAATATGTCGGGATGTACATCTCCTCTCATCCTTTGGACAAGTATGCGTTTGAGATGGAGAGTTTTACGAACTGTGAACTCGCCAATCTGAACAAGCAGGTGGCTGAATGCGAGGCTTCCAAGAAGAAGATGAAAGTCGCGATCGCCGGTTTGGTGACCGAGTACAGCACTTTGACCACGAAGACCGGCAAGCCATATTCAAAGACGAAACTGGAGGATTATAGTGGAGCCTACGAGCTGGCCTTGTTCGGCCGTGACCACGAGGCCTTCATGAGTTACATGAAGCCGCACGAGAGCCTTTACATCGAAGGAGACATAGAGGAGAAATACTTCATCAAGCCTGAGGAGCGGGCCCAAGGCAAGACTTCGCCTTACGCGTTCAGAGTGAAGAAGATAATGCTTCTGGGCAACGTCAACGAAACGATGTTGAACGCTTTTTCCATCAGCATCACAACCCCGATGCTGACCGAGAAATTCCGCAAGGATCTCGTCTCTCTGATTCAGGCCAATCGAGGCACCGTCCCTCTCAAGATGTTCCTTTACGATCCGCAGACCAAGTACAAGATCGAGTTCCATTCCACAAAATACAGAGTGGCTGTCACCACCGAGCTCGTCTCCGCACTGAAGCTCCTCGGAGTCCAGTGCAGTCCTGTCAGAAAATAAGTCATAACAATCCGCAAGGAGTTGAGGAAGACTCTGGAAAGGTTTTTGATGATGGATTTCTTTTATATATTTGTGAAAATCGAATGTTATGAAAGGAGATTCATTATTCGTGTTTGTCGCGGGGGCGGCCGTTGGGCTGACCCTTGGACTTTTGTTCGCTCCTGAGAAGGGCGAAGAGACGCGCAAGAAACTTAAAGAGGCCGCCGGAGATGCCGTTGGTTCAATAAAGGATCGCACTGAGTCTGCGAAGACGGAAATAGAGGAACTGAAGGCTGAACTGAAAGACAGGACGGAGGATCTGAAGGAGGATGTCAGAATGAGGATCTTCGAACGTCTGGAGAAACTCGAGAGCGCCATTCAAAAGGACATTGAATATGCCGAAAGGCAATCCGAAAACGCTTGACGATGAGTGAGTTCACAAAACCTATAGAGGATTTTGGCAAGAACACGGCGGACTATGTCGAGGCCAGGATTGATGACCTTAAATTGAGGACTGCCAAAGGACTTTCCCTTACGCTTGGCAAGTTGCTTTACATGCTTCTTGTCCTCTTTATCGTGTCTGTCATTCTGACGGCTCTCGCCATCGGAGGAGTGATGTGGATAGGGGAGCTGATAGGGAGTTACGCCGCCGGGGCCGGGATTGTGGCGGCAGTGTTCGCGGTGATTCTGGCGATTGTCATCATGCTGAGAAATAGGCTCTTCCGCAACACGTTCGTCCCGATGTTCATCAAACTTTTCTTTGACGAAGACAAATGAGATATTCAGAAATCAAGACAATGGACGAGCTGGAGTCGGCTCAAAAGGATGTGCGGGAGCGGCTTGATAGCAAACGGTTTCTTATGGTTGAGTCTCTGTCGGATGTCAAGGATGCGCTTACGCCTTCAAACCTTCTGTTCTCCGGCCTGAGAGGGCTTTCGGCTTTCCTGCCGGTGGAAAAATTGCTTCTTGCTGCCGTAAGAATATTCAAACGCAGGATATTCAAGTGATTTTTTGCTAAAGTACAACTTTAACAAAACCGGGACCCTTTTCAGGAATCCCGGTTTTTCTTTGCTTATGGGTTGGGTTTATTTTATGAGCTTGTTGTAGTCAGTCTCTCTTGATGGAATCACCCATGTCCAGTTGTTTCTTTCCTGTGGACCGTAAGAAACGGCGAGAGCAGTGATGTAGTTGCCACCTTTTTCTGTGGAAGTCCTGTTCAAAGAATCACCCCAGCGTTTGAGATCGAACCAGTTGAACCCTTCGCCGAAGAGCTCGATCTTGCGGTAAAGCTTGATTTCGTCAAGAAGAGCTGTGCCGGTGGCTGTGCAGTTGTATTCCTTGTCACGTCCGCTGTCCCTTGTGAGGGCATTCAAGGAAGCCTGTGCGGCCTTTTCGTTCTTGAGGAAGTAGTTCGCCTCTGCCTCGATCAAGTACATTTCGGCGGAACGGAAGTTGTTCAGGTGGCCGACACCTGGCTGTGCCGTGCTGGAAACTTTGAACTGCATGTAGGCGTAAACCTTTGCCGTGGAGTAGATGTCAGGGTAAAGAGTTCTTGCGTAGGCTGTCAGTTCCTTACTGGCAACTCCTGTAGACTTCGTGTAGGAGTATTCCTTAGGGTCAAGGAACATTCCTCGGCGCAGGTCGGTCTCAGGAATCTTATCGTAGACATCCTTGTTGATGCACCTTGGATAGTTTCTCACCATGGAAGCCGAGGAGTTGTAAGCCATATTCGCGAAATATGAGTAATAGAAAAGAGTCTCGTCAGCTGAGCCATAACAACTCCAGATCCATTCCTTGTTAGGTGTGTTGAATCCGCTCTTGTACTCCTCGTTGGACATCAGAGGGTGGTTTGCGCGTGCCTTTGCGGCCATTTCCAAAGCCTTTGAATAATCCTGTCTGTTGAGGGCGGCGCGGGCATAAGTGGCGTAAGCCATATCAATGTTCGGAGAGTAATTGTCATCAGACTCTGGTTTCAATTCCGATGTGGTGTAAAGAGTTATTGCCTCATCAAGGTCATCATAAATCTGCTTGTAGCAGTCAGCCATAGTGCTGAGAGGCATCTCGTCTGTTGACGTGTCAAGACGAAGCACAACACCGTCAGAGGATCCGTTGCTGGAGTCTCCCCAACGCACGCTATAGACCTGAAGCAGCATCATGTAGCTGTAAGCTCTGAAAGACAGGGCCTGGGCTTTGATGAACTGCCTTTCGGCTTCGGCTCCTTTGGCGTTGTCAATGTTTGCGATGATGGCATTGGCGTTACCGATCAGCATGTAGTAGTAGTACCAGTTATAGTAATTGTACAAAGTTGTCTTATCATCATGTCTTGTACCGTTGATGACAGAAGACCAGCCGGGAAGGTTTACGAAGCAGTTGTCTCCTGGATATTCGCCGGTGTACATCTTGATGGTTCCTTCTCCGTTGAAACCTTGCTGGCTAAGGTACTGCCTCGTCATGAGCTTGCAGATGCCGTTTATCGCAAGGGCGGCGTTTTCGGTGCTCTCGAAGATGGTCGGTGTCGCGGTGGAGCTTGTCGGGGTTGTGTTCATGTAGTCCTTCGAACAGGAAGCCATAAGCATTACACCTGACAGTGCGGCGATGGATATTTTAAGTATGTTTTTCATTTTGTCAGTGATTTAAAGCTGTTTTACAGTCTGATATTGAGTCCCAATGAGAAAACGCGGGCGGTGGTGAACTTGTTGCTGCTGCCTCCGGTGAAGTTCTGCTGAGGGTTCATGCCTCTGAGAGCCGTCAAGGTGAAGAGGTTCTCGGCACTGAAATTCACGGAAGCGCCGGCGATGTCAATCATGCTGGTGATTCTTGATGGGATGCTGTAAGACAAGGTGAGGTTCTTGAACACCAGATAGTTTGAACTCTTAAGCCAACGGGTTGACATCGATGAGTTGTACTGGTTGTAGTAAGAATCGAGTCCAGGAAGGGCGTCAGGATTGATGCGGTCAGAGGAAGTATCCGTCATTCCGGAAGGAGCCGCTGTCCAGGATCCGAGCAGATCTCTGTGGAGTTGATGGACATTCGTGCTGGCTGACATCAGAGAAGCGTAGGAACTGTCGTACATCTTGCCGCCCAAAGAGTATGTGAAAAGGGCTGAGAGAGAGAAGTTCTTGTAGTTGAAGGAGGTCCCGAAACTTCCGTAGATCTTAGGAAGGGCGCAACCGCTCCAGTCTCTCTTGGCGTAGGTGGTGTATGTGGTGTAGTCCTTGCCGTTGATGTTGACGTGATGCTCTTCAGGAAGTGCCTTTCTGGTTTCTCCCTCGGCAGGAGTTCCAACATAGTAGGCCTCGTCGTCAATCTGATAGAGGCAACGTCCGGTCATCATGTCCACACCTTCAAACTGATAGGTGAAGAATTCGTACATGCTGTGTCCTTCGGCGTACTTGAAGTTTCCGGAGAGGATTCCTTCTTTTCTGTTCTGATCAGGAAGAGTGATGACCTTGTTCCTCTCGATGGTGGCGTTCATGTTCAGATTCCACCTGAAATCCTTGGTGGTGATCACATCGAAGTCAGTGGCGATCTCGATACCTCTGTTGGAGATGGAGCCAAGATTCTGTGTGATGGTGGAAACCGCAGAGCTGGTTGAAGTCGCACCTGCGGAAAGTGGCTGATAGACACTGAAGAGAAGATCGCGCGTGCGCTTGTCGTAATATTCAAGAGACAGGTTCCATCGGTCGAAGAGGCGTCCTTCAAGGGCTGCGCTCCATGAAGCGGCTGTTTCCCACTTGATGTTGTTGGCATCGTTCTGAGACTTGTAGGCTCCTCCATTCCCTCCATTCTGAACCATGTCGTAAAGAGCCATATAGGCGTAATAACCTACACCCTGGTCATTTCCCACCTCACCATAGGACGCTCTGAATTTCAAAGAGTTGATTTGAGGAATAGCCTTGATGAAGTCTTCATTCGAGAGAACCCAGCTGCCGCCGACAGACCAGAAGTTGCCCCAACGATGGTCAGGATGGAATCTTGAAGATCCATCACGGCGGAAAGAAGCCTCGGCAAAGTACTTGTTCGCAAAGTTGTAACGCGCGCGGGCCAGATAGGACTCACTGCGGACATCATTGTAGTAGTCCGTCATTGTGGTCATCTCTGAGAAATTGCTGAGAGTGGTCTGTCCCGGGAATGTCTGGTTTGTCTTGAAATTGTAGAGATAGTTGTAGTGATAGTAGTAGTTCTCGTGACCGAGGAGAGCGTCCACGTTGTGCTCTCCAAAGGCTCGCTGCCATGTCAGCTGCTGCTGGAATGTATAGTTCATGTAGCGGTAGATGGTTCTGGATGCGCGTCCGTTACTGCCCGCTCCGTCACCTATCGAGGCATTGTTGTAGGTCTGAGCCTCGCTGTTGCGCAAACTCATGTCTCCCTTGATGGAGAATGTGAAGTCCTTGAGGAACTTGATGTCAGCATAAAGCTGTCCGTTGAGGGTCGTACGGTATGATTTTGCCATATTATCCTCAAGTTCCCATGCGACATGCCTGTCCACGTTCTGTCCACGATTGCTTCCGCCGTCGTACATCTTCTTTTTGGCCTCGTCGAGAATGTAATCTCCATTGGCTGAACTCAAGTCATGCTGATATACAGGGTATATCGGAGCCATGAAACGTGAATAGTAGAACGGGTTGATGTAGGAATTATCACCGTCTGTGTCTGTAAAGTTGCTTTCTTGGTACGAACCAGCCAGATTCATACCGACCTTGATCCATTTGCGTGGGGTGACGCTCACATTGGCACGTCCGTTGAAGCGGGAGAAATCTGAAGACTTAACGTAACCTTTTTCGTCGAGATAAGCAGCTGACAGATAGAAACTTGATTTCTCGGAAGCCGCATTTGCGCTCATGTTGTACTCCTGCCTGTAGCCGAGTCTTTCAATCGGTTTGAACCAATCGAGATCCTCTGCGATCAAGGACTTGACCGTGCCGGTCAGTTTACCGTTGGCGTCGAACAGTTCCTCGTCACTTTTGTTGTAAATGTTGTACTTTGCTATAACAGGAATGAAATTCTTCTGAGCCAAAGCTGTGGCTTCCTCGAGGGATTTGTTGAGAGCCGGGTCGCTCATCATTCCGTTGCGGTAGGTTGCCCACATTGTCTCCATCCACTCATCGGCGTTCATGGAATCATACTCACGTATACCTCTCTGGTAGATACCTTGGTTGATGTTGGCTGTCAGTGAGACTTTTCCGTCCTTTCCTTTCTTGGTTGTGATGAGGATGACACCGTTGGATGCGCGGTTTCCGTAGAGGGCGGCCGAGGAGGCGTCCTTGAGGACGGAGATGCTCTCGATGTCCTGAGGGTTCAGGTCGGATATGTTTCCTCCGTAAACCACGCCGTCCATCACGTAGAGTGGGGCGTTGGTTCCGTTGATGGAGCCGAATCCTCTGATGCGGATGTTGGCGTCCTTTCCTGGCTCACCATAGGAATTGTTCACGCGGATACCAGGGGCCGATCCTTCAAGAACGGCTGACACACTGGTGGTCGTGCGCTTCTCGATGTCCTTTGAGTTGACCTGAGAGACTGCTCCCACGATGGATTCTTTCTTGGCGACACCGTAGGCGACAACCACAACGTCATCAAGGTAGTCGGTGTCAGGATTCAGTACGCAGTCAACGATAAGCTTCCCGTTGATGTGGACTTCGGCGGTGCTGTAGCCGATGGAACTGAAGATCAGTGTTCCATTGGACGGAGCGG
>DCMG01000062.1 GCA_002321335.1 Bacteroidales bacterium UBA1628 | reverse complement strand
GTGATAGGGACGGTGTTATAATTTATCAGAACGATCCGGCTGTGGAACAGTATAAGAAACACGGCAGCCTGATCGGGAAGAATCTTTTCGATTGCCATGGGGAACGCTCAGCCGGTATAATACGGCATCTGTTGGAGACTGGTGGCACGAATTGCTATACCATCGAAAAGCATGGAGTTCACAAATTCATATTCCAAAGCGCATGGAAAACGAATGGCGTTGTTGGCGGGCTTTGCGAAATCTCCATTGTTACCCCCGTCGGAATGCCACACTATGTCCGGGAGTAAAGTCTTACTATTCCTTTGCTAAAGGGCTGAGGTTGACTGTCTGGTAGAAGGCTTGGGCCTCTTTCACGAGAGAGTCAGCTTGGGCAACTTTAGGGGTCTCGGTGTGATGCCAAGGCTCGGTCAGAGTCACGTCGAACTGTTGGACTCTGCGGACAGGGGATAGGATGGTGAGGACATCATCACTGTAGTAGCCAAGGTCCTGATAGGTGGCCATGAAGGCTCTTTGGTTATATTCAGGAGCGAGTATGTCCTGGCCGTAGAACTTAGAGTCGTAGGAGAAGTGCAACAGGGAGAAGACGGTCGGCATCAGGTCGATCTGAGAGCAGAGTTTCTCCACCCTTCGAGGGCGTATGAAGCCCGGGGAATATACGATCGCCGGGATGTGGTACTTGTCCACCGGGATGCTGGTCTTGCCGGCGCTGGAGGCGCAGTGGTCGGCCACGATGACGAAGACGGTGTTAGCGAACCAAGGCTTGCGTGAGGCCTGGGCGAGGAACTGCCCGATGGTGAAATCGGTGTACTTCACGGCGGCGGAGCGCGACTTTATCTCACCATCGTAGGTGATCTTCCCTTCCGGGAATGTGTACGGGCGGTGATTGCTGATTGTGAATATGATAGCGTGGAACGGAGTGCCGCTCTCGGCCTTCTTGTCGAACTCTTTCAGAGCCACTCTGTACGAATCCTCATCGCAGGTGCCCCAGATGTTTGCGAACGTGATGTCCTCTTTCGGGTAGCTGGTCTTGTCGATGATCTCGAATCCGTTACCGGAGAAGTAGGTGCGCATATTGTCAAAATAGCTGTCGCCTCCGTAGATGAATGAGGTGGTGTAGCCGTTTGCCCTCAGCACTGTCCCGGTTGAGAACAGGCCGGTGTTGCCAGGCCGTTTGATTAGGCTTTCTCCGGCGCTCGGAGGAAGGCAGAGGGTGAGGGCCTCAAGGCCGCGCACGGAACGGTTGCCGGCGGCGTAAAGGTTGTCGAACACGAGACTCTTTTCGATCAGTGTGTCGAGGTTCGGGGTGATGCCGTCTTCGTTGCCGTAGGCGGAGAGGAAGTCGGCACTCAGGCTCTCCACGGCTATCACCACAATGTTCTTTTTGATGGCTGGGACTGTGTCACGGATTATTTGTGTTCCGTTGCTGTTTGCGACGGTCACTGAGTCTGCCGATGTGACCGCCGAGCCATCCTGTCCGGTCACTTCGACAGGCTCAGTGACCGAATATGAAGGCTCAGTGACCTGATTGCAAAGCGCAAGTTTGAGTGCCGAGGCCTCATCGGCAGGAAGCATCTGGTAGAACCTGTCATATTCAAGAGTGCTGCTGCTGTAGGCTTCAAGGAAGTTCCAGCATCCGTTGCACTGAAGCTCTGTCGCATAGTTGTTGCCGCTCTGGAGGTTGCGGTAGCTGAACCGCAGCCAGAAGAAACTTCCCATGAACAGGAGCGCATAGATGACGAAGGTTGCCAGAAACGGAATCGCACCACCGTTGCCGGCATTGCCGAAAGCTTTATTTCTGAACAGTTTCCAGCAGATGATCACTGCCACCAGAAGCACCCCGAGGAACATAGGTATGACAGGGTATGACTCCATGATATTCCCGAACACCTCGTTGGTGTAGACAAGGTAATCGACTGCAATGAAGTTGTAGCGTAAGCCGAACTCGTTCCAGAAGACGCATTCCGAGACGGCGTTGACTATCATCAGAAGAATATACAGACCCATCGTGAGCAGCAGCCCGACCTTGCACCAGCCCTTCCGTATGCCAGGAATGAACAGCCTGAGGCAGAAGCCGCAGAGCAGCAGGGCCGATAGTGATCGCGCGATCGCAGGAACGACGGAGCCATATTCAGTGAATATGTTGGAAGGCAGGAATGAATACACCGTGAAGGCGAGCAGCGCTGCTCCTATGATGACACTGAGTGGCTTTCTGTATTTGGCGTCGTTCAGTGTGGCATGGATCAGAAGTGCCGGAGCCAGCGCCAGCACCGAGAAGGCTATATCGTTGACGAAACCCAGCAGGAATATCTTCGCCCACTCGGCAACAGTGAATCCGACCACGGTAGGAGGTACGAACAGCAGGATTATCCTTGTGATGAAGCCAATCGCGACGGAGAAAGTGATGAATACCGGAGCGAAACTTCTGAACCAGTCGTGAACCACTTCGGTTTTGTCTTGGTTTCTTAAGCAATTCCTGTTCATATGATGAAATGATTGTTGATTATGGGTGCGAAGTTAAGAAATTCCGATGATTATTGCTAACTTTGCCTAATTATGCGTAAATCATTCATCTTGATGAAAAGACATTTATTCTGCGCCGTCATCGCGGCGATTCTCTTTTCCGTCCTCCCGATGGGGGCTCAGATCCGTGGATTCCGTCAGGAACAGTTGAAAGAATGGGAATTCAGCAAGGACGGATCCACCTGGCAGACCGTGACGGTGCCGCATTCCTATAACGCCGAAGACGGCCATTCCCCTTATTATTACCGTGGCAAGGCGACCTACCGTTGCGATCTGCGGATAACCGATCTGAAAAAGACGCACTACCTTTTCTTCGAGGGCGCCGCGCAGGCGGCGGTGGTGAAGGTCAACGGAGAACAGGTCGCTGCCCATAAAGGAGGCTATACACCATTTTCCGTTGACATAACCGAGGCTTTGGTCAAGGGAATAAACAGGATAGAGGTGACTTGCGACAACTCTGAGGATTTGGAAATGATTCCGGTCACTTCGGATTTCAATAAGAACGGTGGTCTTCATAATCCGGCCTGGCTTCTCGTCATGGATGATGTCTATTTCTCGCCGGAAGATTACGGAATGTACAGACTTCGCTGCGAGACCCCGGTGGTCACCAAGAAAAAGGTGGTCACCAATGTGAAGGCGAAACTGATAAACGCGAGCGGCAAGGACGCAAACATTCTGGTCCGCGTCCAACTGCTTGAGGCTGACGGCAGACTGGGATATCAGGCTGACCGTGAGATTCCTGTCGCGGCTTTTTCCGAATATGACTTCGACCATGAGTTCATCCTTTCCGGCATGCACCTTTGGGAGGGCACGAAAGATCCGTACCTTTACACGATCAGGGTTGAGCTTTTCAGGGGAAAGCGAATGATGGACATCGCCGAGACAAAGGTGGGGTATCGGTCGATAGAGATGGATCCGGAGAGGGGCTTCCTTTTGAACGGACATCCTTATCCGCTCCGTGGTGTGGCTATGCATCAGGATGCTGACGGCAAGGCTTCGGCTCTGACACCGGCCGATTACCGGCGCGACTACCGCATCGTCAAGGAGCTCGGCGCCAATTTCCTCCGGCTTGCCCATTATCCGCACAATGATTTCGCGTTCCAGCTCTGCGACTCTCTTGGCATTGTCGTCCAGACAGAGATTCCTTGGGTGAATGTCTGCGGAACGGATGCCACGCAGGCCTATTTCAACAATATCCATCATCAGATGAAGGAGATGGTGAACAATCTTTACAACCACCCTTCCATAGCGTTCTGGGGTATGTGGAACGAACTGGATACTTGGGGAAACAACAGTGACCTTCAGGGACCGCTTGATGAGGAAAGAGTTGTAAGGGAGACCGAAAGGCTCTACGATTTCACCAAGAAGCTTGATCCTGACCGCTTTGTGGGTTTCACCGATTGTTCGAGACTTGCGCGTGACGGCTACAAGGACCTAAAGGGTGATTTCTGCTCGCAAAACATCTATTATGGCTGGTACTGGGCTCCGAATGATTTCAGTGGCTTCACAGATGCGATGAAGAAGGTGCGTGGCTTGAAACCAGGTGTTCCTGTCAATGTCTCTGAATATGGGGCCGGCGTAAACCCTTACTGTCAGGTGTGGAACCCTGCCGACGCCATCCGTGACAAGGAAGATGACTCGAGGCACTTTGAGGAATATGGCAACCGTTTCCACGAGTCATACGCCCGCCAGATCAAGGCCATGCCTTGGCTTAACTTCACTTCGGTCTGGATACTGTTTGATTTTCCTGTGGCCAACCGTCAGGAAGGTTACATGGATTCTGCGGACGGGGTCAAATTCGTTCGTAACAACGATCGCAAGTATATGAACGACAAGGGTCTGGTGACTCGCGACCGAAAGATGAAAAAGGATGTGTTCTACCTGTACAAATCCCTTTGGAACAAGGATGAGACCACTGTCCACATCACATCACGCCGTCTGGAAAGTTTCCCGTCTGGCAAGGATCTGTGCATTAAGGTGTACAGCAACGCCAAGTACCTTATTCTCTATCAGAATGGCCGTCAGGTGACCCGTCTGACATCCTCAGGTGAATCCAGCGGCGTTGTATGGACTTTCCCTGCCGTTCGTCTGAAGACAGACGAGGACACCTTCCGCGTCGTCTCCAACAACGGCGTCACCGACGAGATCATTCTTAAGAAAGCAAAGTAGCCATTCATCTTTGCGATAATTGCATCCGGTTTCAGTTTGAATGCGGTTCATTCTGAAGCCGGATTTTGGGCAAAGGTGTTCTGTCCGATGAAGCCGAAAAGCCAGAGAGGGAATTCTGTTGCCGTTGCCAGTCTCTACTGAGTCTATCGCAAGATAACTGTTTCCCTCATCTTTGATCTGCTCAAATGATTTTTTTCCTGCCGCCTGACTCAAACAGGTATTTCCCGTCTATTTTGAAATCGCCTTTTGAAGGTGGTGCCACTTCGTGTGCCACAGATAACTGATACATGAAAGAAGTTTCCCTTGTTGTTCCAATCTGCACGTTGCCGGAGAAGGCACACATTTTATTGGTGTTGTCTAGAAAGAGTTTATCGGGGCGACAGATGCTTACCGGATGTTGCGGCGGACAGGAAGGAGGGCGATGATGTAGCCGACGATGGCCACGCCGGCGACGGTGGCGAGGACATCCTGCCATTGGAGGATGACCGGATAGGCGTTCACGAGGAAGCTGCCGGGCATCTTGATGAAGCCGAAGTGCTGCTGGGCGAGGGAGAAGCCTATGCCGATGACGAGGCCGGCGGCGAGGCCGAGAAGCGAGATCAGCCAGCCTTCAAGAGTGAATGTGCGTCGGAGCATCTTGTCCGTGGCTCCGAGACTGCGGTAGGTCTCGATGTCGTCCTTCTTCTCGATGATGAGCATCGTGATGCTGCCGAAGATGTTCAGGGCGATGATGATGATGACGAAGATGAGGATGAGGTAGATGGCGGCCTTCTCGTAGCGCATCATCTTGTAGAGCGAAGGGTTCTGGCGGAAGCGGTCCAATACCTTGAAATCAGGACCTAATTCTTTCTGAATATGCTTGATCGCGGCCCTGACTTCTTTCGCCGCCGAGCCTTCCGCCAGTCTGATCTCAACCCCCGAGACCTCCTCCTCGTAGCCGAGCAGCCTCCTCATCTCCTCTATAGGCACAATCATCAGATCATCGTCAATCTGCTGGTTGACCGAGAATATTCCCGCAGGGCGCATCCGCACGGATTCGATGGAGGCCGCTGGGTTTGCAAGCGAAAAGTTTCTGTCTTTAATCGGGAAATATAGTTCCGCGGATGCGAGGAATGCCGGATTCATGCCCATCTTGTAGGCCAGGCCCGCGCCGACAACCATTTGGGGAAGTTGCCCTTTGTGCAGCGAGAACTCCCCGTTGGTGATGTGTTCCGCGAGAGGAGAGTCTGCCTCGAAGGCACTGTCCACACCCTTGGCCTTGGCTATTCCCTGATGCCCGTCATAGTCCACGAACACATTCTCTTGAAGTATGAGATCATATTCCCCGACTAATGGACTCTGTTTGATTCGGTCGAATGCCTCGCCTTCGGGGATGAAGACCTTGCCTTTGGCGGGTGTGATGAGTATGTCCGGCTCGACGTTGCTGAGGGTGGATTTAACCAGCTCGTCGAAACCGTTGTAAATCGAAAGGATGATGATCAATGCAGCTGTCCCTATAGCCATGCCGACGGCACTGATCGCGGAGATGATGTTGATCACATTGTGTGACTTCTTCGCGAACAAGTACCGTCGTGCTATGAAAAGAGGCAGATGCATACCTCTGCTATTCAGGCTTGTAGGAGTCCTTCAGGGCAGTAGTCTTATTGAATGTGACCTTGTCGGCTGTGCTGTCAGGATCCTTGTAGTAGTAACCGGTGCGCTCGAACTGAACGGCGATTCCGGAGTTGTCCTCAATAAGGGCAGGTTCGGCGTAGCCTGTCGCGATTGTCAGAGACTCCGGGTTGAGGAAGTCCTTGTAGTCCTTGTCCTCAGGGATGGAATTCATGTCCTCCTTGACGAAGAGACGGTCGTAGTTGCGGATCTCGATCTCTTTGGCATATTCAGTAGAAACCCAATGGATGGTGCCTTTGACTGATCTCCACTCTCCGCCACCAGGCTTTGTGGTCGGATCATAGGTACACTTGAGCTCGACAACGTTGCCGTCAGCGTCCTTGATGACCTCCTCGCACTTGATGATGTAGGTGTATTTGAGGCGCACCTCTCCGTCCGGTTTGAGGCGGAAGAACTTCTTCGGTGCATCCTCCATGAAGTCGTCACGCTCGATGTAGAACTCACCGGTGAACGGAACCTTGCGTGTCTCTCCTTCCGGCTCGGCTGGGTTGAGAGGGCAGTCGAACCACTCGACTTTGCCCGGCTCCCAGTTCGTCAGGGTGACCTTCAACGGTTTCTGTACGACCATGTATCTGTTGGCCCTTGCGTTGAGGTCCTGACGGACGCACCATTCCAGAAGCTGGATGTCCATCATCTGGTCGCGCTTCGAGACACCGATCTTCTCGCAGAACATCTTGAGCGCCTCAGCGGTGTAGCCACGGCGGCGCACTCCGCAGAGTGTAGGCATACGTGGGTCGTCCCAACCTGAGACAAGACCTTTCTGCACGAGCTCAAGGAGCTTTCTCTTGCTCATAAGAGTATATGTCAGGTTCAGCCTTGCGAATTCGTACTGATGGCTCGGCCAGATCTCAAGGGTCTTGATGAACCAGTCGTAAAGAGGCCTGTGCACGTCAAACTCAAGGGTGCAGATTGAATGGGTGATGTGCTCTATGGAGTCGCATTGGCCGTGGGTGAAGTCGTACATCGGGTAGATGCACCACTTGTCGCCCGTGCGGTGATGCGAGGCGTGCTTGATCCTGTAGAGAATAGGGTCGCGGAACATCATGTTCGGGGAAGCCATGTCGATCTTCGCGCGGAGAACCTTCTCTCCATCGGCGTACTTGCCGGCCTTCATCTCCCTGAACAGCCGGAGGTTCTCCTCCACACTGCGGTTCCTGAAAGGGCTTTCGGTGCCAGGCTTGTCCACGGTGCCGCGTCCCTTGCTGATTTCCTCCTGTGTCTGGTCATCAACGTAAGCCTGACCGCGCTCGATCATCTGCTCTGCCCAGACGTAAAGCTGGTCGAAATAGTCGGAAGCGTAAAGTTCTTTGTCCCAGTGGAAGCCGAGCCACTGGATGTCCTCCTTGATTGAGTCGACATATTCAGTGTCCTCCTTTGTAGGGTTGGTGTCGTCGAAGCGCAGGTTGGTCTTGCCGCCGTATTTCTGCGCGAGACCGAAGTTGATGCAGATGCTCTTCGCATGTCCGAGATGGAGGTACCCGTTAGGTTCCGGAGGGAAACGTGTCATCACGCTCTTCACTCTTCCGGACTTCAGGTCGTCCTCTATGATCTCCTCAAGAAAGTTGAGTCTTTTCGGCTCCTCGGCCGTTGGATTTTTCGCTTCTTCCATTGTTCTGTCAGTATTAAACTCACAAAAATACAAAAATATTCCGCTGTTTCTCCATTATGACAGAACTTCTTTCTTTTTGCGGCTTGCGGACGTTTGTTTTGCATTGTAACCAACTATTTGATAATCAGAAAAACGTAAATCTCTGGATGCGTGATTTGGTTTTGATGGCTTCAGCCGAAGCGGAAATCTATCCTTAGATTTCGCTGCCGGTGAACTGTCCGATGAAGTAGATGGCACCTGTGCCGGATTCGCTGATGAAATAGACGAACGGCCTGTCGGCGTGGAACTCTACCTGGCGAGGCTCAGGGGCGAGGGCCGACATCGTCATGATGGCTGCTGTCACAGCTGCGGCCTTTGTGCCCTCTTCACTGACCTCAATCTTGGCTTTCTGCAACATCTTTGAGACGAACATATTCCCGTCGGCCAGTCTGCTGAAGTCGGCTGATGAGTGGAACATTGTCGGAGCGCCGAGAGCGGAGATCACATCGTTCAGCGGCAACTCAACCTCGGTCGTGAACTTAGGCAGCTTGAGGTCAACCTTGCAGTTTTCCATCGAGCGGCCAAGAGACGAGAGCTCCTTGGCGTTGACAACCTTCATCATGTCGTCGATCGACTTGTCCTCGTTCGGCAGCAGAACCGTCATGGCGTATGATCCGTTGCCATAAGGAAGCCTGACGGCGGAATAAGTCTTGTTTGATGTGTAGAGATATTCATCGTTCCGGTGCATCATCTTGACCTTCTTTATGTCGCGGGTGTAGCCCCTGAAGCGCTCCAGTTTAGTGTCTTTAGCGTCAAACTTGTCTGTCCATGATCCGTTGAAATAGATGGCGTTCATGATGTAGGCAACGGCATTCGGATCCACATTGTCGATGATTTTAGGAATCATCCCGTCGGTATGCTTTGAGCACCAATCGTTTATGAGGTCGGTTGTCTTTCCTGACGTGAAGTCAAGACTTCCGACCTCGGCCTTGAACCAATCGCTTACGGTCTGCCCGAATTCATTCTTGACCTTGTTGTTCTTGTTGACCGCGATGTAGTCGGCGATGCTGACGGTTGTGGAAGGGTCAATCTTTCCGGCCTTCTTGATGAGATAGCCGTAAAGGGCGTTGATTTCGTCCATGGATGCCCCGTTCCATCCCAAAGTGTTCAGAATCTCCTGACGTGTCTCACCTTCGGCTCCGTTGGCCAGAATGCTCATCAGGCCTGTCACGCTCAACGGCGATACCACCTTGGAATCCATACCTGACACCTTATTGAACAGGTTGAGTGCGAAGGTGTTGTTCTTTGTCAAAAGATTTCTCTGACTGTCGTCCAAAATCAGATAATCGCTGTCAATCTCTTCCATATTTCCCATGATAACTTGTCCGGCATCGCTCTGCCCGCTTTTTTTCGCTGTCCCGCATGACATCAGCATGGCAGCCGCCATACCCGAAATCATGATCGTTCTTGTTGTCTTATTCATATTCTCTCTCACTTTTTTCCATCAGGCAGGCAATTGCCTTCTGTGAATATATTCATTCAAAACGGCGATTGCCCGCCGCACTAACCAACCAATTCCCTAAATCCAGCAAGAACCGTTCCTTGCATCGTCGCTCGCAATCAGTTTATGAATATCCGTCACCAATTCCTTGGCCTGCCCTCTCCCAGATGTGTAAAACTCCGCGCACCTGGAAATCCAAATTACTGAGTGACTGCGCTTTGCCACTCCAGATGTGAATATATCCTCACAGCTGCAGCGCATTCTGCAGGTATGGTCATCTATGAAGTCCTGTTAGAAGATTACCTGTGTGAAATGCATTGTGCTGAATTATAGTGGATTGTGACCTTTTGCTGGTCGTGATGGAAGGGCAGGATTTTCCAACTGTTTGGGAATCAGTGAGTAGCGGTCAACGCCCTCATTGCAGGTCATTTATGGAATCCTGTCCGGCAAGCATCCGGGAGATGGCTTTGGCGAGACGCAGGTCGGGTTCCGTGAAATGGTTGCCGGGGTTGATCTCGAAACAGTGAGGTATGCCCGCCACGTCAAGGAGTTCAAGGACCTTGCCGGTGCATTTGCCGACCTGGCTCATCACAGGATGCTTGGTGTTGCTTTCGTTATCCCCGAGCGAGAGCGAAACGAAATCCGGTCGGCGGATCATCGGATGCGAGGCTGCATATTCAACAAAACCAGGGTACCAGAATGAGGCGGAGCCGCAGGCGATTTTGGTGAAGCGGTCGGTCTTCCAGACGCTCCAGAGGGCGAAAAGACCCGCCAATGAATATCCTGCCAGAGCGTTATAGACCGGATTGGCCGGCAACTGAGCCTCGGCATAAGGCATTATCCTGCCCAGCAGATCCGCCAGATGGTGTTCAGCGTTTCCCTTGAATGGAGGCTGGCCTTTGCGGACTCCCGGAGCCGTCCACGGAGTCAGGTCACCCTCGAAATCGAAATCGTAAACTGACACCAGATTGAAGTCCGGGCAACCAATCCGTCGGCAAGCCTCCCAGACATTATGCCCGTCCCCGGCCACAGAATGGATATAAACCGTCGGAAGCGGCGTGTCGCCTCCGCACCATATTCTGATCTTTTCCATATTCCCGCAATTTAAGAATATTTCCTCAGACTTTCAGGAAGAGGCCCTCATGTTTGGCCTCCAAATTGGAAATGTATATCTTTGCAACATCATTAACACTGAAAAGTATGAGAAAATACATCTTGATCTTTTGGGCCTTAGGCTTGCTCGCAATAGGGGTAAATCCGCTTCAGGCGCAGCATAGGGCTGACCGTCAGAATCTGGAGAACGAGAACTCATTCTCGATGATTGTCCTCGGGGATCCGCAAGGGTACACAAAGTACGACATCAACCAGCCGATTTTCGAGCTTTGCACGGCATGGATCGCGGACAATGTGGATCATCTGAACATCAAGGCGGTGCTCTGTACGGGAGACATGGTGGAGCAGAACGAGAACATCACGATGAACCGCAAGATGCTCAACCAGACCAGCCGCGAGATGTGGGAGTCCGCCTCCCGCTCAATGGCTAGACTTGACGGCAGGGTCCCGTACATCATCTCAGGAGGAAACCACGATTACGGCTATCAGAAGGCCGAGAACGGCCGTACAAAGCTTCCGGAATATTTCCCTTTCGAGCGCAACTCTTGCTGGAGGGATTGCCTCGTGGCTGATTTTCCGAACCGCAACGGGGACATCTCCATGGAGAACGCCGCATTTGAATTCCACGACAGGAACTGGGGCGACATACTCGTCATCACGACAGAATTCGCTCCCCGCCCGGAAGTACTGGATTGGGCCAGAGAACTTGCATGCAGTGATAAGTACAAGGAACATAAGGTGATAGCGATGACTCACAGCTATCTGAAACAGCGCAGCGCTGAGTACACAACCAATTCAAATTACAAGATTGCCCCTCAGACATCCGGAAAGGATTTTTGGGACAAGTTCGTGTCCGTAACCCCTAACGTGTTTCTGGTTGTCTGCGGGCACACAGGCAGACCGGGCGATTTCGAGGACGCTGTGGCCTACAGGGTGGACAAGAACGTGGCCGGCAGGAATGTTCATCAGATGATGTTCAACGTCCAGATCTCCGGCGGCGGCTGGGAAGGCAACGGTGGAGACGGCTGGCTGAGAATCCTGGAGTTCATGCCGGACGGCAAGACCGTGAAGGTGAAGACATATTCCCCGCTCTTCGGCATCTCCCCGAGCACCAAGCACTTGGCCCACCGCATTGGGGCTTGCGACCAATTTGACATGACTGTCGATTTTTGATTGGTTTGTAATGGATAGAGGCTTTCGTGAGAACTAATAAGGAGTGGCAAGCTATTTCTTTCGATTACTAAAAGCGGTTTAAATTACTAAGTATCACAGCCGCTAAACTTTGATTCAAAATGTTTTACGTCAGTGAGATAAAGCGCACGGCGCCGGAGACGTTCTCCACTCCGTTGCAGAAGAAGGTTTACGAGATGTTCTCGGAACTGGGAATTCCGTTCGAGAGGGTTGACACCGATCCTGGAATCACGATGGAGGACTGTCAGAACATCAATGCCGGACTCGGAGGCCGGATAGTCAAGAGCATATTCCTTTGCAACCGTCAGCAGACCAAGTTCTACCTCTATGTGACCCGTGATGACAAGCCGTTTGTGACCAAGGACTTCGGTCAGGCTCTCGGGATTCCGAGGGTGTCTTTCGCCTCTGCCGAGAAACTGCTTGAGATCGCCGGTACCGAGCATGGGGCGACGACCGTGCTGAGCGCTTGTCTGGATTCGGCCAAGGATGCCACCTTTGTGATTGACCATGAAGTTCTTGAAGGCCAGTGGTACTGCTGCACAGACGGCACGGCGGGCTGCTTCGTGAAAATCAAGGTCAGCGACCTTCTCGATAAATACTTGCCGGCCTGCGGACACGAACCAATCTTAATTTAGGAATATTCAAGCGTGGGGTATATGAAATCTTTTCCGTTTTTGGCCTTCGGGCTGATGCTGGTGTCATTTCTGGCCGCTGAGCCAGCTGAAGCGTCATGCCGTTCCCGTGAGGTGGACGTGAAAGTCGGCCAGATGAAAAGATCCGCGAGAACCCCGGATTTGCTCAGGTTGAACCTCGGTTACTCCACCAACGAACACTGCCTGATGGAGGTCACATGGCATCATTTCCTGAATCAATATGTCGGCCTTGGCGGGGGTGTGTCATGCGGCGTGGGCTTTCTGGGAAAGAACATGCCGAACGGCTATATTACTGATTCCGACTATGATCAGTGGCGCATGATCTCGGGCGAGGAGGATGAATGGAATATAGACGCGGCGGCTCCGAAGTTTCTGTTTTCGGGAATATTCAAGACACCTGATCTTCTGGATTTCGGGCGCTGCAAGGTCGCATGCCTTGTGGAGCCGGGAGCTGTCCTAGCCATACCGTTCTCAAGAAGACAGGTGCTTCTGTCCAACGATGCGGGTGACACAAAGACTGAATACGTCCGTGGTTGGGGCGGCCGCAGCGTTTTCTGGCAATGCCGCGGGACATTGATGCTGTCATTTGACGATTTTGGCATAGGCCTGAACTACTCGCTGAATGACATAGACTTGTACTCCTCGGTAAGGACCCTGAGTTATAACGGAACGGAATTTCACGATTTTTATCCGAAAGAGAAAAAACTCTACCACACTTTCGGCCTGACTCTCTCATATTCATTCTGATTTTTTTCAAGTAGAATGCAAGATTTCACAACTCCTTGATTTAGTATGTTGTGACTTTTAAATGTGCAATGTTATGAAAACTATGATCAGGCTTGTGACCATTACCGCTTTGTACTTGGCGATTTCATCCTGTGCCATTTCCGGCGATGATGGCTTTTTGTCGTACTCTGAGATGGATGGCACGACGGAAGAGACTACAGGAGGCGACCGTTTCGACAAGATCGCCGAAAATCCTTTCGTCAAGACAAAAGACCAGAATGTCTCGACATTCTCCATTGACGCTGACGGAGCCTCATACACGATAATGAGGAAGTACGTCAATAACGGATGGCCTGTCGAAAGAGCGTCCGTCAGGGTGGAAGAGTTTTTGAATTACTTCACCTTCGACTATCCTGATCCGTCGGGAAACGACAATGTGGGCATCAATGCCGAGACCGGGCGTTGCCCTTGGAATGAAGAACACAGGCTGCTGCGTCTTGGCCTTAAAGGCAAATCCTTGGCAGACAGCGAGCTGCCGGAGTCTAACTACGTCTTTTTGGTGGATGTGTCGGGGTCGATGAGTTCAAAGGACAAGCTTGAACTCCTCAAGTCTTCTTTGGTGACGTTGCTGGATTATCTTCAGCCGGAAGACAGAATCTCTATCGTTACCTATTCGGGCAGTGTCCGCAAACTGCTTGAATCCACACCGGTCAGAGAGTCATCGAAAATCAAGGCCGCTATCGGAAAACTTGAAGCGTCTGGTTACACTGCCGGCGGAAAGGCGATAGAGATGGCATACGAAGAAGCCTTGTCCAATTATATTCCTGAAGGGAACAACCGTGTCATTCTTGGTACGGACGGTGATTTCAATGTGGGTGTGACTGATGATGACGCGCTTGCTGAATTGGTGGAAGGCTACGCCCGTAAAGGAATATATCTGACGGCATGTGGTTTCGGTTCCGGAAACCTTAATGATGCGATGATGAAGAAAATCTCCATCAAGGGTAACGGAACCTATCAGTACATTGATTCTGAGGAGGAGATGGCCAAGGTGTTTGTTCAGGAAAGATCCAAGTTCGTCTCAGTCGCCAATGACACCAAGGTTCAGATTACATTTGATCCTGAAATCATTGAAAGTTATCGTCTTATCGGTTATGAGAGACGTGTGATGAACAACACGGATTTCGAGGACGACACAAAAGACGCCGGTGAGATTGGCGCCGGGCAGACAATCACCGCGCTATACGAGATTGTTCCGACGGAAAACTACAAAGCCGGTGAAATCTGCGGCAAGTTCGATTGCCGTTACAAAAAATCATTGCTTGATGAAAGTCAAGCTCTTTCGATTGGCATCAAGGCGAATGACGGTCAGATGTCTTCAGACTTGTCGTTCGCTTCGGGAGTCGCCGCTTACGGAATGGTGCTTCTTGGCTCTGAATATAAGGGTGACGCTACCCTTCAGATGGCGTCGGACCTTGTGAAGTCTGGACTATCCTTTGATCCTTACGGGTACAGGGCTCAGCTTCTTGAACTTATCTCAAGGGTAAAGGTGAGCGAAAAGTGACCTTTGACGGCAACCACGGGCGTTATTCCAGCCAGCCGGACGGGAACTGCATCGTGACGCAGTGAAGGCCTCCGTGGCCGGAAAGAAGCGGACGGCAGTCGATGATGATGACCTCCCTGTCCGGGAACACTTCCTGAAGCCTTAGGCGTGCAACCTCATCGAGTTTGGAATTTGTGCCCGGCACGAGTACGGCTCCGTTGATTATCAGGAAATTGGCGTAGGATGCAGGGAGGGGATAATCGTCCAGGAACATCTGCTTCGGCTTAGGCAGCGGCACGAGTTTGTACGGCTTTCCATCCAGAGTACGGAAGGACTGAAGCTGCGCTTCCATATTCATTAATGACTCGTGGTCAGGGTCTTCCGGGTCATCGCTTTTCAGGTAGGCGATGGTCTCCGGGTCGCAGAAGCGCGCCAGAATGTCGATGTGGCTGTCGGTGTCGTCACCTGAAAGACTGCCGCTGTCCACCCAAAGCACCCGTTTGAGGCCGAACGCCTGCTTGAGTTCACCTTCAATCTCCTCTTGTGTGAGATATTCATTTCTGTTGTCGCTGCAAAGGCATTCCGAGGTGGCCATCAGGGTTCCGTTCCCGTCGGTGTCGATGCTGCCCCCTTCAAGCACGAACGGACGCATGTCCACGCACATCACATCGTCTGCGAAAGCCCTGTCGAAGAATATTTTCTTGGTGATCCCGTTGTCGAAGTTGGATGCGAACTTGAGACCCCAGCCGTTGAAGACAAAGTCGTAGAGGTACTTTTCCCCGTTGTCGCCATAGACGGCGATTCCGCCGTGGTCACGCGCCCAAGTGTCGTTGATCGGACATTCGTGGAAACTGATCTCAGAGGTGTCCACGCCGAGTTCGGCCAATCTCTTCGTGGCGGCCTCGATGTCGGCCGTCACAAGCAGCACCTTCTCGAAACGTTGGATTGCCGAGATGATTCGTCCGTAGCATTCCTGCACCTTCTCCAGTTCGTACCAAGGTGTCGTCTCGTCAGGCCAGGTGAGCATCACCCCGCTCTGTCTCTCCCATTCAGCAGGCAGTCTCATATTCATGCATTTAGTTTTTGAAGGACTTCAAGTGACATCCAACATGAAAGTCCGTGATGCAAAAGTAGTAAATATTCTTATGAATATCCCCATGTGGCACTTGATTCTGCCGCTTTGGTATATTCCTTAAGCCCGAGGTCGAGATTGTGGACCAGCCGTTCGAGAAGACCCTAAGATGAGCATCAAGCGCTTCCTCCGCAAGGAGTAAATCATAAAATGAATATTCTGGCCGCGTAAAAAAGGGAGGATTTCCTACAGCCGAAAATCGTGTGGATCGAATTGACTGATGAATCTAAATTCGCTTTGTCAACAGATGGTGTCATTCCTCTGAACACGGTGTTCTTCATGGTTGGGCAGCACATCAAATATCTGCTTGCGGTCATCAATTCTTCTCTGATTCACTGGTACTTCCAACACACTCTCGGATCCACATCGGGTGTCGGGACTAACCTTTGGCTGAAATACACGGTTGAATGTATTCCGGTTCCGTTAATTCAAGATTATACGGAATGGGAAACATTAGTCGATGAAATTCAAGAATATAAGTGCGATTCTAAGGATACCCATGACCTTGAAGACACCATTGACGACAAAGTCTTCGACCTCTACGGCCTTTCTGAAGATGAACGAGAATATTTAAGTGGCAGTCCGAAGTAGCAAACCGCGCGGAATCAGTGTTCGTTCGTGAATCAAGGCTTTCTACGCACGGATCAGAGTAAAAAGTGTCTATCGTGCGTGGAATGACGGTACTCACGCACGAGACAACAGAATAAGGTCAGTCTCCACCAAGGAAATACTTCCCAATCATATTCTTAAGCACGCTGTCCGTGATATTCGTAATTCCGGTGTTTACGATTTCTTCATATTCAGAAGTTTTGGATCGTATTACTCGCTTCATCTGTTTGCCATCAATTTTCGCGACCATGTGAAGGTTGCCGCGGTAGGCCTGTTCAATCCTGGCTTCATCAATCTGGTGGCCATTGATTTCAAAAGCGGAATGCTGCCTTTTCGTCAAACCCCAGTCCTCAAGATGTTCGGTCAGGCACATCTCGACCAGACTTATCCACTTCTCCGGTACACCGGATTCCACCGCGAATAGGCGGAAACCGGCGACCGCATCCGCAACCTCATTGATGATGACCTCTGCCTTGCGTATTCCGTTGTCCTTGGCAAGTTCACGGACATCCTCGATCGTGATGCCAGAGACTTTGCCCCTTGCCATAATGCAGTGGGTGTTTTCCGGTAGATAACCACCGGTGTTGAAGATGTAAGACATATCGTAAGCCGGTGACAGACTCCATTTTCCTCGCTCGTCCATCAAGAAGGAGAAGTTTTTGTTATGGTCGTCAGTATTGTTAGCGAGTATGTTGAAAACCATCCGGCGGAAAACTTCCTCGGACGCTGACTCCGGAAGCCGCATCTTACGGCAAACCATCAATAACTTCTCGTAACTGTCCGCTTCCGGATATAAGGCGGCAAGTGTCTGAATATGTAGTTTCCTGCCTTGCTGCCGATCAAAACGCTGAGTCACAAAATGGCGCTGCCCATCAATCTCCATCAGCCGACACGGCATCATCTGAATCCCAGCGGTTGTGGCCATTCTGTAATATGCCATCTCAAGTTCAGCGGATGATCGCTCAGGGTCTCCGAATTTCAGAATGCAGTACTCGAACCCTTCCTGCCCCGAAATCTGTCCGCTACGGATTTCACCCGTCTCCGGATTAATCGCAAGAATGGCTTTTGGCTGCCGTCCTCCCGCAGATGTCCCTACTGCTATCAACGCCCTCATCGTTACCGTTTCCTCTGGTCGTATCCTGACATCCTCACGCTCCGTGAATATTCTTTGAGCCAACTCTGTGAGTGTCTTGAGATTGATCCTCTCACTTTGTTTGATCCCAGAGGTTTCGGGGATGAATTCCAACGCACCCATCCCACGTTTGCCGATGAATGAGAGTATGTCAAGCGGAGTGATTTCCTGATTGCGCAGGCCATTCTCCACACGCCAACACTCGAAAACCTGATTTCCCCAAGCATCCGGCAGAGAATCAGCGATAAACGGAGGAAGTTTTCTGAATATTCTCGTTTCCTTATCGCCCATAATCGGACGCGCGCTTGTCGGATCCTTTATCGATGCGATAAGAGGGAACGCATCCAAAGTTCCTTCAAGGAACTCGCGACTATATTCAAAATAAGAGCAGCCTCGCCGTCCATCCCACGACAACCGTCCGATCTCCTTGCCCCAGAGAATCACTTTCAATGTGCTTGTGATCATACCTTTTTATGGCGTATGCGTTGAACTTTCCTATTGTTACTTTTTATGAGATAGGCCGATTCAGGCAGCCTAGGCAAAACCTCATCAAGAGCATCGATGCAGCCGATCGCCTTCAGCAGCATCAGAAATGAGGCAAGGGATATGCCCGTCACCGTCCCTGTCTCAAACTTATGAATAGTGCCTATTGTGAGTCCGGATTGCTCTGCCACGTCCTTCTGGGTCATATTTGACCTAAGCCGATAATCCCGGAACCGACATCCCAACATCTTGACCAAATCAGGGATTGAATATTCATAATAATCCGACATAATCCTAATTTAAATTATCTCATACGATAAGTTAACGCCAAATATTCCATCTAAATTACCGTATCGTATTATTTATCGTTACAAAGGTAGGATTATTATCGCAGATTCCAAACAGACACCAAAGAATGTGGTTTACAAGAACCATTTTTTCATTTCTCGTGATTGCATCAATTGTTCGTTCTATCAAAGAATTTCATTCTTTTTCACTAATTTTTACGGCCTTATAATCGCCTCAGTTCTTTGGCGTTCCTCATCGGTCTTACAGTTCGAAAGGATCACGTTCCGCCTTTCGGTTGTGATTATGAAGGCTTCGTTGTAGCCGGTCTTGATGCCGTAGTTGATATTTATGTCCCACTCCCTCAGCGGTTTCCCCACGCTTTCGATCTTTCGCTTGATGCTCTGCTCGATGGTGCTGAGGACCACCCAGACATCTGGGCCGGTGAATCCGCAGACGGTGCCCTGACGCTGAACGTAAACACCCATTTTGTGTCATTGGTTTAGTTCGGCATCAATTAAAGGCATAGATGCTTTCGTAGGATGTCAATCGGCACCATCGGGCGACAAAAAGGGTCATAAATGCTGCCGTAGAGTGTTAAGAGGCACAATCGGGCATCAAACGGAGACTGTTTTGGCATATTCATCACATATCAGCAATAGTTAGGCTTGGAATTGTTGGGGACATTCCCTATCTTTGAAACGGGGCATCGGAACGGCTTCGGTTTTCTTTCCCTGGGGCGTGGGATTCCGGTGTGGGTGAGGCGAAAGGAAAGAGGAGGTAGACAACTATGAATTACGGTTACATTCGGGTCAGCAGCGACAAACAGACTGTTGAAAATCAAAGGTTTGAAATCAATAACTTCTGTCAGAGGGAACACCTGTCCATCGATGGGTGGATCGAGGAGACTATCAGCGGAACCAAATCCTACAGCAAGAGGGAGTTGGGGACGTTGCTTAGGCGTGTGCGGAAGGATGATCTGATCATCTGCGCGGAACTTTCCAGACTGGGGCGTAATCTGTTCATGATCATGGAGATTCTCAACATCTGCATGACAAAGGAGTGCAGAGTCTGGACGATTAAGGATAATTACAGGCTGGGGGAGGACATTCAGAGCAAAGTGTTGGCGTTCGCTTTCGGACTGTCGGCGGAAATCGAGCGTAACCTGATCAGCCAGAGAACCAAGGAGGCGTTGGCTAGGAAGAAGGCCGAGGGAATAGTTCTAGGCCGCCCTAAAGGACGTAAGACGGCTCCAGAGAAACGTAAATTGTACAGTAAAAGGGCCTTGATAGCGGAACTGATGGCGGTGGGGATGTCGCAACGGAAGATCGCCAAGATCTGCAAGGTGGACAGGAACACCTTGTGGCGGTTCTTGAAGGAGGTGGAATGACAAATTGTCAGTCGTCCTGCATTGGAACATATTTTGACTATCCGTTAACCGGTCTTATCAGAAGATGAGGCTGAATGAATATATTCGTAAAATATAAAAGGAAAGATATTATGGCAACAAAAAACAAAGGACAGATTGGAGTGACGACCGAGAACATATTCCCGGTCATCAAGCAGTTCCTCTATTCGGATCACGAGATATTCCTTAGGGAATTGGTGGCGAACGCGGTGGACGCTTCGCAGAAGATGAAGGCGATCGCCTCCAACGGTGACTTCAAGGGCGAATTGGGCGACCTCAAGGTTCGTGTCGAGCTTGACGAGAAGGACAAGACACTGAGAATCATTGATAACGGTATCGGTATGACCGATGAGGAGATTGACAAGTACATCAACCAGATCGCGTTCTCCTCAGCCGGAGAGTTCCTCCAGAAGTACAAGGACCAGAACATCATCGGCCATTTTGGACTGGGATTCTACTCAGCTTTCATGGTCGCCAAGAAGGTGACGATTGAGTCTCTTTCCTGGAAAGACGGTGCTGAAGGTGTTATCTGGAGCTGCGAAGGCAATCCTGAGTTCGAGATGGGACCTTGCGACAAGAACGAGAGAGGCACTGTCATCACCCTTTACCTCGACGATGAGGCAGCCAAGGACTATGGCACCAAGGGCAAGATTCAGCAGCTTCTTGACAAGTACTGCAAGTTCATGCCGGTACCTGTCGTCTTCGGCAAGGAGCAGGAATGGAAGGACGGAAAATATGTTGACACCGACAAGGACAACGTCATCAACAAGATCGAGCCGCTTTGGACCCGCAAGCCTTCAGAACTGAAGGAGGAGGACTACATGAAGTTCTACAGGGATCTCTACCCGATGAAGGAAGATCCTCTGTTCTACATCCATCTGAACGTGGACTATCCGTTCAACCTTACCGGTATCCTCTACTTCCCGAAGATCAAGGACAGGATGGCGATCGAGAAGAACAACATCCAGCTTTACTGCAACCAGATGTTCGTCACTGATCATGTGGACAACATCGTGCCGGACTTCCTGACACTTCTTCACGGTGTCATCGACTCTCCGGACATCCCTCTGAACGTCTCCAGAAGCTATCTCCAAGCCGACGAGAATGTCAAGAAGATCTCGACCTACATCACTAAGAAGGTGGCCGACAGGCTGGAGGAGATCTTCAAGAACGAGCGCGACGCCTGGGAGAAGAAGTGGGACAACCTCAAATTGTTCATTGAATATGGCATGCTCTCCGACGAGAAGTTCTGCGAGAGGGCACTCAAGTTTGCCCTGTTCAAGAACACGGACGGCAAGTACTTCTCTCTGGAGGACTACCGCAAGGCCATCGCCGAGAACCAGACCGACAAGGACAAGAAGGTCGTTTACCTGTACGCCACCGACACCGACGAGCAGTACGCTTTCATCGAGGCGGCCAAGAACAA
>DCMG01000151.1 GCA_002321335.1 Bacteroidales bacterium UBA1628 | reverse complement strand
AAGGCACACTCCAGCTGGAGCGTCACTTCTCCTTCGCCCACTTCACCCTCAAACTCCCTGAGGGAGTGACCGTGAACGGCGAGCCTGTCACCATCTCCGGTGACAACGTAATCACCAAGGCCACCCTCGGTCTTGCGAACCGCGCCGTCACCGACCAGGCAGCCGGCGCCATCACGGTGAACCCGGGCGGCAACAGCTTCTATGTCAACGTCATCCCGGCTGCATCCGTAACCCCTGTATTCAAGGTTACCATCAACGGCAAGGAGTACGAGGGATCCCTGAAAACCCGCGACATCGCCGCTGGCAAGTTCATCCGCAAGAATGACAGCAACGACTCCGGCGTGATCGTGGACATGACCGAGCCACAGCCGGATGAGGATCCAAGCAACCCAGGCAACACCGACCACTGGGGCGGTGATGACATTGATCCAACATGGAAAGATTCTGGTAATGGTTATACAAGAGTATCTTGGGCCGATGGTTGGACCAACAATGTAGCTAGTATAGAAGAAAAAGGTGGATTCTGCGCCCCGATTACCTACACATCTAATGGAATAAAGAATGGTCTTTTAACATCTGGTACATACGCATATTTTTTCCAGTGGGGACGATGGTTAGGCTTCCCATCAAACTGTGCGGCGGTAATAACTGAAGATGGAGGTTCAGCAGAGATTACTACTTCTAATGGACAAATTCCAAAGAGTATATTTATTAATGGTGTTAATTATTATGACACTAAGATAGGGTATGTGTGGCGTTACAATAATCCAGGAGGTACTACATACGGAGCATGCTACAGCAATTGGACTCCTGAAAGGGCAAACAACTGTTCCATAATGTTTGGCATGGTGACAGGAGTCTTTGTTAATCCTCTTGATTATGTAGGAGATAATGAGAACAGTAAGTGGGAAGATCGCAGCGGCAACCCTTGTCCAGATGGTTATCGTCTACCTACTGCATCAGAACTTGAGGCATTGATCCCTACTACGGGAACTGTTAATGGTAGTTATGCTGAGGTTAAGACAGTTAATGGTGTCAAATATGCCATGCAGTGGAAAGTCAACACTACTGGCAGTGTACCATGTGTTGAAATCAGATCCTCTAAAACCAATGCAACCAACGTATCCGTTGACGATGCGATATTCAATAATACAAAAGTTGTCAGGCTGCCTGCATACGGATATTTGGATAATGAAGCCAACTTAAAAGGTCGTGGAAAGACTGGAGTTTATTGGTCCAATGAATCAGGCACAAATGAAGTCAATGGAACAAACGGTCTAGGAGGCAAGTCATTGCTGATTAAATTCAGTGGAAGCAAAGCCGAGATGGCCATCTATGTCGCTCCTCGTAGTTTCGGTGGCAATGTCCTTCCTATCAAGGATCCAAACGCCAAGACAGCCACCCTCACTCCTTGGCTCCCATTGTCAGGAATTTAATCCCGACATAACCTGAGTGATAATATTCACTCACACCCCACAAAGAGGCAGCGTCCCCACCGGGCCGCCGCCTCTTTTTTCGTATAATAGCAAGCAACGAACACCGACTCTTATTGGCAATTTGTGCAATATTTTGAAAAAAAGTCCAAATTAACAATGCGAAATTTCATGTTTTTCATCTAAATTTGCATCATTAAAGTCAAAATATTGAATTCGCCATGCTAGTCCAGTTTTCGTTCAGCAATTTTAAGTGCTTAAAGGTTCCGGGATTTCAAAGTGTGTGGACTTCGTGAAGGAAGCGCAGAGGAAATACGACAAATTATCTGAAACCCAAAGAAAGAAATATACTCAACGATGGCTTGTGTTCGATTATGACGGACACAATGATTTTGAAGAGGGAGTCAAGCTCGGAAGATCATACGGATTTAAAGTCGCGTTCTCAAGTATGTGCATTGAGTACTGGTTTGTACTTCACTTTCAAAATCACGATGGGCAGCCGATTCCGGTGAAAGGAGAAAGCCATTCCAAGGCTCAGATTGAAATAATCAATAAGCATATAACAGCCTATAACAAAAAGTTCAAGGCTTCGATTCCCTTGTATGATGACACAAGCAAAGTTATAGAGGAAGAATTCTTTGAGTTAATGTTAGCCATTGACCCTGTAACTCACAACAGACGTATAGAAGATGCTTGTTTAAGAGCCGAGTCAATTCATTCTTTGAAAAGAAAAAGCGGGCAGGAATTTTCTGAATCCGTAACAAATTTGTATCAACTGTTAATTGAATTGGGTGTTTTTGTCAAAGTGAAAGAGATGACGAAAGGTAAATCTGAAGTCGAGAGATGGAGGTTGTCGATATGAATCGAATTCATGTGGCAGTGTACAAAAAAAGTTTCTATCTTTGCAGGGAATGAACTAAAGGATAGGCAGTATGCTTTACCCGATTGGAATACAGAATTTTGAGAAAATCCGTCAAGGCGGGTTCGTCTATGTTGACAAGACCGACCTTATCTACAAGATTGCCCAGACCGGTCAATACTATTTTCTGAGCCGTCCTAGGCGGTTCGGCAAGAGTCTGCTGATTTCGACGATTGAGGCATATTTCCAAGGAAAGAAAGAACTTTTCGACGGATTGGCGATCGCATCGCTGGAAAAAGAGTGGACAGAGTACCCGGTGCTGCACTTCGATCTCAGTGGGGAGTCGTACAATGACGAGACCGCATTGAATGTCACCCTTTCACAGCATTTGGCCAACATGGAGGCCAAATTTGGTGTCACCCGACGTTTTGACTCGCATTCCGCCAGATTTAAGGACATCATTGACGCCGCGTACAGGGTGACTGGCCGCCAGGTTGTCATTCTGGTCGATGAATATGATAAGCCTGTCATCGACAACCTTGACAATCCGGATCTGCAGGACAAGATGCGAGAGACGCTCCGCGGCTTCTATGGCGTGATGAAGTCCAAGGATGCGTTAATCCGTTTCGGTTTCCTCACCGGGGTCACTAAGATCGGGAAGATGAGCGTGTTCAGCGACCTAAATAATCTGCAGGACATCTCATTGGACAAGGAATATTCCGACATCTGCGGAATCTCTGAGTCCGACCTCAAAGTTTATTTCGATGGTAGTGTCAAGGAACTGGCCAAGGCCAATAACCTCTCCGAAGAGGAATGTTACCGCAAGCTTGCCCTTATGTATGACGGCTACCACTTCCACCCAAAGGCTGCCGGTGTCTATAACCCTTTCAGTCTACTCAACACATTTAAGGTCAAGGAGTTTCTTGAATATTGGTTTGAGACGGGCACGCCCTCATTCCTCGTCAAGGTGATGAGGAAGACTTCCTATGACGTGACCCGCCTGTCAAGCGACCTTGTGGGATCCTCTCTGCTGACCGACGTGAACACGGCTTTCCTCAACCCGGTTCCTCTCCTTTACCAGAGTGGCTACCTAACCATCAAGGGCTTTGACCCACGTTTCAACCTCTATGCGCTGGGCTTCCCGAACATGGAAGTTAAAGACGGCTTCCTCAATTTCCTGCTGGGTTACTACGCCCCGGTCCAGAGCGACTCCACCAACACCTTGATTTCCCTCATGTCGATGGATGTCGAGGCCGGCAACCCGGAAAGCTTCATGACTCGCCTCGACGCCCTCTTCTCCAGAACAAACTACCAGATCCAGGCAGACTGCGAGAAGGACTTTCAATACGCGATGTACATCATCATCGAGCTGATGGGGGAATATGTCGAAACGGAGCGCACGACGTCCAACGGCCGCATAGACATCCTCATCAAGACCGAGGACTACGTCTACATCATCGAAATCAAGACTGACTCCACTCCTGATGAGGCCCTCGCCCAGATCGAGGAGAGGGGCTACGCCCGTCCGTTCGCCGACGACCGCAGGAAGATATTCAAGATAGGCGTCAATTTCTCCACCTTCGCCCGCCGCATCGACGGATGGAAGATTGTCTGACGGTGCCGCCGCGGCTTTCTCGTTTTATCCGCCTGACCTGCCGAAACCGTCAACCGGCACACGGCGTAAACCGTAAAACGCAGCAAATGAGGACAAACGTTTCCCGAGAGTGCAGGATGCACTCTTGAGGAGCAAACGAGGCCGAAAGTGTTCCTAAGGCTGCAGGAGTAAGCCTAAAGCGCATGATTCCGTTATCTGATGCCTTAACGATGACACAAAAGAGGCAGCAGTTAGTGGTTGCCGCCTCGGGTATTATGATTTGTATTTTGCCGGAGTTCTTAAGTTATTCTGCTTTCACGCAACGGATTGCACAGCAATCCTGTGCATTTATCGGAAGAATTTCGAGTACGGATTGGCGATTTTTGAAAGGATATGAGTTATCAGCGTCTGGAGCGACCTTTACACGCGTGTTGTCTTGGAAAGTAAAGGCTGTCTTTTCATCGGACATCCAGTAGTAGCCTTTGTTGTTTACGCTGTAATCGGTGATATAGTCCCATGTTACTATCCAAGAGTTTGTTTTTGACATATTCATTTCTGTTGATACAACAACAGGAAAATTTATCGCTTTCAGTGAATGTGTATGAGAAACCTAATGCCGGCTTACGGAGTCATTTTTATGCCACCCTGATGGAACAACGCAACGAAAAACAATAAGGGACCGGCATCGAAGCCGATCCCTCGTTTTATTAAAGGTCACAGTATTACGTTATAATACTATTACTTCTTCCTGATAGGTCTGATTGGTGTTTTAAACCAAAAAGACTGATCTTTTAAATTATTATAAATATTAGAAGGATCCATTCCAAGACAAGCCGCTACGGATTCTTCTCCATAATAACGTGCTTTAAATTCTGAACTCCAATAGCGACATCCTGTACCAATAAGTTTCTTATCACCATTGGCCATTTTATAACCAGCCGCAGGGAAGAAAATAGATTTTCCATTCTCAAAAAAGAACTCCACACCTTCAACCGAATTTTTAGTTGTCCACTTGGATTTTTCCGTGTCGCAATTATTAACAAGTTCTGTCCAATCATCTTGATCAGGTGTACATGTTCCTGGCAATAATTGTGTTGCTGTATCATAGGATGTACCTTGATAACTCACATATTTCTTTAGATTAGTATATATATAATAAGCCTTGTAATCTGTGACTGTTGTTGAGTTGAATTCCTTCGACTCACCCCAAGCGTAGTATCCACCGAAATCAGTCTCCTTGTCCGCACCTATATTCCTGTTTCTCCAGAGATTACCTGAAGGAAGTCCAAGATCCAGCCACTCTTCGTCTGTCACAGGCGTATTCTCTTCCCAAACGGCGTAGATGGTCTTCTTCGGGTATGCCTTGTAGAGTGTGATGTCCTGGTTGAAGTCGTAGTCGGGAGCCG
>DCMG01000027.1:1535-5240 GCA_002321335.1 Bacteroidales bacterium UBA1628 | reverse complement strand
GGCGTCACCGGTGGCTTACAATATGATGAATAGCAAAAATTTGACAGAGGCGGGAGTGACCGCTGAATATGGTTGGAGGTTTTTGAGGGCAGCGGGATTGGTGACGGTTGCCTGTGTCGGACTGGGACTGATCATCGGATCCTTGAATCTTTATCTGGTTGATTATGTTATTTCTCCGAAGTTGTCTTTCGTGGCTATGATGGCTTGGGTGTCGGTTCTGGGGATGATGTTTTCCAAATTTGTTTGTCTGTCCAGAAAGGCGGGGCTAATTGTGGGTGGCACGACTTGCGTTGGTATATTCATTTACATTGTTTTGAATTATACTCATTTGGGGATAAGGGCTGCTCTGGGATCTGTCGGGATTTATTGGCTTCACGTGTACCTTGGATTCCTCTGTTTCGTGTGCTTCTGCTTCGGGATGTACGCACAGACTAGGATTGGTGACGGGCTTTGCAGGAAGAAAACGGCGTGGGTGGCGCTCATTGTCCTCTTGTCCGTTATTGTAATAAGGTTGCTGGACAGTTGTTCGTATATGATGTTCGATCGTGCTGGGTATGAACAGACGATGAGCTCGTCGTTGCGTTCATCCCTGAGTCTATTCAGAGACTTGTCTGCATTAGCGGTGGCATTCTCTATGGCTGTACTGGCAAGGAGCAGAGCCATATACAGGCTGACAAGACCGCTGGTAGTCAAGGGCGTGCTCGTCGCATTGGCACTGATTCCAATGTTATTTCTTGTCGAAACGAGAGATGCTTTCGTGGCATTGGCACTTTCGGCTCCTTACGTCATCGCTTTCTTGATGCTGGGGCCGACTCTCGCTCGCCTTTTTGTGAAGGGGGTCAGATGGTTCTGATTTGATAATCCTTCCTTCGGTCTGGTTGCTTTCTTGCCGAAGCGGCCATCATTTTTTTCTATAGTTGTCAAGCCGAACACGGATGAACAAGATGCTTTGAGCGGAAGCGCAGTTACTTTGTAACCGTCCCCGCAGTCCCACCTTGCCAAAATCACTGCACTTCATCTTGCCGATAACACCCAATCTTGTAGACTTTCTATATCTTCCGTCATTTTATCGCCGTTCTGCGAATGCAGAAACAATCACAAAATGATTGTTTTTGCATATCGACTGCAAATTACGCGTTTTTCTCCATGTTTGCAAATTTTCATTAACGATTTCTATAGTTGTCCTTTCTGTAAAATGGCATCTGGCGTCGCTCATCTTTCGGGAGATGCCGTTCACCTTCGCCTTAGCGATGGTCCTGAGACGCTTCACTGCCTTCAGCCCATCCTTCTTCCGCTTCGGATGGTTCATGAATCGGATTTTCAGATTCAGGGACTTCTCTTCACGTGTGCAGCTCCACCGCAGCTTGATATGCTCGCGTCCGGACAATTTCAGCACCCGTTCTATGATTTTACGATAAAGCTTCGCGTCCGTCTGGTAGTGTCATCAAGGCTATCGCAAAGTTATTCAACAAATAGAGGAATTGGCGGTTTACATTTGCTTGGAACTGACATTAACGGGTGTAAGGATATAAACTTGCAGGGGTCATGAAACGAAACAATAGAACTCATAAAATCAACGAAAGGAGGCTTAGGCGGATTCATTCGATCTGGGCTGACGTGGCAAGAATGTACATCAAGGCGGGTAAGGAGGCCATACTTGCGGGAGAAGCCGCATCAAAATCCTCCACAGTCTCGCGCAAAGCGGTGATATTCAAAGGAGAGATGGACTTCATCTCTCGGTGCATCCTTGACCGGAGGAACATTGAGACGGGAGGGCAGCTGTTTGGTTATTGGACTGAGGATGGGACTCCGGTGATCCTCTACGCCATCGGGCCGGGGCCTCGGGCGAACCATCAGGTGACATTCTTCAATCAGGATGTTGACTATCTGGTGAAAGTGGGGAATATTCTTCGGAATCGCTACGGGCTGCACCACATCGGGGAGTGGCACTCACATCATCAGCTTGGACTGGCGAAACCAAGCGGACACGACTCAAGGAATATGACGGACGTGATCAAGAGACGCAACCTCGGGGAGTTTCTTCTCTGCATCGGAAACTGCGACAACCTCTCGTCCTCGCTGAATGCTTTCCTCTGCAATTCTTCTGAATGCCGAAGTATAAAATGGGACTACGTAATGACAGACAGTCCGCTCAGGCAAGTAATTGACTACGATTTAGGTAGAATTATCTGCCAGCCTCAGGTTCCAAAAGCACGTCATAAAGACCCGACACTCAATCAATAACCTTAACAGTCAACGAATATGAACAACGAAAGATATCAAGCAGAGAAACTGGTGTTGGCATCGAAAGTTCCGTCAAGTGCCTACCGCTTTCTTGGCATAGGCACGTCATCTCCATACTTGAGGATAGCGGCACGGACAAACAACGGGCACTTCTACACACTGCACTTTGACCTGAGAGGGTTTCCGGAAAGTTCGCCCAAAGTGTTCGTCACCAAGATGCTCAAAAACAAATCAGGAGAGGATATGGCCGGGGCAAGTGGTTCAATGCACACCTTGTGCAGTGAGAATGGTTGGACACGAATATGCCACTACGGGCAGAACGCCTGGACACCATATGTTTCCCTTTTCAAGGTGTACGTGAAATGCTGTCTGTGGCTGAATATGTACGAGCAGCACCTTGTGACAGGGATGCCGATAGAGTTCTATCTTAACCATCAGCAATAGAAAACAATTCAAACCGACATATAATATGATTTCCAAACAAGGACTTAGTGATCTTGCGGCGGATGTCCGCGACATCAATTACGGTGGCTCTATGAAAGAGTTGGTGTTCAATCCTGAAACAGGAGATTTCGAAGCCTGCACACGTGGGACATCTCACGGAACTGGTGAAATCGTGACCGAGATGACAGAGGGAGGATTCGCTGCTGAAATGGCAGCGGACTCCCCTTACGTCAGAGCCATTCTGGATGCACAAGAGATTGAAGCATTGAAAGACGGACAGTCTGTTGTGGAGGGCAGGGCTTATGAATGGGAAGGAGAGGAAGTTGTTCATATCAGGACCACACCTCTGAAGCATTCGTTCGGAAAAGAGTGCAAGGCTTTTTTCGTAAAGAAAGGCGAGATACTTCCGGAAAATTCCAAATATGTAATATTATTCGATAGCAAACCCTACGTATTCCAGAGACAAGAGGACGGAATATTAGGACAAATTCCTCACGAACTTATTCCGTCACGCGAGGAATTATATTCAAGAAACAAAGGGATCCTTGAGGTTGACATCCTGAAGGAGAAAAGAGTGCTTATTGTTGGGTTGGGAAGCTTCGGCAGCCAGATAGCGGTGGAGTTGGCGAAGGCCGGAGTAGGAAGTTTCGCTCTTATTGATTTTGACAGGGTTGAGCTTCATAATCTGGCAAGGCACATCGCCACAGTCAATGACATAGGACGGCTGAAAACAGATGTGGTTGAGGATGCCGTCAAGGGCAAGAATCCGTACGCGGCAGTTGACAAGTTCCCTATTGATCTGAATGACAGCATAGTACTATTAAGCGAAGAAGTCCGCAAAGCAGACATTGTGGTGTGCGCCACCGATAACAACAGAAGCAGGTTCGTCCTGTCAAAAGTTCTGAAAGATGAAGGCAAGACAGGAATATTCGGCCGGGCCATCACCCGCGCTGAGGGAGGAGACGTGTTCCGTTACCGTCCAGGAGGTCCGTGCTACAGTTGCCTGATCGGGAAAGG
>DCMG01000027.1:0-1434 GCA_002321335.1 Bacteroidales bacterium UBA1628 | reverse complement strand
GCCTACGTCTCTCAGGAAGATGCTGAAGCCATGGTTCAGGTGGGCCTGTCATCGGACATTCTCCCTATCTGCAACCTGATGGTGAAACTGGTCCTTGTCGAACTCTCAAAAGGGAAGGATTCGGGAATATCCTCGCTTGAGGAGGAACTCCCCTACGACTACTACATTTGGGCTAACCGCCGGGACAGGCACTACTCGAATTGGAAACCGTTCTCTGAAGCAGGCCAGGGACCGACAATCCTCAAATGGTATGGAGTGCGCATTGAGAGAAATCCTGACTGTCCGTTATGCGGGGAGACATTCAATCTTGATTCCGGAGAAGGAATGATCGAAGGTCTGGAAGGCATAGAACCTGAACTCTAATGATTTATGGCATATCGATACAACGAGAAAACCGGAGAGTTCGAAGATTTAGGTAACAGCCGGGAAAGGCACCATGACAGTCCTAAGCCTCCCGAAGAGGGCAGGAAAGAGAACAATGGTTGGATTTGGGTTGTAGTGGTCATCTTCGCAATCAACTTTCTGGCACAACTGCTTACAGCGCTTCAACAATGATAAGGCACGTCAATCAGCATCAAACAATCACATTATGTCACCGAATTTAAAGTACATTATTTCAGCCTTGATTCCAGCTTTGGGATGGAGCTACTGGCTTTGGGAAGACGACCGTGCAGTCGCAAAGAAATGCGGCAAGATCGGGACCATCGCTTTTGCCATCGGTTTTCTGTTCAGCATGTGCACCGGACTCATAGGAAGATAGGTCAGACGAGTTTAGTTTGCAAACCACAGCCACACGGAACGGTAACAGAGGCGTGCGCAGGGCATGTCGGTGTGGCTGACCCTACCTTAGTAGATAGGGGTCAAGCACAGTGGATGGGGCTACAGAGGTGTGTGGGGCAGGATGGCGTGGCCGTGGTTTGCAAAAAGTCTAATTGAACCTTACGATACTGCCTATTGTTCAGGGGTAGGTCATTCTAGTGTACGAAATCAACGTATTCTGTACGAAATGATATTCGGTGAGGTTTCGTACAGCATGGAGGGGGTTTTATAAAACTCATTTTGAGGGATTGAGGGGATTGAGGAAATTTGCGGCAACATAAGAAACAAATACAACAACGAATATGAAAAGGATCATCGGAATTTTGATTGTCGCGCTGGCGGTGGCCGGGGCGGGGGTGAATGGTTGGACGGCTATGGCGCAGGAGAAGCAAATCGCTGAAATCGAGCAAGAGGCTCAAGACACTCAGGAGTGTAATGATATTCTCAAATCATGCAAGGAGTTGCGAAGGAGTGGTGAGTTCAGAAAGGCTGTGGATGAGGGAATCCGTTACATTGCGGCCGGTGGTAAGGACAGCCTGGCGGTAGTTATGAATGTACTGACAACGGATGCGGAATATTCAGAAGCGATGCTTCGAGGCAGAGTTTCGGGTGATC
>DCMG01000163.1 GCA_002321335.1 Bacteroidales bacterium UBA1628 | reverse complement strand
ATTGCCCTTGTTTGGGCATGATGATTACGTGTGCCATTAATTATAATGATTGTAAATTCTCCAATTCCAAGGCCGTTCCTTCTAACAATCAAAAAACGGCATCTTATACACACAAAGTTAAAATTTCTTCCTGACATAAAAAAGGATTATATTTGTAGCCTATAAACGAATTAGCATATTTCAAATTCAAAATATCAAATAGAAAATGCAGTCAACAGAAGATCTGAAAAAGATTGCCTCCCAAGTAAGGAGGGACATCATCAGAATGGTCGTCAAGGCCAACTCCGGCCATCCGGGCGGATCCATGAGCAGCGCTGACTTCATGACAGCCCTGTACTTCAATGTCATGGACCAGAATCCTGCGACCTGGACACGCGCGGCGAAGGATCAGGACATGTTCATCCTCTCAGCCGGACACCTGACTCCAATGTACTATTCTATTCTTTCCAGAGCAGGTTACTTCCCTACATCCGAACTCGGCACATTCCGCAAATTCGGAAGCCGCCTTCAGGGCCATCCTTCAGTCAGGAAAGGTCTTCCGGGTGTGGCCCAGGCGGCAGGTTCCCTCGGACAAGGACTTTCAGTCGCCGTAGGTGCGGCTCTGGCGAAGAAAGCCGACAACGACCCCCACAACGTCTTCGTCCTCTGCGGAGACGGTGAGACCGAGGAAGGACAGATCTGGGAGGCGGCGATGTTCGCAGCCCACCACAAGGCCGACAACTTAATCGCCATGACAGACTGGAACGGCCAGCAAATCGACGGCACCACCGAGGAAGTGGCAGGTCTTGGAGACCTTGAGGCCAAATGGAAGGCTTTCGGATGGGAAGTCATCATCGCCGATGGTCATGACATGGACAAGATCCTTGAGACGTTCGCGCAGGCAAAGGCGGGAGCCGGAAACGGCAAGCCGAAGATGATTCTGTTCAAGACAGAGATGGGACACGGGGTTGATTTCATGGCTGGCACCCACAAATGGCACGGCAGCGTGCCTTCAGAGGAGCAGTGCCGAAACGCTTTGAGCCAGCTTGAGGAGACATTGGGAGATTTTTAATTCACGAATATCATGAAGAAATATACAGATAGAGGAAAGAAGGACACCCGCAGTGGTTTTGGAGCCGGCCTTCTTGAAGCCGGAAAGGCAGACTCAAGGGTCGTGGCTTTGACCGCCGACCTCAAGGGCTCACTCAAGATGGACGCTTTCGCGGCCGAGTTCCCTGAAAGATACTATGAGTGCGGAATCGCCGAGTCCAACATGATAGGCGTGGCCTCCGGAATGGCTCTCGCCGGCAAGATTCCGTTCGCCGGATCGTTTGCCGAATTCGTGACCGGCCGTGTTTACGATCAGGTCAGGATGGAAGTCTGCTACGGCAAAACCAATGTCAAGATAGCCTCTTCACACGCCGGAATCACCCTCGGCGAGGACGGAGCCACACACCAGACAATGGAAGACATCGCCCTTATGCGCGCCCTTCCTGACATGGTTGTTCTGAACCCTTGCGACTGGACGCAGACCAAGAATGCGACAATCGCAGCCGCCAAATACGACGGCCCGGTCTACCTGCGTTTCGGACGTCCGAAAGTCGCCGATTTCACCCCGGACGAGCCGTTCGAGATCGGAAAGGCATACATTCTGAACGAAGGCAAGGATGTTACTATCTTCGCCACCGGACACATGGTTTGGGAGGCTCTTCAGGCCGCCGAGACTCTTGAGGCGGAAGGCATCTGCGCCGAGGTCATCGACATCGCCACCATCAAGCCGCTTGACACCAAGACAGTCATCGCCTCCGCAATCAAGACCGGAGCCGTTGTCGTCGCCGAGGAGCACAACATGGCCGGAGGTCTTGGCGAACTGATAGCCGGAGTTCTCGCCGCCACTTCCCCCAAGCCGATTGAATATGTCAACGGACGTGACGAGTTCGGCCAGAGCGGAACCCCGTCCGAGCTTCTCGCCGCTTACGGAATCGACGCTCCACACATCGTCGAGGCCGCCAGAAAAGTTCTGGAAAGGAAATAAAAAACAGAAATTTTCATAAAAAACAGAAAAAAGTCAGGAGGCATTTATGTTTCTTGACTTTTTTTCTGTTTACTATGCCTATCTTGCCGCCAGTGAATACAGCGGCCGCCTAGGAATATCCGGAATATTCCCGGATGTCCGCGATAAATGACAACAAACTATGAAACTCAAAGAAATCTGTGTGGACGAAAGGCCACGGGAAAAGATGCTGTCCAAAGGAGCGGGAGCGATGAGCAACGCCGAACTGCTCGCCATTCTGATCGGGTCGGGAACCCAAAAGGAAAATGTGATTGAGGTCGCCAACAGGCTGTTGGCCGAAGGTGAAGGCAAACTGTCCAACATCGCCGGAATGGATGCGGCAAGGATGAAAGAGATTGGCGGAATCGGCAGCGTCAGGTACACGGCCATAGCCGCCGCCTTCGAACTAGGGAAAAGATGCTGTCTTGAAGACCCCGGGATAGAGAAGGTTCCCTTGACCAATGCCGAAATCGTGTTCAGAATGATGCGCACCCACCTCAAAGGTCTGGACCACGAAGAATTCTGGATCATTCTTCTGAACAGGGCCAACTACATCATCCACAAGGAGATGATAAGTCTGGGAGGTATTTCTTCCACGGTGGTCGATCCGAAGTTGGTGGTGAGAATGGCGTTGGACAAGCGTGCCAGCGGTATGATAATGGTGCACAATCACCCGTCCGGCAACCCAAGGCCGGGGCAAAGCGACCTGACGGAAACAGAACGAATGAAAAAGGCCGCGAACACTTTCGACATCGCGCTGCTTGACCACATCATCGTCTGCGATGATTGTTACTTCAGTTTCGCCGATGACAGGGTGACAATGGCGGCATTGGAGGCAGCATTGGAGTAACGAAAAAATTTGCTGGTCTGAAAATAAATCCCTACTTTTGGTTTTCGAAAATCAATTTCGAGAAACCAATGAAAGTCATCAATCTTGGCGAGACCGATTCGGTCCTCAACAACATCGTTGCGCAGATGCGTGACAAAACCGTTCAGAAAGACAGCCTCCGTTTCCGTTACAACCTTGAAAGGTTGGGGCATATCTTTGCCTACGAGATCAGCAAGGTGCTGGATTACAGCCCGAAGGATGTCACCACTCCGCTTGCCACTGCAAGAGTGCGTACCTGCGACGCAAAGATTGTGGTTTCCACCATCCTGCGCGCCGGTCTGCCTCTTCACAAAGGTGTCCTTGACGTTTTCGACAACGCTGAGAACGCTTTCATCGCGGCTTTCAGGAAATATGACAAGGGAGACGAGTTCCACATCAACGTGGAGTACTGCACCTGCCCTGACCTGACAGGAAAGACTCTGATCATCGCGGACACCATGCTTGCGACAGGCTCGTCAATCGAGATCGGCTACCGCAAACTTATTCAGGAAGGCGGAGAGCCGGCCCACACGCACTTCGTCTGCCCTATCGCCAGCATCTACGCCATCGAGTTCCTCCAGAAACACCTTCCGGAGAACACTACCCTTTGGACCGCCGCTGTTGACGAAGAACTGACCAGCCACTCCTACATCGTCCCTGGTCTGGGAGACGCCGGCGACCTCGCCTTCGGCGCGAAGTTGTAATTATTGGTATGCCAATAATTACAACTTAACCTTCCACCCCCAGTCACTTCGTGACAGCCCCGGTGGGGCATTGGGGAGCGTTCTCCCCAAACCCCTTGCGTCGCTACGCGCTGCGCGCGCTTAATCTTCCACTGCCCTCTAAATTTTCTTTCAGGCTGTTTTGGAAAAATATGCGCGGAGAACGGAGAACGTCAAGTGCAACAGCATGTTATCACAGTTCCTTGCGGAGACGGGCCTTAGGGATGTCGAGCTGGTCACGGTACTTGGCGATCGTGCGGCGCGCCACCTTATAGCCGCGCTTGTTCATCTCGGCGACCAACTGATCGTCAGTCAACGGCTTACGCTTGTTTTCCGCATCCACACACTCCCGCAAAGCCTTCTTTAGTTCACGAGTGGAAACCTCCTCACCATCCTGGTTCTCAAGTCCCTCGGAGAAGAAATATTTCAGCGGATATATTCCAAAATGCGTCTCTATGTACTTACTGTTCACAACTCTGGATATCGTCGAGATATCAAAGCCTGTCTTCTCCGCTATATCTTTCAGAACCATAGGCTTGAGGTGAGACTCATCCCCATCCATGAAATAATCATGCTGGTAGTCGATGATAGCCTTCATCGTGCTCTCCAGAGTATTATAGCGCTGCTTCAGAGCCTCGACAAACCATTTTGCAGAATCCAGCTTCTGTTTCACGAACGTCGCTGCCTCTTTCTTCTGTCTGTCAGAAGACCCCTGAGCCTCGGCAAGCAGATCGGCATACTTACGGTTCACACGAATCTCAGGAATATTGAAGCGAGGCATTGACAATTTCAGTTCCCCGTTCACTATATCCAACACGAAATCCGGCACAATCTGCTGAGCCTGGTCATTATAGGAATCATCTATCTGACCGCCGGGAGCCGGATTCAACTTGACAATCTTGGCCATGACAGCCTTCATCTCTTCCTCGCTCAATCCGAGTTTGGTTATGATCTTCTGGAAATGCCTGTTGGAAAACTCGGCGAAATAATCCGTCAGAATGGTTTCGGCTGTCCGCACGGTCTTCGTCTGCTCCTGAGCCCTCAACTGAAGGAGAAGGCACTCGCGCAGATCTCTGGCTCCCACTCCGGCTGGTTCGAATTCCTGGATCACCTTCAACATTTTCAGAACCTCCTCCGGGGAGGACTCGATGTTAGCTCTGAAAGCGAGGTCATCCACTATGCTGTCAATGTCCCTGCGAAGGTAGCCGTCACTGTCCAGGCTACCGATGATGAAAGCGGCCACATCGTGGTCATGCTTCGACAGGTTGCGGTAGCCGAGCTGCTCCATCAGGCTCTGGGTGAAACTCTCCTTGACGGAAAACGTGTTGTACTGAGGCCGCTCGTCCTTCCCGTAATTGTTCACATGAAGTTTATAGGCAGGAATCGGATCATTCTCGTCAATCTCGTCAATCGAGATGTCCTTTGGCTCGTCATTGTCCTCGCTCTTTTCCGGAGACGGAGAATCGTCAAGCACCGGATTGTCCTCCAATTCAGCCTTGACCTTCTGCTCCAGTTCCTGAATCGGCAACTCGATGAGTTTGATCGTCTGAATCTGAAGCGGTGAAAGTTTCTGAGTCTGTTTGAGTTCTAGTCCTTGCTTGAGCATAACTTATTCCTGATTAACGGTCTCTACAGTGTAGGAATGAAACCGGTCAACCACTGGATAACCGATTGTTTCCTTTACGATGAATGCAGTCGGGAAAGATCCCTTGACCTGCTGAAGAAGTTGCATGGCCTCGGACTTTGTGCGGAAATCACCGACCGTGACCCTGAAGAATGGATTGAAATATGTCCGATAGGCCGAAACACCGGGGAACATTCCCTTAAAGCGCGCCAAAGCCGCCTCTGAATCATTTCTGGAAGTCTGCTTGTTGTCATTGAATATCCTGACTCTGAAGCCGGTGGAAGTCCTTGAAGGATTAGCGGCAAGATGGGATTCAAAAGCATTCAGAATCCGCTGGGACTGATGCACCGTCACCTTTGAATCATTTTCCCCATAGCCGGAAAGGAGATTGAATATATTCTTTCCCACCAACGTGGAGTCCATCGCCGCGCTCTGCCTGTAAATGACGGAATCTCGCTTCTCGGCAGATCCTTGCGCAAATGCCTGAGAGACGGTGGCAAGGGCTATCAATGCGAATGCAAGAATTTTACGAACCAAAATATCCATAAATCTATTCAGTCATTTTGTTAAGGTCTATATTCTTGAACTTCAGAGTGGTTCCTGCCCCGCTCTTGAGTTTGACGGTTGCTGTCACATCTGTTGTGAACCCTTCCAGACTTCCCTTCTTTACAATCTGCATCAGTTTCATGAGGCTCACACCATCGTTCAAGGTCGCGGTGCAAGGCAGGTCATAGACCTTCGAGCATTTCTTGTCCACGCTGATCGTGTCAGCGGTGTAGCTCGCGAAATCCTCTCCGTTGTACTTCACGGTACCGCTCACATCCATCACCTTGAATGCGAACGTAGGGTTGTCGATTCCCACGGCAAGCACCGCGTCAATAGAGCGCAGACCTTTCAATGAATATGACTCCAGGCCACACGAGGTCACCTTTATGTCCTTGACCTTTCTCAATCCGGAGCACCCGGAAAGTATGGCGCAGGCCAGCAACGCGACAAAAATGCCAAATATTGTTCTCTTGAATGTCTTCATTTTGTCAACACTGTTTCTACAAAGATAGAAAAAAATCCATAATAAGCATTAATGGACAATTTGACAAACACCACCAAGCCATATTCAAGGATTATTATCTATCTTTGCAAAAGACTGTTATAAGGAAGGAATGAGCAAAAAGATTTACATAGAGACTTACGGTTGCCAGATGAATGTCGGCGACTCTGAGGTGATTTTCTCGATTCTCGGGAAAGAAGGTTACGAACGCACCGAGTCTATGGACGACGCAGATGTGATTCTCGCCAACACCTGCTCCGTCAGGGACAACGCCGAGCAAAGGATCTGGGGGCGTATCGAAGTGTTCCACAAACAAAAGGAAAAGAGGTCTGGGGTGGTCGTAGGGATTGTCGGATGCATGGCCGAAAGGCTGAAGGACAAGCTTCTGGACACACACAAGGTGGACCTTGTGGCCGGTCCTGATTCCTACAGGACGCTTCCGGCATTGCTCAGGGACATAGCTCCTGACAAGCCACAGATCAACGTGATGCTTTCCCATGAGGAGACCTACGCCGACATCGTGCCGGTCAGGACCGACAGGAACGGGGTCTCAGCGTTCATCTCCATCATGAGAGGATGCAACAATGTCTGCTCGTACTGCGTCGTGCCATACACCAGAGGTGCGGAAAGAAGCAGAGACCCGCAGACAATTGTGAATGAAGCGCGTGATGTCTTCGGCAAAGGGTACAAGGAAGTGACCCTGCTGGGGCAGAACGTGGATTCCTACAACTGGAAACCGGCCGACGGCGAGGCGTGCGACTTTCCGAAGCTTTTGGAGATGGTGGCCGGGATCAGTCCCGAGCTGAGGGTGCGTTTCGCCACCAACCATCCAAAGGACATCAGCGACGAGTTGATAGAGGCAATGGCGAGACACGACAACATCTGCAACCATATTCATCTGCCTGTGCAGTCGGGCAGCGACAGGCTTCTGGAAAAGATGAGACGGCGCTACACATCAGAATGGTACCTTGAGCGTGTGGCTAAAATCCGGGAGATCCTGCCGGACTGCGGAATCACCACCGATGTGATCGCCGGATTCTGCTCCGAGACCGAAGAGGATCATCAGCAGACACTTGAGCTGTTCCGCAAGGTGGGTTTCGACTATGCCTACATGTTCTACTATTCCGAAAGACCCGGAACTCTCGCCGCAAGGCACTACCCTGACGACGTGCCGCTTGATGTCAAGACAAGACGGCTGAACGAGATCATCGCGCTGCAAAGCGAACTGAGCCTCAAGAGCAACCGGAACGACATCGGCAAGACGTTCAGGGTTCTTGTGGAAGGGCCGTCAAAAAAGAACCCGGAGGAACTTTGCGGACGCTCGGGAAGCAACAAGATGTGCGTGTTCCCGGGCAGAGGACACAAGGCCGGAGACTATGTGGATGTCAAAGTGCTTTCCTGCACTTCCGCGACACTTATCGGCGAGCCTGTTTAGGATTGTCTTATGCAGTGGATTCTCTCAGTTTTCTATTTTCTCCTGATTCTCAGCGTTTTCACAGTCATATTGGTAGACAAGGGGGATTCGGGGAGGAAGTTCGCCTGGCTGCTGATCATAGCCGTGCTCCCCGTGGTCGGCCTGGTTCTTTACTTCATGTTCGGAATCAATTACCGGCACCACTGGATCTTCAACCGGAGGCATCAGAGGTACAGGGACATCTTCGAGGCGGGAACGACACCGGAACTGAACAGAATTCTTTTCGGACATGACAATGTCTCTGCAGTCAAAGAGGAGTTCCGGCCTTTGGCCAGGCTTCTCGGGGCGGATAGTTACCCCTCCGTCACATCCGGCAACGACGTGGAGATCATCACAAGCGGACAACGGAAGTTCGACCTGCTGCGTGAGGATATTCTGGCGGCAAATGAATCCATCCACATTGAATATTTCCACTTCGGCAACGACAAGGGCAGCAAGGAGATCAAGCGGCTGCTGATGCAGAAGGCACGAGAAGGGATCAAGGTACGTTTCCTATATGAGAACATAGCCAATTTCCCGATAGCGTCAGCCTACTACAACAATATGAGGAAAGCCGGTGTCGATGTCGTCAAATTCACCAACCCGAGAATGCACGTGCTGGACTTTGCCACGAAGCTCAACTACCGGAACCACAGGAAGATAGTTGTTATTGACGGAAAGATTGGATACACGGGAGGGATGAACATCAACGACCACTATTTCCGCCAATGGAGGGACACGCACCTACGCATGACCGGCGATGCCGTGGCAGTGCTCCAGTACACGTTTCTGGACTCGTGGCTGACCGGCGGTGGAACGATAGACAAGCCGATGATCGATTTCTATCCGATGGTCAAGAAACCTGCTCCTGCCACTGAGACGGAAGCCTCGGCCACTGAGCCAAAGACTTTGGTCGCTGAGCCTGTCGAAGTGACCGGGTGTGCAAACCACATCCAAGACAATGTCAATTCGATGGTTGGTGAGCCTTGTCGAACCGCAGGCTCAGCGACTGGAGATGCAGATTCAGAAATCGACTTCCACGCCACACATCCAATCCTGAAGGGCAAACTGATGCAGATTGTCCCGGACGAACCAGACCTGCCGCTTCCTATCCTCCAGATGAGCTACGAGTGGGCTTTACAGCACGCCAAGAAGTATATCTATCTTCAGACTCCGTATTTTGTTCCTACAGAGCCCGTTATGGATGCCCTTAAAACAGCCGCGCTTTGCGGTGTCGATGTCCGTCTCATGCTCCCTGAAGTGGCCGACAACCTTTTGATGCGACCGGCCAACAGAGCCTACTACGAAGAGGCCCTGCAAGCCGGCGTGAGAATATTCCTGCGCAAGGGGGAATTCATCCACGCAAAGACCTTTGTCTGCGACGACTACCTCTCCAGCATAGGGTCGGCCAATCTGGATTTCCGCAGTTTTGCCATCAACTATGAGGTCAACGCCTACATCTACGATGAGCAAACCGCCCGGATGAACAAAGGGATATTCATGTACGACCTCAGGCAATGCCATGAACTGACTCTGGAAGAATGGAACGCGCGCCCGTGGTACTCACGCATCCTCGAAAGTTTCATGCGCCTGTTCGCGCCGCTGCTGTAGGACTTCCGTTGCCACCTGCCGAATCAGCCAGCCTTCAGACTACCTGTCCAAGAACCGCTTTCCCTGCCGGAATCCGAAAAAAATGATTCCGGACTCGATTTTTTGATAATATTTCCCCAACTACACTATCGTATTTGCAAAAAGCCTATATCTTTGCAAAAACGTTTTCGGCAACAAAAAAAATGACAAGTAAGACTAAAACCAATTTCAGATGGGTGATCTGTGCGATGCTATTCGTCGCAACGGCCGTGAATTATCTTGACAGGCAGGTGCTGTCCCTCACTTGGGACGAGTTCATCAAGCCGGAGTTTCATTGGAACGAATCGCACTACGGCACGATCACGTCCCTGTTCTCGATCATCTATGCTATCTGCATGCTGTTCGCAGGACGTTTTGTCGATTGGATGGGCACCAAGAAAGGCTACCTTTGGTCAATCGGTGTCTGGTCGGCAGGTGCCTGCGCACATGCCCTCTGCGGGGTCGTGACAGAGCATATTGTCGGACTGCACACGGCCGCGGAACTGGTTCAGGCGACCGGTGACACAGCCGTGCTCATCTCCACGATAAGCATGTACTGCTTCCTTGTGGCCAGAAGCATACTGGCTCTCGGCGAGGCGGGCAACTTCCCTGCGGCGATCAAGACCACCGCTGAATATTTCCCGAAGAAAGACAGAGCCTTCGCCACGTCCATATTCAACGCCGGCGCTTCTATAGGAGCGCTGTTCGCCCCGCTCACCATCCCAATCCTGGCCAAGAACTTCGGATGGGAAGTAGCATTCATAATCATCGGAGCCCTGGGCTTCATCTGGATGGGATTCTGGGTTTTCCTCTATGACAGGCCTGAGACTTCCAAGCATGTGAGCAAGGAAGAACTGGCCTACATTGAGCAGGACAAGGAACTTGACAACGAGAAGGCGGACGACTACGGAACCGGAAGGAAGCTCGGCTTCAAGGAATGCCTGAAATTCAAGCAGACGTGGGCGTTCGCCGTCGGCAAGTTTATGACCGATGGTGTCTGGTGGTTCTTCCTCTTCTGGACCCCGTCCTACCTGAACACTCAGTTCGGCATCAAGACCAGCGACCCGATGGGTATGGCATTGATATTCACACTCTACGCCATCACGATGCTTTCCATCTATGGTGGAAAACTCCCTACCATATTCATCAACAAGGCGATGAAAAAAGGTGAGGCGTTCGACCCGTATGCAGCCAGGATGAAAGCAATGCTGATCTTCGCGTTCCTGCCGCTGGTTGTCCTGCTTGCCCAGCCTTTGGGAAGGATCTCGCCTTGGTTCCCGGTCATTCTGATCGGCATCGGCGCTGCCGCACACCAGTCTTGGTCAGCGAACATATTCTCAACTGTCGGGGATATGTTCCCTAAGTCCAGCATAGCCACCATCACCGGTATCGGCGGTATGGCCGGAGGACTCGGCTCAATGTTTCTCCAGAAAGTCGCCGGAGAACTCTTCGTGTACTCCGAGCAAGTCAATCTGTCCTTCCTCGGATTCACCGGAAAACCGGCCGGATACTTCATCATCTTCTGCGTCTGCGCCACCGCCTACCTCATCGGCTGGGGAATAATGAAGACTCTGGTGCCGAAATACAAGGTGATAACGCTTAACTAAAGCATTTGCCAAACCTCAACAACTAAAACATAGGTCAAACAAAACCTCCACTCATAGCCAAAGCAAAGTCTCCACCCAAAATTTTAGTAACGTGCAAAATTTTGGGTGGAGACTTTGTTTGGCTTTATCTCTTGAAGGTCACTTCGACAAGCTCAGCGACCGGAAGGGCCGATGCCCAGAGAACTAGCTGATGAACAGGAGCTCACGGTACTTAGGGAGAGGCCAGGTGCGGTTGTCCACGATCTCCTCAAGCTTGTCGATCGGACGGCGGAGGGCGGAGAAGCTCTCGGCTATCTCGTGGTAGGCGACGGCTTTGGCATATTCATCCTCAAGGACATTGGCCTTCTTGCGCGCCTCGACCATGGCGGTAGCCTTCTCGCGGATCTGGTCTACATATTTGGAAATGCTCTTGATCAGGTAGAGCTCCTCCTTGCACTCATCGGTGCCACCGAAGACTTCCTTGCTCAAAGAGACCTCCTTCAGAAGCTTGGACTTATATTCAAGGGCGGCGGGAATGATGTGGTTGATCGCCATCCTCGCCATCACACGCGATTCGATCTGGATCATCTTGCTGTAAGTCTCCCACTTCACCTCATTGCGGGCCTCAAGCTCTTTCTCTGAATATACTCCCGTCTCCTTGAACATCTTGACCGAAGCCGGATCGGTGAACACCTTGATCATCTCCGGAACGCTGGTCTCGACATCCAGGCCACGCCTCTTGGCCTCGGCCTTCCACTCATCAGTGTAGCCGTTGCCGTCGAAGCAGACGACATTGATGATTGATGCGATTATCGGTTTCAGCGTGTCCAGAATGGCCACATTCAAGGCCTTGCCGCTGACCAGCTCCTTGTCAAGATCTTTCTTGAATGCGATAAGCTGCTCAGCCACAGCGGCATTGAGAGTAGTCATCGCACCGGCGCAGTTCGCCAGGGAGCCTACGGCCCGGAACTCGAAGCGGTTGCCGGTGAAGGCGAACGGAGAGGTTCTGTTGCGGTCTGTGTTGTCCACGAATATCTCAGGAATCTCCACCAGACCGACACTCTTGCCTTTCTTGCCGGCAATCTCAATCGGGGTGTCTGACGGTACTTCAAGCAGTTTGTGAAGCACATCGGTCATCGTCTTGCCAAGGAAGGCGGACACGATTGCAGGCGGAGCCTCGTTGGCGCCGAGACGATGGGCGTTGGTGGCGGTGGCGATGGAAGCCTTGAGCAGGGCGTTGTGCTTCTGCACGGCGGCCAGCACATTCACAAAGAAAGTGACAAACTGAAGGTTTCCCTTGGCGTCCTTGCCAGGAGCCAAAAGCATCGTGCCCGTGTCGGTTCCGAGCGACCAGTTGTTGTGCTTGCCGGATCCGTTCACCCCGTCGAAAGGCTTCTCATGAAGAAGGACCACGAAACCGTGCTTGCGGGCGATCTTGTTCATCAGGTTCATCACGATCTGGTTCTGATCATTGGCCAGATTGGTCTCTCCGAAAATCGGCGCGAGCTCGAACTGGTTAGGAGCGACCTCGTTGTGCCTGGTCTTGAGCGGAATCCCAAGACGATGCCCGGCGATCTCAAGGTCACGCATGAACTCGGCGACACGGGTAGGGATGGCTCCGAAATAGTGGTCGTCCAGCTGCTGGTTCTTGGATGAGCTGTGTCCCATCAAGGTACGGCCGGTAATCATCAGATCCGGTCTCGCGGCATAGAGGGATTCATCGACAAGGAAATATTCCTGCTCCCATCCAAGGTAGGAATATACCTTCGTGACAGACTTGTCAAAGAGGCGGCAGATAGGAATGGCCGCATCAGAAACGGCCTTGAGAGCCTTCTTAAGAGGAGTTTTGTAGTCCAAGGCCTCGCCGGTGTAGGAAATGAACACGGTCGGAATGCAGAGAGTGTCATCCATAATGAACACCGGGGATGTCGGATCCCAGGCCGTGTAGCCTCTGGCCTCGAATGTCGCGCGGATTCCTCCGTTAGGGAAAGAGGATGCGTCCGGTTCCTGCTGCGCGAGTGACTTGCCGTCAAAGGTCTCTATCACACCGCCCTTGCCGTCGTAGTCAATCAGAGAGTCGTGCTTCTCCGCGGTGCCCTCTGTCAGAGGCTGGAACCAGTGGGTCACGTGGGTCACGTGGTGCTCCATCGCCCACTCCTTCATTCCCCTGGCGACTCCGTCTGCAGTCTCTCTGTCTAGAGGCTTGCCGTTGTCAATGCAGTCAAGAAGCGCATTCAGAGTCTTGGCGTCCAAGTACTTGTGCATCTTTGGACGGTCAAAGACCAGTTCTCCGTAGTAGTCGGAGGTCTTGCCCTCAGGGCGTTCAGCCGGAACAGCCTTCTTCTCGAAGGATTCCTTCACCAGATCAAATCTGTCAATGCTCATAATTTGTCTATTTGTTAAAGGTGTGTATTTCCTTAAACTATATATTGTGTAATCAAAACCATAAACTCAAAGCCGATTCAAAAAGGAAGAAGGCTGATCCACAAGGGACCAGCCTTCAATATTTAAATCATAATATCCTTTTTGCCATGAATATGCCGTCAGGCTGGAAGACCGGCACACACGAAAGCGTTCAGCGCCTGAACGTTCTGGCTCTGAAATCCCTGCTGGAACTGCTGCTGTCGGTATGTGTGTGCTTCCAAAATCATCCTTGAAAAATTTTGATGGCGCAAGTTATGAAATCAATTCTGAACCACAAAGATATTTTTTAATTTTATCGGTTTAGAACAAGAACTCTAACTTCTCAGGTAAGCGCGTATAATCGTCAATCCTGATATAATCCATTCCGCCGAGACGGATCTGGCTGTCGTTGCCGCCATCCGCGAAGTCATCGCCGACGAACAAGATCTGGTCAAACGAGTAGCCATGCTCGGCCGCATAACGCAGCACCGCATCCAGCTTGTTATACTGCTTCGGAGTGATGTCGAATGATGTCGTGCCGCCGATGAACACTGAGTAGTCCTTGAAGATCTCTTGAAGTTCCGGGAACATGGCACGTCTGCGCATCTTGTCCGGATCAAACGCCAGTTTGTCTGCCTTGTCAGCCTTGGTGCCAAGCAGACCGAAAGTCACCATTCCAGACCCGTGATATTCCAAAGACTCCCCCTTGAAATCGGTGTAGCCATATTTCTTGCGCAGATAATCACAGTTCTTCTCGAAGAATTTCTTGTCCGCCGGAGCCTTGTCCTCCCTGACAATCTGGAACTTACCGTCCACGACATGGCTTTCCATCATGCCATAGTTGCCGAGAATCGTGATAGGATATTCACCCATCTGCTTGTAGATCCTCTCGCAGTTGCCGGCCCCCGCCATGATGATCTCGTAGCGTTTTGCCAATGTGTCCAGAACCGCCCTGTTGGCGGCCGTCAGTTGGGTCTTGTGCTGAGTGAGCGTTCCGTCCAGATCAAAGCAGATCAGTTTCTTCTCCTGCTTCCATTTCAGCTCGCGGATTGAGTCCATCAGACGCTTCATTCCCTGTGGCTGGTCGGTGGAGACATAGGTGACTCCGTGCCTCATCGCGAAATCAGCCAAATCATAGCTGTTCACAGGCCAGAGAACCGTCTGAAGTCCTGCCGCATGGACATCATCCAGATAATGCGCGGCGTTCATCACGACATTATAATTATAGGACACACCGGCATACCCCCTGTCCTTGAGTTCTTTCACTGAATATGTCTTTCTGGACGTGATCGGAATCACCTCCGCACCAGGATGAAGGCGAAGTACCTCGTCACAGAGATGCTCGCTGAAAGAGATGAAGCAGACCTGATCGTACATATTCATTTCATCGCAGAGGGCTATGACCTTCTCCGCCAGTTGAGTCTCCCTCGCCAGAGTCGGATGGGACTTCAACTCAAGGAACAGCTTCAGTGCGGAAGTTTCCTTCGCCTGAGTGAAATACTCCCTTAATGAAGGAATATGGTCGCCGTTAGGAAGGGTGCAGCCCTTCACCGTGGCGTAGTCAAGTTTCTGGATATCCTTGTACTTTGTCCGTGGGATCGCAGGACCGTGAAGGATCACCAGCGAATCGTCCGTGGTGAGGTGCACGTCCAGCTCAACGCTCTCAACGTCCAGTTTCTGAGCGCCGGCAAGGCTGGTCAGAGTGTTTTCAAAAGAGCCCGGATGGGCGTAGAATCCCCTGTGGGACATGATTTTGGTCTGCGCCGGAAGCATCGTGGCGCAAAGCAGTGTCAACACTGCCGAAAGAACGAACTTTTTCATGGCAGCAAATTTACGAAAAATTGCCGTATGTGGAAGCGGTTTCTGTTTTTGGCGGGCGGCAAAAAATAAGTGAACACAGATTTGACAAAGACTTCAAGGATTGCTATCTTTGTCAGGCGAAGGTTCTTTGGATCGGAATTGAGGCCAAAGATCAAAAGGGAATCCGGTGAGAGTCCGGGACAGTGCCCGCTGCTGTGAGTCCCATCCTGACACAATTGACGGTCAGGAGCGCCTGTTCTCAAAACAGTCCAAAATGACGCGGCTTTCTTACGCCACTGGCTGGAAGTTGATGAATATCAGCACCCTCATGCCGGGAAGGCGCCGCGTCAGGAACAAGTCAGAAGACCTGCCTTCACGAAACTTTACGGTCTCGCCTGCGGGAGCACGGGCGGCGGCCGGACAAAAATTTTATGAAACGAATATACCGTCTCATAGTCTCGGTCTGCCTCCTGGGATGCGGGCCACTGACTTTTGCGCAGACTTCCGGTGACACGACATCTGTCCATCGGAAGGATTTGCCTTTGGACAGCGTCCAGGTGATCAAGGAGGCTGTGATTATCGGCGCTCCGGCGGAATACAGATACCGTGAGGTCATCCCGGCGCAAACCCTTAAGGAAGAGGAACTTCAAAGGCTGAACAGTTTCTCGGTCGCGGACGCGATCAGGTATTTCTCCGGTGTCCAGCTGAAAGACTACGGCGGAGTCGGCGGACTCAAGACCGTGAACATCCGGTCCATGGGCACGAACCACATGGCCGTCTTCTATGACGGAATCCAGCTCGGCAACGCCCAGAACGGACAGGTGGACCTTGGGCGTTTCTCGCTCGATGACGTGGAGGAGATCTCGCTCTACAACGGGCAGAAAAGCGACATATTCCAGTCAGCCAAGGACTTCGGGGCTTCGGGAACGATCTACATCACCACCCGCAGACCTCGTTTCGAGAAGGGCTGGAACGCGAACTTCAAGGCGACGATGAAGACCGGATCCTTCGGGCTCATCAATCCATCCATCCGAAGCGAGTACAAGATCTCGGACAACGTAAGCGCCTCGTTCAGCGGGGAATGGGTCAATGCGACGGGAAAGTACAAGTTCCGTTACCGCCGCCGCAACACAATCGGAGAGATAGTCTATGACACCACGGCCGTCCGCCACAACGGAGACATCAACGCCACGAGGCTTGAGGCCGCGCTGCATGGAGTCATGAACGAAGGGCGCTGGACCGTACGGGCATATTCATACAACTCCGAGAGGGGCATTCCTGGGGCCATAGTGAACAACGTGTTCCGCAACGGCGAAAGGCTTTGGGACACCAACTCGTTCATCCAAGGCACGTTCACCAACAGGTGGACACCGAAGTTCCGGTCACTGGTCAACGCCAAGTACGCCGCCGACTACACCCACTACGAGAACCAGGACGCGAAACTGATCCAGACCAAGAACACCTACAGGCAGAAGGAGTTGTACGCCTCATGCGCCAACCTTTACAATATTCTCGACAACTGGGAGGTGTCATTCTCCTACGACTTCCAGTGGAACACCCTTGACGCGACATTCTACATGCCGACCGAAAGCGACGGCACGTTCCCCTACCCTACCCGCTACACCCAGATGGCCGCGCTCGCCACGGCGTTCGAGTGGGGGCGGTTCAAGGGGCAGGCCAGCGTGCTGGGCTATTTCGTGCACGAGAAGGTGAAGCGGTTCGAGGCGCGGCCGGACAAGGCGGTGGCCACCCCGGCGTTCTTCCTCTCCTACAAACCGTTCCGCAGGGAAGACCTGTCGCTCCGGGCGTTCTACAAAAGGATGTTCCGGATGCCGACGTTCAACGACCTCTACTACACGGACATGGGCAACGCCTTCCTGAAACCGGAATATGCCGAGCAGTTCAACGTCGGTCTTAAATACACCAAGGATTTCAGGAATATGCCCGTTCTGCGCGCGGTTGACGCTTCCGTGGACGCTTACTACAACCACATCACGGACAAGATCATAGCCTACCCGAAAGGCCAGCAGTTCCGCTGGACGATGCTGAACCTCGGGGAGGTGGACATCAAGGGCGTGGACGTGGCTCTGAACACAGCCTGGGCATTCGGCGAGGTGGAGGCCACGGCCAGACTCCAGTACACCTACCAGGAAGCTATAGACGTCACGGACCCCGCGGACACATATTACCGGGATCAGATTCCGTATATTCCTTGGCACAGCGGCTCGGCCGTGCTTGCGCTCTTCTACAAAGGTTGGGGGCTGAACTACAGCTTCATCTACACCGGAGAGCGCTACAACCAGCAGGAGAACATTCCCCGCAACCACACCCAGCCGTGGTACACCAGCGACCTCTCCCTCCAGAAATCCTTCTCCATCCGCACCCGCACCCTCAAACTCACAGCCGAGATAAACAACCTTTTCGGTCAGGACTACGATGTGGTGCTGAACTACCCGATGCCTAAGACAAATTTCAGGTTCACCGCAAGCATTGAATTGTAAATGAGCATATTCAAGAATATATTCCCGTTGGCGGCCGCCATCTTTCTGACACTCTCACCGGGGTGCCGGAAGATCGAACTTGTCAATCCTACTGAATATGACGTGCTTGACCTTGAGCCGGAACCGGACGCGGATCCGATCGGGATGTACCTTCTGAACGAGGGGAACATGGGCAGCAACAAGGCCGACCTGGACTATCTGGACTACAGGACGGCCGTCTATGCGAGAGGGATATACGCCGAGAAGAACCCTGATGTGGTGAAGGAACTCGGGGATGTCGGGAACGACATCCAGATCTACGACGGGAAGCTGTTCGCCGTCATAAACTGCTCGCACAAAGTCGAGGTGATGGATGCCTACACGACCAAGAGGATCACGCAGATAGACCTTCCGAACTGCCGCTACATCAGGTTCAGGGGGAGATATGCCTACGTCTCCTCATACGTCGGCCCGGTAGCAATGGACCCGAACGCGCGGAAAGGTGCTGTCTTCAAGGTGGACCTCAAGGACTACAAGATTGTCGGAGAGGCGACCGTTGGCTACCAGCCTGACGAGCTGGCGATTGTGGATGGATATGCCTACGTGGCGAACTCCGGGGGTTACAGGGCGCCGAACTACGATTCAACAGTCTCCGTGGTAGAACTGGAGTCGATGCGGCAGGTCTACAAGATAGACGTGGCGATCAATCTCAGCAGGATCAAGGCCGACGCCTACGGCAACCTTTGGGTCTCTTCCAGAGGCAATTACGACGACATTCCTTCCAACCTCTACCGGCTGGAGCCATCGGGCGGACGCTACAGGGTGGCGGAGGCGATGAATATTCCCGCATCCAACATGGCCCTGCACGGCGATTCGCTCTACGTCTACAGCGTCGAGTACAGCAACCAGACTTCCAAGAACACGGTGACCTACGCCATCATCAACGTGAAGCAGAAACGTGTGGTATCCCGCAGTTTCATCACTGACGGAACAGAGCGTAACATCGTGATTCCCTACGGTTTGGCCATACATCCCAAGAACGGGGACATATTCATAACCGACGCGAAGAATTACGTTTCGAGCGGGGTGCTGCATTGCTACTCGAAAGAAGGAGTGCACAAATGGAGTGTGAGAACCGGGGATATTCCCGCGCACATGGTGTTTCTGGATCGTAAAAAGAGTTCCGAATGAGGCGCTTGGCGACATATTCACTGATAATTCTGCTTCTTGCGGCATGCAAGGTCGAGGTTCCGTACGTCAGCCTCGGACTGGATGACGTGTACAAGGTCGCGAGGATGCAGACTCTGACCCTGCGGCCGGCCTACACGGGAGAGCGGTACCGCTGGACGGTCAAGACGGCATCGGGGACAGACTCGCTGCTGTGCGAGAGCAAGGACTGCATGTTCCTGACGCGCTACCCGGGGGTCTATGAGGTCACATTTACCATTGACGATCCCGTGAATCCGATCGTGCATCCGATGACCATCCACGTGGTCAACGAGGAGGTCGAGTACAACCCGTACATCGCTCACGTCTATGAATACCGGCCGGCTCCAGGGCAGTTCGTCAACGAGATGCCTGTCTATCAGGACGGCGACACCGAAAAGGCTATGATCCAGAAGGCGGAGGAGTCGCTCTCAGGCAGTTACGGGGCGGGAGTATCTCTCGGGGCCTACGGAGGCTATGTCACATTCGGGTTCGACCACACGGTTGTCAACTCTCCGGGAGAGCAGGATTTCCGCATAGACGGCAACGCCTTCCGCAGCGCCGCACACGACGGACTTGACGCTGGAAGCTGCGAGCCGGGAATCGTGATGGTTATGTTCGACGAGAACCAGAACGAAAAGCCGGATGACAAATGGTATGAGATCGACAAGAATCCGTGGTACACAAACGATGCGGCAAGGTTTGGATATTCAATAACTTACTTCCGCCCCTCCGCAGACCACACTGCCGTTCCGGGAGCGGACGGAACCCTGACCGACATTGAATATGTCAGGTGGGAGGACAACGCCGGGCGGACCGGCTATGTCTACAAGAACAAGTTCCACGACCAGGACTACTGGCCGAAATGGCTGCCGGAGGAAGAGATGACTTTCAGTGGGACACTGCTTCCCAAGAACGCCGAGGACGTTTCGGGAAACGGGACGTACTACCTTCAATATATGTTCAAGTACGGGGCCTACGCCGACAACTATCCGAACAACGACACTGACGGGGACGGTGGCTGGATGAACGGATTTGACATCGACTGGGCCGTTGATCCGGACACCCGTGAGCCTGTCCACCTTCAAGGAGTGGATTTCATCAGGGTCTACACCGGACTCAACCAGTACTGCGGTTGGCTCGGCGAGACCTCCACGGAGATCTTCTCGGCGCGTGACCTTCATGTGCGGGTTCGGCCAGGACAGCATCAATGACAACAACTTTTGCGATGATATTCAAGAATATACTGACATATTTAGTCGCCGCGGCCTGCTGCGTTTCTTGCGTCTATCACAACGATGACAACCCGAATGTCTATCCGGAGCCGGAGCCGATTCCGACACCTGAGCCGGAGCCGAAACCGGATCAGAACGAGGAGTATGTCAAGGCGGCATATTCACCGAACTGCTATATGATCCGCCCCGGGGCGTCGGTTGACATTCCGGTGAAAAAGGCTTACGCCATGTGGGCTCTTTACGCGGATCTGCTTGGAAACGTTGAACTTGCCGGGCAGAAAGCGGAGCCGGAACTGCTGTGGCAGGACGCTCCCGGCCTCATCACCAATGTCGGACTTATCGAGGGGAACTCGCCGGAGACTGCAAAAATGGTCGTCTCGACCTCCGACAAGGTCGGCAACGCCGTCATCGGACTTCGGATCGGCGGGGAGATCCGCTGGAGCTGGCACGTGTGGGTCACCAGGTATAATCCTGTCAGCGAGCAGGTTTCCTACGGCAAGACATATCCATGGGACAACAACGGGGACGGTGTCGCCGACTACATATTCATGGACCGCAATCTTGGAGCAGTGAACGACGGTTGGGTGATCGGGAACAGCTCTGCCGATTCGTTGGCCGCCTGCGGGCTGATGTACCAGTGGGGGCGCAAGGATCCGTTCCCTGGCGACCATAAATTCAGGGGCGACAACAGCACTGACTATGATTATTTCGACAGCAAGCCGATCTATGATGCCGCCGGCAACGTGCTGACCGAGGGGTCTCAGTCCGGAGGGACCGGAATCCGTTCCGTGAAGTCTGGCTACGACCTTTCCACAACGGGATTCGCCAAGTCTGTGATGAAGCCGATGGAGTTTCTGCTCGGTGAAAGTTCGTTCAACGATTGGTTCCGTGGTGACGAGCCTGTTGTCGTCAGGAAATGCGACACGCTTTGGTGCGGAGCGAACCGCGCGAAGACCCCGTTCGATCCTTGCCCGGAAGGATGGCAGGTGCCTTACGACAAGAACGGTAAGCTCATCTGGAATGGCCTTGACAAAGTAACGACCGATTATTCACCTATCGGAGTGATCCCTTACAACGGTCTGCGCTACAGGAACGGCGGAGGCTGCCTGAAGAACTCCGGATTCGCCGCCAACATCTGGTCTGGCACTGCTCCGACAGGCATCGGAAACGCCTACCAGTTGTCAGTCTACATCTCTCCGTACGAAAAGTCGGCGGTTGTCAAGATGGACGTGGGAGTCCGCAGCGACGGGTATGCGGTAAGGTGTGTGAAATCCTGACCAAAGAATATTCCAGCATCATTCCCATACACAAATTCCACGATTATTCACAAATCACAAACGTAGCATTATGAGACATTCAACAATCAAAACGCTGCTGATCATGGCGGCAGTCTGCCCGTGCTTTGTCGCCTGCGACGATGACAAAGAGCCGAAAGTCACCTACGAGTTCTCTGTCAAGGCAGAGGACAGCGCCATCGCGGCTCCGGCCGAAGGATGCGCTCAGACAATACTGGTGACATCCACAAAGACAGCTGGAAGCAGCACCACAAACGTGGCCTACGAGGTCAAATCCGCCCCGGAATGGGCGCCGGCCACAATCGAGCAAACCGCATTGGTCATCAATGTGGCCGAGAACAGCACAACCCAAACCCGCGAGCCCGGCAACGTCACACTCCTTCAGGCCGAAAGCGGCAAGGAACTGACAATCAGCATCACCCAAGTTGGGTATGAATATTCGATGTCCCTCGCTGCGAGTTACACCACCCCTCGCTGCAAGGTTCTGGGCATCACCCCAAAGATCACCGGCTTTGACAAGAATCCGGTCTTCACCTGGACAGTCAAAGGACCGGACGACTCCGAGGCCACCGCCGCCGGAAACGGAAACACCCTGAATTTCATCAAACTTGAGACCGGTGAATATGAAGTCTCACTGACCGTCACCGATGACAGCGGGATCTCTATGTCCAGCTCCTCCAAGGTTAACGTCGAGACAGAGAAAGAGGCATATTCACCATTCCTGTCCGAGGTCCTCGATCTTGAGCTTGCTCCGTATTCCGCTGTCGGAGTAAACAATCCGTTCGGGAAGACCGACACAAAGAAATCTGCGATGGAGAAGGCCCGCGAGAAACTCAACAAGGATTTCAGCGCCTCCAACACAGGTATAGCCCTTGGATCGTTGGGAGGCTACATCGTGTTCAGGTTTGACCACACGGTGATGAATGTCAGCGATCTGCGTGACTTCCGCATCGGCAGCTTCGCCAGCAAGACATCATACCCGGCTCCAGGTGTTGTCTTCGTCGCATTCGACGCCAACCAGAACGGACAGCCTGACGAGGACGAGTGGTACGAGATCGCCGGCAGTGAATATGGCAAGACAACGACCCTGTCAAACCTTACCGTCACCTATAACCGTCCGGACAACTTCCTCACTACCGTCAGCATGGGAAAAGAGGTGAACGATTACATCACCTACACCATCAACGGAGTCCCAGGGGCTCTATCAAGCGGTTCAATGCCGAACACAATCCCGTCATGGTCTTTCTGGCTGAGAGAAGGCGATGAGGGCAAGACCATCACATTCACAGGAGTCACCCAATTGCCAAGCAACACACAGATGAACGGAATGTTCCCTGGAGCGACCCAATGGTACGACTACGGCTATGTCAGCAATTCCGACCCTAAGGATGAAGTCAATTCCTCATTCGACATCGACTGGGCCGTTGACAAGGACGGCAAACCGGTTCATCTGCCAGGTGTTGATTTCATCAAGGTGCAGACCGCCACGATGATGGATGCCGGTGGTTGGTACGGGGCGCTGAAGACCAGTCTCAACTGCGCAATCGACCTCCACCTCACCGACAAACAGATCAAAACCATCGAGAAATAGATTTCCTGCCCATCCAAGATATTCGGGGAAATCACACTCTCACAGTAACGAACCGACCGTTCCGCACGGCCGGTTCGTTTTCTTTTCACCAAGTCTGTTTTATAATCAAATTTTCAAATGAGCAGGAAACCGCCCCCTGCGATGTCTTTCAGCAATCCTTTCTATAGATGTTCACATATCGCTCACATATTCAATACAAAAGCCACTGCGTCACCGACTTTAACATTTACGATTCTTAATGCAAAATCAGCACTATGGTTTTAATCCTGTAAGAAAAACTCTTGTATATTTACAAAATGATACCGATATTCGCATTATGAATAAATATGCGGGGGTCTTCTTCTAGATATATCTGTGCCGCTCCACGGTTGACCGGTATGTTTGGCGGATCTATTATACGGAAGAAAAGACCACTTGTAAACCAACGTAATTTATGACAACAACACACAACAAAACCAATATTAAAAAATTATGTTAAACAAAATCAAGTCTTCGATATTCAGAGGAATGGCGGCTGTTGTGGCTGCTGTCGCTCTGTTTGTATCGTTTTCTGCCGCGGCGGTAGCCCAGAACAGGGCCGGATCCGTCAGCGGTACAGTCAAGGACGCCAATGGCCCAGTCA
>DCMG01000108.1 GCA_002321335.1 Bacteroidales bacterium UBA1628 | reverse complement strand
GCCGAGATCATGATAGCCTTGGACGTGTCAAACTCGATGCTTGCCAAGGACTATTCTCCAAACAGACTGGAAAGGGCCAAACTGGCAATTTCCAGAATTACGGACAAGCTTCAGGATGACAGGATCGGGCTGATCGTATTTGCCGGAACCTCGTTCGTCCAACTTCCGATCACTTCCGATTATGTCAGCGCAAAGATGTTTCTGAATTCAATTTCGACGGAGTCGATTCCGATTCAGGGAACCGCCATCGGGGATGCCATCAACACGGCTATCCGCGGGTTCAGCGCCCAGAGTGAGCACAGCCGGGCGATTATCGTGATCACCGATGGTGAGAACCACGAGGACGATGCCGTCGCTGCCGCGAAACAGGCTGCCGACGCCGGGATCAAGGTCTACACAATCGGTGTCGGATCCGCTGACGGACAGCCGATTCCGATGGACGGAGGCCTTTTGAAGGACAAGGACGGCAATATTGTCGTGACACGTCTGGACGAGGAGACATTGAAGGAAGTCGCTGCCGCTGGCGGCGGAGCCTATGTCCACGCCGGCAACGATGAATTCGGTTTGACTCCGATCATCAACGACATCCGCAAGATGGAGGATGAGGAATATAATTCCGTGGTCTTTGAGGAGTATGGCGAGCAGTTTATGTATTTTCTCGGAATAGCGTTGGCGTTCTTCGCCCTTGAGATGCTCATCGGGGAAAGACGCTCGCGCAGACATTTGTTTGAGGAAAAAAGATGAAGAATATATTGAAATATGTTTTGGCTGCGGCTTTGCTGACACTTTCGTGTGTGGCGGCTTTGGCGCAGACTGACCGCAAGGAAGTCCGGGCCGGCAACCGCCAGTTCAAGAAAGGGCATTGGCAGAACGCTGAGATAGAGTATCGTAAGGCTCAGGCTAAGGACACCTCGTCATTCGCCGCCAACTATAACCTTGCCGGTGCCCTTTATCGTGAAGGCAATTTTGATGAGGCCGGTAAGTCCATGGAAAGATTGAAGGATGTCGCTCCGATGTCGGCCAATTCCGCTGACTACTATTATAATCTTGGTAATATCGCTGTCCAAAAGAAAGATTGGAAGTCTGCTGTGGATGCTTACAGGCAGTCCTTGCTGCGCAATCCGGGCGATATGGACGCGAAGGAGAATTATGCTTACGCCAAGCAGATGCTGAAGAACGAAGGTGGTGGCGGAGGCAATGATGACCAGAAGAATCAGGATAAGAACAACGATCAGAACAACGACCAAAACCAGAACGGTCAGAACAACAACGATCCGAATCAGGACAATAATCAGAATAATAATCAGGACCAGAACCAGAATAATGATCAGAACAAAGATCAGAATCAGGGCGACCAACCTAAGCCTCAGCAAGGTGAAGGGCAGGGGGACGCCAAGATGTCTCCTCAGCAGGCTCAGCAGATGCTGAAGGCGGTTCAGGCCCGAGAAAAGGAGACTCAGGACAAGGTCAACAAGGAGAAGGCGGCTCTGCTGAAATCCCGCCAGAAAGAAAAGAATTGGTAAAATGGGGAATATGAAGAGATTGTTTTACATTGCGGCTTTTTTGCTCATGGCCATTTTTCAGGCCTCTGCCCAGAATGTCATCCGGGTTGAGGCTCCGGATGTCGTCGCTGTGAACGAGCAGTTCAATGTTACATTCATAATAGAAGGTGAGAAGAGCCCGTCGGATTTTCAATGGTCGGAGGGTGATGATTTCCAATTGGTCTGGGGACCGCAGAAAGGTTCCAGTTCAAGCATTCAGATCATCAATGGCAAGAAGTCATCATCCCATCAGACAACTTTCACCTACATCCTTATTCCTAAATCCACCGGAACATTCCAGATTCCGGCTGCCACAGCCACGCTTTCAGGAAACAGAATCTCATCTAATCAGGCCACCATCCAGGTTGTCAGCGATGGCGCGTCCTCTTCACAGTCATCTGGGCAGAACAGCGGCGGTAAATCCTCAGGCGGACAGGCTTCCACCTCCGGCTCGGGCGATATCTCTTCGGACAATCTCTTCATGAGGTTGTCACTAAGCCGCTCGGAAGTGGTTGTCGGAGAGCCGATCACAGCGACACTGAAGATTTATCAAAGAGCCAACATCGTTGGATTTGAGAATGCCAAACTTCCGACTTTCAACGGTTTCTGGAGTCAAGAAACCTATGTTCCGGACAACATAGAGTTCAAACGCGAGAGTTTGGATGACAAAATCTACAACACTGCGGTTCTCCGTACGTATGTCTTGATTCCGCAAAAGTCTGGAGTCATCACCATCGATCCATCGGAACTTGTCTGTGTCATAAATGTAAAGGTCAACAATTCGACATCGGGCAGTCTCTTTGACCAGTTCTTTCAGGATGACTACCGTCAAATCAGGAAGAGGGTGACAACTCCTGCCGTCAAGGTAAAGGTGAATCCGCTTCCTGCCGGCCAACCTGCCTCTTTCGGAGGTGGCGTCGGTAATTTCGGAATATCCGCTCGGCTCACCACGGACAATCTTAAGACCCACGATGCGGCATCATTGATCATCACGGTCTCCGGACGTGGAAACGTTGCCCTGCTTGAGGAGCCGAAAGTCAATTTCCCTCCTGATTTCGAGGTATATGACACCAAAACGACCGAGAACACGGACAAAAGCACCGGCGGAACATCCGGCAGCAAGTCTTTTGAATATCCATTCATCCCGAGGAGCCACGGTGACTTCACGATTGATCCCGTTGAATATTCCTATTATGATGTCAATGCGGGTAAATATGTGACCCTCAGGACCGAACCGTTGCACATCAAGGTAGCCAAGGGGAAAGGCGGGGATTCCGCCCCTGTCACGTCCGTGACATCCGGAGTCGAGAGAAAGGACGTGAAGAGCCTTGCTGATGACATCAGGTTCATATTCACAGGCAAGCCGAATCTTTCCGGCTCTGGATCGTTCTTTGTCGGTTCGGCATTTTTCTGGATCTTGCTGGCTTTGATGATTGTAGGGGCTGTTGTGGTTTACCTTGCGTTCAGGAAGGTGGCCGCGATGCGGGCTGATGTCGCCGGCACAAAGAACAGGCGTGCCACAAAGATGGCGCAGAAGCGTCTCAAACTGGCAGGTGAATATCTTGACAAGGATCTCTATACGGCTTTCTATGAGGAACTTCACAAGGCTCTCATCGGATTTGTTTCCGACAAATTGAATATGGATATGTCTGAGATAAGCAAGGATAACATCGCTTCCGCTCTTACTGACGGCGGGGTCGGCGAGGAGCAGACCAAGGCTTTCACGGATCTTCTGGATGCATGCGAGTTCGCCCGCTATTCTCCTGATGGAGGCAATGAGGCGATGAGATCCCACTATGACGCTGCTTTGAATGTGATTTCGTCAATTGACTCCGGTCTCAGGAACGGCGGAAAATCTTTGAGAAAAGCCGCCACAATCGTGACGTTGCTCCTGTCTCTTGGATTTTCCATGAATATTCAGGCGAAGGATCTGGACTCTCTTTGGACGGCGGGTGTGCAGGCCTACTCGGACGGTAAGTTCGCCGACGCTTCTGAGGCTTGGACTTCAATTGAAAAGTCCGGACAAAAATCTGCCACGCTTTACTACAACCTTGGCAACGCTTGGTTCAAGCAGGGCAACTATCCTAAAGCGATTCTGTACTATGAGAGGGCGTTGAGGCTTGATCCGTCATATTCAGACGCACGGTACAATTTGGAATTCACCAATAATTTCGTGCAGGACAAGATTGAGCCTGTGCCGGAATTCATTTTGAAGAGCGTGGCAAGGAAAATCTGCTATTTGATGGGCTCCAACGCTTGGGCTGTCATATTCCTAGTCTTGCTTGCAGCCGCTTTGATGATGGGAATGTTGTTCCTTTTGGGCTCGACTGTCGGCAGGAGAAGAGCAGGCTTCTATTGCGGAATAGCGCTTCTGCTGCTTTCCGCCGGGGCCTTGAGTTTCTCAATCTGGCAGAAATCCGACAGCGAGAAAGCAGACACTGCGATCGTGATGTCTCCTGTCTCTTCAGTGAAGAGCTCACCGTCCTCTGGCTCGTCCAAGGATCTGTTCGTGATCCACGAAGGCACCAAGGTCACGATTCTTGACGAGGTCGGCACGTGGAAGAACATTTCCCTTGCTGACGGACGACAAGGCTGGATTGAAACCGCTGATATAGAAATAATCTAATTGGATTAATATGAATAAGAACGGCTGACCAAAAATGATATTGGCCAGCCGTTCTCTTTTGCTTAAACCGTAAGTCCCTATGAGAGCCTATTTTTAATCTCTTGTCAGCGTCTGTCCGCCGATAAATTCACGCATGATTGATGTCGGAGGAATCGCAGAAATCTCACTTGGCTGAAGAGCCACAATGTAGTCCAGGAACTTGAGCAGGCGCACAGCCTCGGTGTAGGCCGGAGAATTCGGAGAAATCCTGAGCAGAAGCGGCTCCGCATAGTATTTCAGCATCGGCAGCTCAAAGATCAGAGCGGAGTTGAACAACACGTCGGCATTTTCCTGGAACGGGAATATATTCCTGCTTTCCCCTCTGCGCACGCTGTTCCACCTCATTATCGTCTCTTCCGGGGTTATGCCTCTGACCCTGTTGTCACGCACCATCCTGCGGAGCAGACGGTTGTCTGATGTGGACATGTTGTTGTTCTCATCGATGTTCAATGAGGTCAGGGCGGAGACATAGACTCTGAATATCCTTGAGTTGTCAACCGCCGAGGTCATTTCTGGGTTCAGGGCGTGGATGCCTTCCATGATCAGAATGTCCTTGTCCTCAAGACGCAGCTTGTTGCCTTCGAAGACTCTGCTTCCTGTCTTGAAATCGAAACGTGGGATCTCAACCTCTTTGCCCTCAAGCAGTTCGTTGAGCTGTTTGTTGAGGAAATCGAGATCCATCGCATGGAGTGACTCGAAATCGTAGTTGCCGTCCTCGTCCTTCGGAGTATGCTCCCTGTCCACGAAATAGTTGTCCAGTTCGATGACTTTCGGCTTGAGCCCCAACACTTTGCATTGGAGGGCAATCCGCAGGGATGACGATGTCTTTCCGCTGGAAGACGGGCCGGCTATCATAACGATCCTCTTCGTACCCCTCTCGGCATAGATTCTGTCCGCTATCCTTGCGTAGTTCCTTTCGTGGAGGGATTCAGCCAAGTTGATGATGCTGACGGATTTGCCGTCCTTCACGGCCTTGTTCAGCGTTCCGACGCTCTCGATGTTGATGATGGAGCACCAGTCGGAATATTCCTTCAGGGCCGCTGAGATTTTGCCCTGCCGCTTCATCGGCATAACTTTGTTGAAGTCTGTCATCATCGGGGACTGTAGACAGAATCCATCGCCCATCCCGCTGATGTCGAACACTTTGAGGTAGCCAGTAGATGGAATCAGCGGTCCATGGAACGTGTCGGCCTTTCCGTCAAGGTAGTAAACGCTGCAACTGAATGTCCCAAGACTCTTCTGAAGTTCGGCTTTCTGAGGCTGGTTGTTGGCGATGAAGAGTTTCTCGGCCTCCTCGGAGAACATCTTGACCTTTGTGAACGGCAGATCCTTCGCCACAATCTCCTTCATCTTCTCCCTGATCCTGTCGATCTCGTCATCGGTAACGAAATAGACCTTGTTGCGTCCGTCGTCATTCTTGCCTTTCTCGATGATCTCACAGTAAAGTCCGCTCGGCAGTGAGTGGTCTATCACGAGCACCTTGTCCGGGTAGAGTTCCCTAATAGCGTTCTGAAGCACGAAGCAGAGCGAGCGCACATAGCTCCGTCTCCCGTCCGGATGGTTGTACCCGATGAACTCGACCCTATGCAGATTCGCCGGCCTGAAACTCAACTCTTTCAGTTTGTTGTCCACCAGTGCCGCCAGCACATCATATGTCTTTCCCGTCTTCTCATCCGTGACACTTGAACAGAACTTGTCCGACAACGCTTTCAGATCCTGTCCTTTCTCAATCTTATGGTTCTTACCGTCATTGACGCAGAACAGTGTTATCTCATTCTTTTCCATTTTCGCGTTTTTATTAAAAGAAATCTCTCAAATATAATCAAAAATGATGTCAAACTTGCCGTTGTAACTGTAATTTAACATTCCTTTACGATTCAGAAGGCGTGAAGCGTCGGTGTCGTCCGGACATAAGAAAAAATATTTCTGTTTTTTATGACGGATTTTCTGTTTCTTTTGAAAATTTACGTTTTATTGCGCCATATTTGCCGGAGTACATAATGAACTCAAACTATGTTGATAAACATTCTTGGGGCAAAGTGCGTCGGCATCGAGGCGGTCCCCGTCACCGTGGAGGTGGACATCACACAAGGAATAGGAATCCATCTGGTCGGCTTGGCTGACGTGGCGGTTAAGGAGAGCCTTCTGCGGACAATCACCGCCCTTCAGTCGTTGGGATTCAGGATTCCCGGCAAAAAGATAGTCATCAATCTGGCTCCTGCTGACGTGCGGAAGAACGGCAGCGGCTATGACCTTCCGATCGCCATCGGCATCCTTGCCGCCTCCGAGCAGAAGCATTTCCCAGGTCTTGACAAATATCTGATTATGGGCGAACTTGGCTTGGACGGCTCAGTGCGTGAGGTCCAAGGAGCCCTTCCGTTCGCTGATCTTGTGACCGGTCTGGGAATATCAGGGTGCATCCTGCCGTTACGCTCCGCCCTTGAGGCCACAGAATGCAATGATTTGTCAATATTCGGCGTGGAGACTCTGGCCGATGTCATCCGTATTCTTGAGGAACAGGAGGATTGCAGCGATCTCCTTGTTTGGAACACAAGGCTTTACAGGAAACTGTCCAGAAACTCCATGAGGGGCAAAAAGCTGTCTGGTCAGGACGTGATGGATTTTTCGGAGATAATCGGTCAGGAGGGAGCCAAGAGGGGAGTTGAGATCGCCGCGGCGGGAGGACACAACCTGATTATGGTCGGTCCGCCAGGCAGCGGCAAGAGTTCCCTGGCCAAGGCGATGGCCGGAATCCTCCCTCCGATGACCACGGAAGAGGCCATTATCACAAGCAAAATCTATTCTGTAGCCGGAATGAAAGGCTCGCAGATCGGCCTGATCCGTACACGCCCCTTCCGCGCTCCCCATTACAGCGCGTCCCTCCCTGCGATCATCGGCGGCGGAGCCGGAGCCGACATCCGCCCTGGGGAAGTAACCCTCGCCGAGAACGGAATCCTTTTCCTTGATGAATATGGCCAGATGCCGAAATCCGTCCTGGAGGCTCTTAGAGGCCCTATGGAAGACCGGAGAGTAACGATTTCAAGACTCCGCTCCAAACTTGAATATCCCGCCTCGTTTATGCTGGTGGCAGCATCGAATCCTTGCCCGTGCGGCTATTACGGTGAAGGAGACCGCTGTCGTTGCACTCCTGGCCAACGGCTGAACTATCTCTCAAAACTCTCCGGCCCGGTAATGGATCGCATTGATATTCAGTTATGGCTCCATCCCGTAGACACAGTGAAACTCGTCGGCCGCAAGAAAGGGGAGTCCAGTGAGGTTGTGGCTCAGAGGGTTCTCAAAGCCCGGACCCTGCAAAAACAGCGTTTCGCCGATGACGGGATATTCACGAACGCCGAGATGAACAACCGCCTTCTGGAGAAGCATTGCCAGTTGAATGAGGAGTGCCGCAAGGTGATGGAACTGCTCATCGGCCGCCTTGGACTTTCCGCCCGAGCATATTCGAGAATCCTCAAAGTCGCCAGAACCATAGCCGACCTTGAGATGTCCCGCGACATCAAGCCTGAATATCTCCGCGAAGCCGCCGCCTACCGTTTCCTCGACCGCCTCAACTTAGATACTTTCGGGTAATGTACACAAAGGCCAGAAAAATCAAATTGAAAATTTTGGTCTACCGTGCAAAATTTTCAATTTGCCTTTTTTCTGGCCATTGCCTTCGGAAGTGTGAAACCGTTTCTAATAGATGATTTGGACAAGTCCTTAATCATCCCAGGAAACAGTACGGGATTCGTCAGGATTGACCGAGATGTGCACCCAGAGTGTCTCCTCCGGAAGAATCTCCTCGATGTTCTCTGGCCACTCAATGATGCAGAGGCACCCGCTGTCGATGTAGTCGTAGAACCCGATGTCAAGAGCTTCGGAGGTCTTGGTGATTCTGTAGAAATCAAAGTGATACATCGGTTCCCCGGAACCGGTGCGATATTCATTCACGATAGCGAACGTCGGAGAACTGACAGCGTCCTCCCGCACCCCAAGTCTCCGGCAGACAGCCGTGGTGAACGTTGTCTTACCGGCTCCCATAGGAGCGTAGAACGCAATGATATTATGCCCTTTTGTCTGTGAAAGGAACTCGCCCGCGGCCCTGTCGATGTCCTGCAGGCCTTTTATGATGATCTCGTGTCTCATGTCACAAATGAATTTATGGCCTCAGCCAAGTCTCTGGATTCTGCGGCGTGCGCCCCGACCAGATCTGGAAATGCAGCTGCGTCTCACCACCTATAGTGTCAACCGTCCCGACAACTTGTCCCGTCTTCACCTTGTCCCCGGCTTTGACACTGACCGTCCCCAGTTTGCAGTAGAATGAGAAATAGTTGCCGTGCTGCACAAGCACGCACTTGTTGTAACCCGGCATGACCACAATCTGTTTCACGACACCGTCAAACACAGCCTTGATCTCCGTTCCGGCCGCAAGTGCTATGGTCACACCATTATTGAACGGAAGTTTGAGATTAGTGTAGACCGGATGAAAGCGCTGGCCGAAATGATCCACGACAGGACCGTCCGCCGGCCATGGAAGCTTACCTTTGTTCGCCTCGAATTTCTTGGCCAAGGTGTAGTCGATCGGCTTGCGTGCCGCAGTCTTCGATCCTCCCTTCCCGGACTTGCCGGAGGAACCTTCGGTGGCGGCACGGATGATCCTCTCGATCTCTCTGTTGAGCGCCTCCACCTCACGCTGTTTTCTGGACAGGTCTGACAGGTACTTCTTCTTGTTTTTCTTAAGTTGGCTCACAAGGTTTCTGGCCTCGTCCTCCTCGGTCTTGAGTTTGTTCATCTCAGAAACCCTTTGGGCTCTGACCGCCTCCGCATCCTTCTTTATCGCGGACAAAACAGCACTTTCCTTTTCAAGTTCCTCTTGAATGTCAATAATTTTCGAGGCCTGTACATTCATCTGCCTTGACAGATCACGCAGGTAGCCGTATCTCCTGAAAGCCTGCCCGATGTTGTCGCTGGCCAGAATGTACATATACCAGACCTTCGGACTTCTGTTGACGTAGGCCCCCCGCACAAGCCTTGCATAGTGCGCTGACAAGGTGTCCAACCTTGCCTTGATGACCCTGATTTCGCCCTCCTTTCTTGCGATCGAGTCTGAATATTCAGAAATCTCTCTGTCACTTTCTTCAATGAGCCGCTTCCGGGAGTCAACCTTCCCGCTGATGAGTGTGAGGCGATTCATCGCATTCGCGCTTTTTGTGGAATTGACCCTGATCTGCTCGTCCAGAATGGCTATCTCCTTCTGGAGCCGTGCCCTGCGCGCCTCCTGCGCCCGAGTATTTTGGGAATATGCCGGAATATGCCAGGCCAGGGCGGCGATGACAGCAAAAATGAATATTCCGGTCCGTCTTCCCATTATTCCTTACCCTCCGCTTTCCTGTTTTCCGCCAGAGTCCTGTAAACCTTGGCGAGGTCTGTCTCTCCAAGAGCCTCAAGCACAACGGCATAATGCTCCAGACTTGTGACACTCTCTTTCGCGCCGTAGAGCATCGCGTGCTTGAACTGCGTCTTGGCCTCCTGATTCCTCCCCAAAAGGTGAAGGATCCATCCGTATGTGTCCAGGTACGTCGGGTTGTCGGGCTCTTTCTCGATTGTCTTCTTGCTCATCGCACAGGCTTTCTTCAGTTTGCTGCCCTTGAGCGCAAGAAAGTAGGCGTAATTGTTAAGGGCCGGCGCATAGTCCGGATTGATTTTCAGCACCTGAGCGTAGACCTTGAAAGCTTCCTTCTCGTTCCCGAGCTCGTGGTACATGTCTCCGATGGAGGACAGGGCCGGAATCGTCACGGAGGTGTCGCCCTGAGCTATCTCGATGATTCTCTTGTTGTTGTCAATGATTCCCTGCCAATCCTTCCTGTTGTAGCATGAGACGTTCTTCATGTCCAGAAATGAGGTCTCCTTCGGAAATCTCACCAGAGCGCTGTCGCAAGCCGTATCCAAGGCATCCCAGTCCTTCTGAAGTCCGAGAAGCTGGACGTATGTGGCCGTGGCTCCAAGGCTTTCAGGGTACAAGGTCATATTCTTGTGCAGCAATTCCTTGGCCTTGGCAATTCTTTCCGTCGAGTACCAGTATAACCCGGCGGCCGTGAGCGCCGAACTGTCAGAAGGATGGCTCTGCACCAGATTCTCGTACAGAGTGTCGATCTGCGGTTTGACATTTTGGAGGAATCTCGGGTCGGAACGCCTTACGAGCATGTCAAGATACTGCGTCTTGGTCTGGATGTCGGTCTCCTCGTCGCTTACGAACAGGTTCACTGTCTTGAAGAATTCCGGAAAATTCCGGCGGATGCGGTACACCTCTGATTCGCCGAGAAGGGCCGGCATATAACCGCTTTGCAAGTCCAGAGCCTCGCGGTAGTAGGCGAGAGCCGCCGTGTCTTTATATTCAGCCATCGAATGGTCGCCCAGTTTGGTGAGGACGTATGGAGAGGAGAACTCCTTGTTATAGTCCTCCAGGGTCTTCAGCGCCTCCTCCGGCTTGTTCTGGCGAAGCAGTATGTCGTACCTTGTGGCGGTCACGTTCTCACTCTTTCCGAACACATTCTCAATCTGGTCCATCGCAGCCAGAGCCTTGTCGTACTGGTTCTGCTTGAGGTAGAGGTTGACCAGCGTGAAATAGATGTCATTCTTCTTAGGGAAATCCTTCAGCAGTTCCTCGTAGGTGGCGACAGTCAGATCGTCCTCTCCTGTCATTGAATATGCCCGAGCGAGTCTTTCCTTGTACCAAAAGTTGGATGGGTCGATCTCGGAAGCCTTCTTGAAAGCCGCTTTCGCTCCGTTCACGTCGTTGAGATAAAGCCGGCACATTCCAAGGTAATAAAACGCCGCATCGTTGCCTGGAGCCGTCTCTGTGATTTTCTCCAGCCTGTCCTTCGCTTCTCTGTACCGCTGGCTGTCGAGCGCAGCGACAGCGTCAATCAATTCACTGTCAGCCGTCTTGGCGATCTTGTTGTCCTGTGGGTGCCTTATCTTGTTCTCTTGTGAATATCCCAACCCGGACGCCATAAGCATCCCGGCCACTATCACCGTTATCAGCCTTTTTCCGTTCATATTATTATATTCCCGAGTCTAAAGTACAAAAATAGCACTTTTATAAGAATATATTGATACGAATTTTGTGCCGTTCGGTCGCTGTGGTTCGGCAATCTCACCAACTAGTCTGTTGCGGTCTCTGAGTCTGGGTTGCTGAGTCTGCGGTTGCTGAGCTTGTCGAAGCATCGAAGCATCGATGTGACCGTGGTGCAAACAAAAACAGGTCCGGAATCCCGGACCTGTCATATTCAATGTGTCTGTAACGACTAGAGGTTGGCGTTGTCCTCTTTCCAGTCAGCGACCGGAGGAACGATGCCGAGGTTGATGATCTCCTCACGCATATTGCAGAGGTGCTCGTAAGACTTGCGGAGGTCGGCCATTTCGGCTTCGGTTCCCTGAGGCTCAGTGAAGTGAACACCGGTCGCGTCGATGGTCGTAGGCATGGCCATCATCACATTCTTGAAACCGCACTTGTCGCAGTTTACATAGCAGCCGGCAGGCCATGTGAACGGAGTTCCGCCCATCGCACCTTCAATCATCTTCACAGCCTGGTAGGCTGGGCTCTGGAATGAAGAGCGTCCGCGGAGCTTGATGATGTTCGATCCGCCCTGGATGGTGTCGTGCTTGATCTGTGCCCAGCGCTCCTCGGAGATGTTGAACTCGGAGAGAGGCTTGCCGTCAACCTTGGCGTTTGAAGCGAACACGGCCATCTGCTCGCCGTGGCCACCATAGGTGTAGCAGTCGGTAACCTTTGACTGCTGCACGCCGCACTCCTTCGCGATCTGCTCCTGAAGACGTGTTGAGTCAAGAGCGGCGAGAGATGTGAGCTGGTTTGGCTTGAGGCCTGAGTGGATGAGAGCGGTGAGAGCCGTCACATCAGCCGGGTTGAAGATAACCACAACGTGCTTAACGTCAGGGCAGTACTCCTTGATGTAGTCACCGAACTGAGCGGCGATCTGACAGTTGCCTTTGAGAAGATCCTCGCGGGTCATGCCGTCCTTGCGCGGAGCTCCACCAGAGGAGATGATGAACTTGGCTCCTGTGAAAGCCTCCTTCGGATCGGTTGTCCAGCTTACGTTCGCTCCCGGGAAGGCGCAGTGGCACATTTCCTCGGCGACACCGTGAACGGCCGGTTCGATGATGTCATAAAGGCAGACATTAGGAGTAAGACCGAGCATAAGAGCGGTCTGAGCCATGTTTGAGCCGATCGCACCGCCGGCGCCGACGATGAGCAGCTTCTCATTTGTCAAAAATCCCATTGTAGAAAAAATTTTATGTTAAAATCCTATAACTGTCAAAAGTGTTACAAAGATAACAATTTCCGTTGTATTTTCTTTCTAAATCAAAAAATCATTATATTTGCACCGCTAAAGAAGATTAACGTATTATATGGAACCTCCCAGTTCTATTCTGACAGACGGCAAATCAAAGGCGGACCCCCGATCGGACGATCCGCTGTCGTGCAGCACGTTGAATAATCATTCGTTAACCATCCCGAGTCTGCTGAAGGCCACGGGAGGATTGTCTTGTTTGAATATCTGAATCTATGGCACTATATCTTAAAAAGGAATTGGAAGAATCCAGATCCCTGATCGGGGTCTGGCAGATAACCGAAACGGAAGAAAAACTCCGCGAGCTCGCCTCTGTCCCTACCGATGAGATGGAGGAGATCTCGTTCATCAGCAATGAGTCGCTCCGCAAGCAGAGACTTGCTGTGAGGGCGCTCCTTTGTGAGCTGTTCGGCGAGAAGGTCTACCTCAGCCATCACGACAACGGCAAGCCTTATCTTGAGAACAGCGTGACCAACATAAGCATAACCCACACCGACAAGTACGTCGCCGTCATACTGAATGACAACGAGGATGTCGGGATTGACATCGAGTCCCTGTCCCGCGACTTCTCCGCCGTGGAGCGCAAGGCCCTTTCCGAGGACGAGCTTGAGGATCTTGATGATGACAAGAGGAACGAGCAGCTGGCGATCTATTGGTGCGCCAAGGAAGCCATATTCAAAAGACTTTCCGCCTACAGGGTGAATTTCGCCGAGCAGATCGAGGTCGAGCGCTTCCGTCCTAAAGGGGAGGGCGAGCTTGACGCCACTTTCATCCACAAGGATGGCTACGAGGAGGAGTTTGAGCTTGAATATATCACCTTCGACAATCATGTGCTTGTCTGGGTGGTCGGATAGAATTGTCAACCATTTTTAACCTAATAAGTATCATGTCAACAACGGTTTTGGTGATAATCGCCCTTTTGGCGGTCATATTCATTTACATTTTCCTGACGCAGAGGAATTTTGTCGCTCTGGAGGAAAAGATGAAGAACGCTTTCAGCCAGATCAACGTGCAGATGAAGTCCAGATGGGACGCCGTGACGAATCTGGTCGAGATGACCAAGCAATACACAAAATACGAGCACGACACTCTTGTGGACGTGATTTCCAAGCGTAACGCCAACGTCTCAAGTCCGGCCGAGCTTGCGGAGAGTGAGGCTTCTCTCCGTTCCGTTGTCGGGCGCTTGAATGTCGTTGCCGAGCAGTACCCTCAGTTGGGTGCCAACACGGTGTTTGTCAAGACAATGGGCGACATCAAGGACTATGAGGAGAAAGTCCGTCTCAGCAGGATGGTCTACAATGACTGTGTGACCAAAATGAATATGATGGTTCGCCAGTGGCCTTCTTCCATGGTGGCCTCCATGCTGCATTTCAAGACACATGACCTCCTGCCGGAGGACCAGTCGGTTGTCAACGCCCCTTCTGTCTCGGACATATTCAACAAATAGGGCGATGAGAAGGCTTCAGGCATTTTTCCTGGCCGTCATCCTGTCGCTTGTCGCTGTCCCGCTATGCGCCGGCAGCGATGTTGATTCGTTGAGAATCAACGTGGAACTGCGTGATGACGGGGCGGCTGTCGTGACCGAAACGTGGCGGATTGACGTTTCCGATGACATTACCGAATGGTATCTTGTCGCCGACAACATGGGCCGGATGACCATCGAGGATCTGAGGGTCAGCGATGAGACCGGCAATGAATATCTAAATGAAGGCGAGTGGGATGTGAACCGCAGCCGTGCCCGGAAGGCCGGCAGGTGCGGGCTAGTCACAAAATCCGACGGCTACGAGATCTGCTGGGGCGTGGGAAACTCAGGCTGGCACACTTACACCGTGCGCTATCTGCTTACCGGGCTTGTTAAGGGACACGAGGACATGGACGGGTTCAACCACATGTTTGTGGCCAGGGACCTTGGATCGTCTCCTCAATCCATCATGTTGACAATCAGAAAGCCTGGCGTGGCTTTCACGGCCGAGAACACCAAGGTCTGGGCGTTCGGCTTCCGTGGTGAGATCCATGTCGAGGATGGTGCAGTGGTCGCCCGCACAACTCAGCCTTTCACCAGAAGAAGCGCTTTGATCGCTATGGCCGGTTTTGAGAAAGGACTCTTCCATCCAGCCCTTACAGAGAGCCGTACCTTTGACGAGGTGCGACAGACTGCGATGGAGGGCAGCGATTACCGTGAGCCCGAAGAGGAAGGCGACGGCGGCTTTTGGTATGGACTCCTTATCGGTCTGGGTGTCGTTCTGTCCGTTTTCGTTTCGGTGAAGGTGATTGTCAAGACGGTCCGGCGTAAAAGAGAACTTCTTGGAGGCCGCATGAAGGATGTGGCGTGGTTCAGGGACGCTCCTTTGGGTGGGGACTTGAAGAGGTCCAGCAATATTCTTCTTGCATTCTCTGGTAACACAATGCAGGAGAGGCAGAACTTGATCGCCGCCTACATAACCAGACTTTTCTATCGTGGTGCTTTCGAGATTGTCCCGCAGCCTGGAAAATCAAAGCCTTTGATGAAAATCAAGGACCTGGAGATTGACAATAATGATGATTCCCGTTCGGACACTGGACTTGAGTCGAGACTCTATTCATTCATCAAAGAGGCGGCCGGGGAGGATGGAATCCTGCAGAAAAACGAACTTCAGCGTTGGGCTGACCGACACGGCGAAGACCTTTATGATTGGGGGCAGGATGCCAAGAACGACGCCACAATCTGGACTATTACCCCGGAGGACGCCAGACAGGTCTTCGGTCTCAGAAGGTATCTGAAAGATTTCACTTTGATAAAGGACAGAGGCGTTGTCGAGGTCAAACTTTGGAATGACTACCTGATCTTCGCTTCATTGTACGGTATGGCCGATAAGCTGATGAAGGATTTCCGTAAGGTGTGTCCGGAATATTTCACATTGTCTTCAGCGGCCGAACTTCTTGATGATGACATGACCACTTTGGTAATCTGGAACATGATCAACATGACCTCCCGCAACTTCAACACGGCGGCCATCGCTTATGAGGCTTCCCGTGCCGGCGATTCCGGTTCTTCCTGGAGCGGCGGTGGCGGTATGGCTTCCTGGGGCGGTGGCGGAGGCTTCTCCGGTGGCGGCTCAGGCGGCGGAGGACGCTGATGGGTCCTGTAACCGAGTTTGGCAATCAATGATGATCATCCTGTCTTGGATGAACTCCAGCGGTGAAGGACGCTGATGATGTCGTTAACCGGACCTGTCGTAGCGAAGTGTGTTGCTATACTATTACGGTCTCTGATTCGGATGTGCGGGGTCTCTATCCTGTCCATCGGCCGCTGAGCCTGTCGAAGCGACCGTGCAGGTCAAACGTATGTGGAGTGTACCATAACCGGAATCAACAACACGGCATTTAGCCTGTCGTAGTTGTAGTGGAGACCAAGCCGCTATCAGTCAAATAATTAAACGATCGTCTTTAGTTTGCAATAACTAAAGACGGCACGTTATCTGAATGATATTAAACACCTTACTCGCCACTCGCTGATTATCAGGTTGTGGCAGGTAAGCTTCTGAATATCAAAGGGAAATCACTCAGTTCTGGTCTTCAAGTCAGAACCAGAGCATGGTGCTTTCCCGTTCATATTCAATAAGTTGAGTGCCACGGCCTTCATCAGCGGACCGAAGGGGCCGGGCCGTCAACAAAGACCGGTGGGGCGAGCGGGATGAAGGTGCGTTCGTCGAAGTCGCGGATCTCGTCGTCATGTAGGTCTGGGAGGCGTTCGAGCGGTTGACGGCATCGTAGGCCACGAAGGTTTCGTAGTCATATTCCCAAGAATCGCTTTCGGACAATTTCATTATCCGTTTGTAAATCGCCTCGCGGGACGGGGCGTTGTAACCACCGATGTTGTGGCGCATGATGCTCTGGTCCGTAGGACGATAGACTCCGTACTGGTAGGTCAGGGCACCTTGATAGACACCGACCTGACTGCGGAATCGTCGCATTTGCCGCAGGAGGGAAGCAGAATCAGGGCGAAGAATATTGCTGCTGTCTTTTTCATCTTAACCAAAATTATACACGATAAGGCTTACAATCAAAATATGAAACTAAAATCTTTTTGTCTGTAATGCTTTTCCTCAGCAATTCTTCAAACATGGCCATATTCGCCTCTTTTTCAGGAAGTCCAGGCCCAAGTATTATTTTATCCAATTTCAAAGGAAAATCATTAAAGCCAAATGCAAGACTCTTTGAGGCTATACCATACTGTTCATTTATGAAATACTCCTCTTCAAAGCCATTCGTATTTTGTCCATAACTTCGTAGAATTCGAATCTCCTTTTCATTATGATATTCATAAGGTTTGAAAAAGAGTTTCCATTCATCTAATCTTTTTATAACGATTCTCTCTCCTCTATCTAATGCCTTTGTCACCAAATTGTTTATGAATTCCACCTCTGGATGTTTTCCGTCTTTCCGTGCATAGCTTATAGGAAATATCTTAAAATCATAGCTTTTGCTTTTGTTATAACTGAACAATATGCAGCACCCTTTTGTGTCATTCCCATACAATCGCCACATATCAAAATCACTGGCTTTCTTTGTATCGGAACATGACATAATAAAATACTCAATCATGTTAGCCGACACGTCAGTATTTTTATCAGGCCCCGATAGGTAACTGTCATAATAAGCACCTTCAGTCTTGTCGTTCATATTCATTATGTTATTAAGATATAGCTTCCCATTTTTCAATATTCTGAATACCGACCGAAAAGAAGAAAACCGACACAATTGGGTGGGTGTACGACCAAGTATTGCTCGAAATAGAGATTGTTCTGCTTCTTCTGTTAGAACAAACGATTCTTTTTCTATTTCAAAAAATTGTTCTGACGTTTTTACCCAGCCTTCGACCAGTTTCTTGACATCATTCAAACATTTGCCTTTCAAATGTTCATTCGCTAATGACATAATGAAATCACATACAAGATTATTGGAATCCGTAGGATTCTTAGTAATGTGTAAAAAATAAGGGGAACTATATACCAGTTGACTAACTTTTTTTTGAAAAAAATCCGCAGAGACATTCTGCGGATTTGATTTTTTTACTATATTGGCAAAAAATAAAAACATATGATTAATAACCAGTGCCCGCTTTGTTCTAAAGCCAATTGTCTTGAAACCGTCGATTTTGCAATTGATGGTGTTGTTTATCGTGGTATTAAATGCAATGTATGCAATAGTATGCTTTATTCTTGGAATCTGAAAGCAGAAAAAGAACATCAAGAATTTATGGATAAATATAATAAACTAGTTAACTATTAATCAACATAATCAGGAAATCTATTTCCTTTCCCTTGCTCGCATGACTTAACATCTTTGTCTCCGGTCCATATGTGGAATCCGATACCGTTAGGGATTTCTTTGCGTTTGGCACATTCCTCTCCGTATTGATTATATGATTTATGGAGAAGTTTTAGGTCATGCTTACTTACACCAACTTCCTTATAATTCTTCTCGATTTCATTCCAACCATATATCGAACTATCCTTATATTTTTTTATCTCTTCTGAAATAAAACGACATACACATTCCATTACCATATTTTTGATGTCAGATTCTGTTACTGAAATTAAGTTTTCTTTTAACCTTTTTTGGCTTTGCCTGTCATCTAATGATAATGGTGCATCAAACGTTTGATTGCCTCTGCGATATGTTCTATTACTCATATTCGAGCCTTTTATTGCATTATCTATATAATAACAATTATCTTCAGAATTGTATTTTATCGTAAAAGTCCATTTTCCTTTAGATGTAGATGCTTCAAGCATACCTTGCTCTTGCATTTTAATCAAAAGTGGATTTTTTGCTTGTCCTTTAATAAAAGACATTCTACGGATTATATTATTAGCAGATTGCTCAATCTCATTAAGAGCTATATCTATTTGTGCTTTAACAGTGGTAATATCCCAAGTATTAGGATATTTTCTCATCACATTCCAATAATACGTAGATATATCATTAACTGCATTATTTGTTATCTTTATCATTTTCTTTATTCATTTGTTCTTTTTTATTTAATGCATCAATGATTGAATGAGCAAATTCCTTAGCTTCTGATATTGGCATATATCCTGTTCGTTTAGTCTCTTCATTTAGCACCATTTTAACGTTGCCATCTTCAATGGTAGCATAATTCTTACCTTTACTTATTTTCTCACTAATTAACATATTATAATCATATTTTAAATAAATATACTAATATTATCTGTAAGTAACAAACTTACTTTCTCATAAATAGTCTGTTCACACGTTAATTCTATGCTGCCTTGGACATTTTCACGTCCTTGTACCTCAATGCCCCGACAGACTTGCGGAACATATCGGTGAACCTCTTTCCCGCTGCCCAATCCCGTGTGTTCCACCTGTACACAGCCTCATCCACATACCTCTGCAAGTACTTCTTGGAAACATAATGATATGTCCCGAACACCATTCGCTTGAACTGAGCCCAGAATCCCTCAATCACGTTCGTTGAAAGCAGACCTTCAGCATACTGACCTACTCCGTGCTTCACCGCATAATGGGTGTATCCCTCACCGTCAAGCCATTCATAAGACTGGCTCTCATCCGTCATTATCACCGCATTGTCAGAAAGGAACTGCTCAATATACGTCCTCAATGTCACAGCCTTGGTGTCCTCTACAACAAATGCCTTGGCATCACCCTTCCGCTCAACCATTCCGAATATCGGTGCCTTGGTCTTGGTTGACCTTCCCTGAGTGCCCTCGGTCTTCTTGCTCTCGTGCTTGTTCTTCTCACGACCGCCAAGATATAGTTCATCGCATTCAACAATCCCGTCAAGAGCCTTTTCATCATTTTGGGTGAATAGAAAGCGTAGTTTCTGGAGCATGAACCATGCGGTCTTTTGCGTGACATTGATATCCCTCATCAACTGACAAGATGATACTCCCTTCTTGTGGGAGGAGATTAGGTACATAGCCATAAACCATTTCACAAGGCTTATTTTGGTATTCTCGAATATGGTTCCAACGATAACGGAGAACGCATTCCTGCACCCCGAGCAGATATACCTTCCGTCCTTTCTCATATGGCAGTGGTGGCGACCGCAGTAGGGACATATAACATCCCCGTCAGCCCATCTTGACTGAGCGAGAGCGTCCTTGCATTTCTTCGGGGTGTCGAAGTGTATAGCAATGTCAAACAATGACGTGTATTTAGAGAGGTCAATCATATCCTTGCGTATTACCTTGTTTATGTATGTAATACACGGAATATGAGGAAAGCGCAACCAAAAATCAAGAAAAGTTAGTCAACAGGTATATAGTTCCCAAAATAAGTTGCATCAGTTGTT
>DCMG01000166.1:43118-46078 GCA_002321335.1 Bacteroidales bacterium UBA1628 | reverse complement strand
AGTAGAGAGCATAAGCCCCCGTCACGCCCCAGAAAGTTCGGCTCCGCAGACGCCTGTACTCCCCTTCCACCCTCTCCGGAGCGACCTTGTCCTCCGCTGGCTTCGAGATCCTATAGAATGAATATAGACTCATAATATTCAGAGACTATTTTGATCCGCTTCCCGGAAGTTTTTCGTTTTTAATATAGCATCCCCAACAAATCAAAAACAGTCATTCAACCTTACAAACCTCAGATCCGCAGAAATATTCACGGCCCCTAGGTATGCAGTGCAAAAGTAGCAAATTTATGGCAACAAGTAAAGTTTATTTTGCGTGGCAGGCAACAGCCTGATTATCAAAGATTTTAACCACATTCTCTGTACGACTTCAGCGACCAGAAGGAGTCATTATTCATCTCACTGTCACATAGTTAAGTGCCACGGCTTTCCTATTCACCTTTTATTGATTAAGAGAGCAGACTCTCCAGCCGTCAATTGTTCCGGTTTTTGAAGAAAAATCGCAGCCAATCAAGTGGATGCGTTTCAGACACGCTTCATATTCACGAGCATAGCCTTTATCCTTGATTTGGTCGAAACTTTGTATTCCTATAGGATACTTCATATAGCATTCAATTTGGTTTCACCCATAAAATTACAAAAAAAAGCATTCATATAGTTCTATGAATCATACCTATTCAGGAAACCAGCTAAAAATTACCAAAAACCGAGGAAAATGTTCTATTTTTGTTCTTTGTGCGCTCCCTTAGGGTAATGAGGGGCCTTGACAAATAACGCGGAACGATAAAATCAACGAATATGAAAAAGACTTTTGCAATCTTGATGCTGTCACTCTCGGTGGTGATGGTTTACGCACAGAAGAATCAGGTGAAGTACAACTTCACTGAGGCGTCGGATCTGACTATGGTCGGGAAGCTGATGACTGACACGCCTAACCCTTACCATAGGGTTGACACGGTGAGATTCAAGGGGTTCACGGCAGGAGAGAACAAGCAGGTCAGGATGTCCGCCGGCCTTGCGGTGGCGTTCAGAACCGATTCAAAGACGATCACGGTGAAGACCAAGTACCTTGACAGGGGGTTCCCTACCAACACCGGAGGACTAGCTGCGAGAGGCTACGATCTTTACATAAAGAAGGACGGGAAATGGCTTTGGGCAGCCTCCAAGGTGACACACGACCAGAAGCCGGACGACAATGTCGTGCTTATCGGCAATCTGGATGGTTCTATGCACGAGTGTTTGATGTACCTGCCTATCCTCAGCGAAGAGAAGTCCATCCAGATAGGTGCCGAAGATGGTTCTACGATCGAGGCGATTGAAAACCCGTTCCGTCACAGGATCGGGATATTCGGATCCAGCTTCACGCATGGAATCAGCACTTCCAGAGCGGGGATGTCCTACCCTGACCAGATTTCCAGAATGACCGGACTCCAGTTTCTGAGCCTTGGATGCAGCGGCAACTGCAAGCTCCAGTCATATTTCGCGGATGTTCTTTGCGCCGCACAGGTGGACGCATTCGTGTTCGACTCGTTCTCGAACCCGACTCCGGAGCAGATTGAAGAGAGGCTTTTCCCGTTCATCGAGAAAGTGCAGGCGGCTCATCCGGGAATTCCGCTGATCTTCCAGAAGACCATCTATAGGGAGAGCCGCAACTTCAACACAAGCAGCGACAGGAACGAGGGACGCAGAATGGAAGTGGTTGACAGCCTTATGAATATAGCGGTGAAGAAATATGCAGATGTCTATTTCGTGACCGCGACTTGCGCCACAGCGTCTGACCATGAGACTTCCGTGGACGGAACTCACCCGTCGGATTACGGCTACACTCTTTGGGCTGAGTCGATCAGGAAGCCTATCGTCAAGATTTTGCGCAAGTACGGAATCAAATAATCACATCGGTTGCTGAGCCTGTCGAAGCAACTCTTTGTGTCGCTTGGATGCTTCGGCAAGATCAGCGGCACGATTCTTACGGTCACTTCGACAAGCTCAGTGACCGAGAAATAAGGCTCAGCGAGCTGGACGTGAATATTCATTGGTAATTAACATAATAGATAAATGGCGAATCTGAAGTCATTGGCCAAGGACACTGCGATCTACGGCCTGAGCAGCATCATTGGGAGGTTCCTCAATTACCTTCTCGTCCCGCTTTACACCCATGTCATAGCCTCGTCAAGCGGAGACTACGGAGTCGTGACGAATCTGTACGCCTACACGGCCCTGCTGCTGGTGATCCTGACCTATGGGATGGAGACAACTTTCTTCCGGTTTGCCAACAAAGAGGGAGAGAATCCGGACAAGGTATATTCAACTATCCTGACATCGGTGCTTACGACTTCGGTGCTGTTCGTCGGGATTGTTTTGCTTTTCATAAGTCCGATATCCTCGGCTCTGGGCTATGCGGACCATCCATCCTATGTCTGGGCGATGGCCGCCACGGTGGCGATAGACGCTTTCCAATGCATTCCGTTCTCTTACCTTAGGTACAAAAAGCGTCCGCTTAAATTCGCCGCCTTGAAACTGCTCTTCATCGGACTGAACATATTCATGAATCTCGCTTACTTTGTGATTCTGCCGAAATTGGGAGCGAATCCGTTCGGGATTTACGACAGCGGGCTTGACGTGGGCTACGTGTTCTACATCAACCTGTTCTGCACGGCTACGATCACGCTTTTCTTCTGGAAGGAACTGCGCGGATTCAAGTTCGGATTCAATGGAAAACTGCTGAAAAGGATGCTTGGCTACAGCTGGCCGATTCTTGTGCTTGGCATAGCCGGAATCCTCAACCAAAGCGGCTCCCAGATCATATTCCCGTTCATCTACGGGGAAGGTTCATCCGTTCCGCTTGGCATCTACGGGGCCAGCATCAAGATCGCAATGATCATGGCGATGATCACCCAGGCCTTCCGCTACGCCTACGAACCGTTCGTGTTCGGCAGCGCTACTGACAAAAACAGCAAGGAGAT
>DCMG01000166.1:0-42980 GCA_002321335.1 Bacteroidales bacterium UBA1628 | reverse complement strand
TGGGAAGGCCTGAAGGTCGTTCCGATCGTGATGGCCGCTGAGATCATGATGGGGATCTACTTCAACCTCTCTTTCTGGTACAAGCTTACAGACCAGACACTTTGGGGGGCGTTGTTCTCCGGGATCGGATGCCTTGTCCTCTTTGGCGTGAACATCCTGTTCATTCCTAAGTTCAGCTACATGGCGTGCGCATGGGCCGGATTCGCCGGCTACGGTGTCGCTATGGTTCTGTCCTACATAGTCGGTCAGAAGAAATACCCGATCATGTATCCTCTTAAGGACATCGCACTGTACGTTGGTCTTGCCGTAATCTTGTTCGCTTGCATGTCCGGTGCCAACGCTCATCTCGGCTCATGGACAGCCATCGCGCTCAACACCTTCATGATCCTGACCTTCTGCGCCGTGATCATCAAACGTGACTTTCCACTCTCCTCCCTCCCGGTTGTCGGGAAATATTTCAGGAAACGCTAATCATTTACGGGATTGTGAACATTAGGCTTGCGCTTGATCCATCAGGCAACACTTTCGGCCATTTTTGATTCCCAAGAGTGCTTGATACTCTCTTGGGGGAACGTTTTATCCACCTTTCGTCTCCCAAGGGTGCAGCCAGGCTACTGGATAGGGGCGAGGATGGATTTGCGGTAACAGAAGGTCTGATAGAGAGAGCGGTAGATGAGGTGGGAGAAGTAGGCGGCAAAGAGAAGATGGGCCGCGGCAAAGCCGGTTAAGCGGAACAGGAATATTCCTGAAAACCAGATTGCAAAGAAAGCGATGACGCATCCGAGGTTGGAGTCGCGCATGGCTTTGGTGGCGGTGGCACCGGTGTAGATGCCGTCCCAGGTGAAGGCCGGGCAGCCGACCAAAGGAATCATGATGAGCCACGGCATGAATGCTCTGGCGGCCTCTACGACGGAGGAATCCGAAGTCATAAGCCTAAGCATCGGCACACCGGTCTGGGAATATATACCTATGAACAGCACTCCGATGCCCATGCTCCAGGCGAAGGTGTACTTTACGGTCTTTCTGACCTGATTGACCTGACGCGCACCGACATATTTTCCAGTCAACGCCTCACCAGCGAAAGCGAAACCGTCTGTGAAGTATGAGAAGATCAGCAGGAGTTTCAGCATGATCGAGCATGCGGCCAGAAGGGTGTCTCCGAAACGGGCGGAGATCGCGGTGAAGGCCAGATAGATGATGTTCAGGCAGATGGACCTGATGAAAAGATCACGGTTCACAGAAAAGAAATGGGCCACCTTTCCTCCACGGAACGCTTCCTTGAAATCAAGTACTGACGCTCCTCCGATGATATTCCTGAACTTCAGAGCGACTCTGGAGGAAGCGAAAATGAGTCCTGAATATTGTGCCACGACTGTACCTAAGGCTATTCCTTTGAAGCCGAAGCCATTGAATCCGGTTCCGGGAATCCCGAAAGTGAGCAGGAGGCTGAACAGGACGTTGCCACCATTTACCACCACGTCGGTAAGCATCGAGGAGAATGTGTCCTGCATACCGATGAACCAGCCTCGGAATGTCATCAGACTGAGGGTCGCCGGAGCGGCCCAGATGCGGATGTAGAAATATTCAAGGGCAAGCGAGCGGACTTCTTCCGAGCAACCGACAAAAAGGAAGATCAGCTTTTGGAACGGCCATTGGATCAGGATCAGGGCAAAGGCAATGATAAGCGCCAGTCCGACACCACGAGTCAGATTGGCGGCGCAGTCTTCCCTGTCCTTTCGCCCGTAGGCTTGGGCGGTCATGCCACCGGCTCCGGCGCGCAGGAAGCCGAAATTCCAGTATAGAAGGTCGAACATCAGAGTGCCGACCGAGATGCCTCCAATCAGGGCGGCAGCCGAGGCGTTCAGATGCCCGGCCACGGCTATGTCCACCATCCCGACCAGCGGTACGGTCAGGTTGGCGAGTATGCTCGGCAGAGCCAGCCGCAGCATTTCCTTGTTCATCGCGTCCATACGGCAAAGTTAGTCATAAAGTGGAAATATTAGGAAACAGAGGATGTGAGTTCTGAATATCAAGAGTAAATCACTACCTTTGAGGCAAGATATTCAGAAAGCATCATGATTTTGGAGAATACTTCGGTTGAGAGGATAAAAGAGATAAGGGGGCGGCAGGAACGCTTTTTCAGGAGCGGGACCACCCTCGATGTGAAATGGCGGTTGGAGCGTCTCAAGGCGTTAGAGGCTGCGGTGCGCAAATGGGAAAAGCCTCTGTGCGAGGCGCTTTGGACGGACCTTCACAAGTCCTACGAGGAGGCTTACCTGACTGAGGTCAGCATACTTCTCGGAGAGATACGTGGTCATATTCATAACATCAGGAAATGGAGCAGGCCGCAAAGGATCCCCACCCCGCTGAAGATGTTCCCGTCACGGAGCAGGATCATCAGCGAGCCGCTCGGCACCGCGCTGATCGTCTCGCCGTGGAACTACCCGGTGCAACTGCTTCTCACTCCGCTCGTTGGAGCCATCTCTTCCGGCTGCACAGCGGTTCTGAAGCCATCGCCTTACGTCCCGAACGTCTCAAAAGTCACCCAACAGATGATCGAGGACACTTTCAGTGATGAATATGTCGCTGTGGTCCAAGGGGACCGCAATGTAAACTCGGCCCTGCTGGAGGAGCGCTGGGATCTCATATTCTTCACCGGCAGTCCGGCGCTCGGCAGGATCGTGATGGGAGCGGCGGCGAAGAATCTTACGCCCGTCGTGCTGGAGCTCGGCGGAAAAAGTCCGTGCATCGTGGACAAGGACGCTGACATCAAGGTGGCCGCGAAACGTATCGCCTGGGGCAAGAGCCTCAACGCCGGGCAGACCTGCATCGCTCCGGACTATCTGATGCTTCACGAGGACATCAAGGACGAGTTCCTCAAAGAACTGAAAATCAACTTCAAGACTCTTCTCGGAGAAAATCCGCAGGAGACTGAGCACTTTGTCAGAATCGTGAACGACAAGGCATTCGAGAGATTGCAAGGCTACCTTAAGGACGGGCAAATCGCTTTCGGGGGACGTACGGATCGTGAGGATCGGTATTTTGAGCCGACGGTGCTGGAGGTTGTCTCACCGGACGCGCCGGTGATGCGGGAAGAGATCTTCGGTCCGATCTTTCCAGTTCAGACTTTCAAAGACATTGATGAAGTGATTTCATTCGTCTCATCAAGGGAAAAACCGCTGGCCCTGTACTATTTTGGAAGCCAGGGGGATCACGTCCTGAAGCACACGTCCTCCGGCGGAGCCTGCATCAACGACACGATCATGCACATCGCCAACGAGAACGTGCCTTTCGGCGGGGTCGGGAACTCCGGTCTCGGCAGCTATCACAGCAAACGAAGCTTCAACGCGTTCACCCACTACCGTTCCGTGGTCTCGACACCGACGTGGCTTGACCTCCCGTTCCGCTACATGCCGTACAAGTTTTTCAAGGTTGTGAAGCGGCTGTTATAGGGAATATGTATCCAGAAGCCTTCTGGCTCATCCCGCAAATCGATTTTATAGTAAAATAATGCGGAAAGAACGAAATAATATCCTTATCTTGACAATTAAAATATAAACGTTCTTAACAAATTATTTTATGACCAACTACAAGAAAAGCCTGCTCGCGGCATTGCTGTGCGCGGCAAGTGTCTCCTTTACAGGGTGCAAGGATGACGATGAACCTCAAAAACCAGTTTACGTTCCCGAAGAGATCGCCACGGCGGCAGTGAGCCTGTCCGTAAACGGAACCGCCAACTGCTATATCGTCAAGCCTGGAAGCATCGTTTCATTTGACGCCTCGCACAAAGGCAACTCTGAAACCGAACTGACTGGAAAGGCTGTTTCCGCCAGCCTCGTATGGCAGGACAGCAAAGGGCTTGTGAAATCCCTTTTCTTCAACCCAGAGACCAAGACAGCCTATGCCGAGATCGCCGAAAGCAAGGGCAACGCACTCGTGGCCGCCTGCGATGAGGCTGGCACAATCCTATGGAGCTGGCATCTTTGGATCTGCGACTATGATCCAGAGAAGTCGCTCTTCACTACCGAAGCCAACGCAGCCGGAACACAGTGGACTTTCATGGACCGGAACATCGGAGCCACCGACATGAACAGGGGATCGTTCGACAACTTCGGGATGCTTTACCAGTGGGGTCGCAAGGATCCGTTCCCTGGAGCCTGCGCGTTCACTATCCAAAATGAAGACTACAGCTATGTGGAAGACGGTGAGAGGACACTTTACGACATCGAAGGCAAGGCCATCGCCAAGATAAAGGATCTCGCCGAGTACCACGGGACAATCGAGAAATCTATCCGGCAGCCGGCTACATTCTTCGCCATGACCTACAAAGCCACCGGCGAAGTCGATGATAGCGGCAATCCTGAATATGAATGCGACTACATCACCAAAGACTGGGTGGATGTCTCAGATGACGATTATTGGGGAGGTGTCTCTGGCAAGAAGACAATCTACGACCCATGCCCTGTAGGCTACAAGGTTCCGGTGAGCGACGCCGAGGGCAACACTCCGTACGACTGGATGAAGTTCTCTGACATGACATGGGATTCCACAAACCACGGAGCTATCGACAAAGACCAGTGGTTCCCTTGCACAGGCACAAGGGTGTATGCCTCCGGAGGCCTGGATTACCCTGAGGCAAATCCATACGCTGGAGTATGGTTCGGCACGGCGGCAGTCAAGTCAGCCACATCCACCAGTCCTGTGGTCTACGGCCAGTATATGGCAATCATGAAGGGCAAGAGAACCTTCAAGGTAATGAAAGATGCCCGCTCACAAGGAATGAGCGTTCGCTGCGTGAAGGAGTAATATCCATAACAATCAACATGATCACGTCACTGTACACATAGTGGCAAAGGCAATTATTTATCAAACTATGAGAAATATAATTTATTCTGCGCTGCTGGCGGCAGGTCTGCTGGCAGCTGCATGTTCCCAAAGTGACGACAGGTCAGTCACTGAAGTCGTTCTTGACAAGACAGAGGTTTCTGTGGTCAGAGGCAGCGACATCCAGTTGACAGCCAAAGTCCTTCCTGAGAACGCATTGGAGAAGACTATCACATGGTCAAGTGACAAGAAGTCCGTGGCCGTTGTCGATCAGACGGGACTTGTCAAGGCTTTGGCCGTGGGTTCAGCCAACATCACCGCTGAAGCCGGCGGCAAGAAAGCCGTATGCAGCCTCACAGTCACAGCCGTCCCTGTCGAGTCGATCGTCATCTCATTCTCGGATGACGGGACCGGCGAGGCCGTGAAAGCCTTTGAACTGATCCGAACTAAAGAAGCCAAACTGAAGGCGACTGTGACTCCGGAAGAGGCTTTGGAGGAATATTCATTGGTATGGAGCAGCAGTGACGAGAAGCTTGCGACTGTCAGCCAGGATGGAGTGGTGACAGCTGTAACCAAAGAAGGTGTCGCCGAGATTATTGTGACCGTTGGTGAGAACACAGAGAAATGCTCTGTCACCGTGAAGCCGAGACCTGTGGATTTCATACTTTGCGAAGAGGCTTCCAAGTCATTGAAAGTCGGCGAGACATGGCAGGTTCCCGCCGCCGTCAGTCCGGCGGACAATGACGACACCATCATCTGGGCGAGCAGCGATGAGTCTGTCGCCGTGGTCGGAGAGACCGGTCTGGTCGAGGCCAAGGCTAAGGGCAATGCCAAGATCACCGCGAAATCCACTCTGTGGCCGCAGGCTCACTACGGAGAGTGTGATATTCTGGTTTATGAGGATGAGTCCGCATTGGACATGAAGTTTGCGACCATTCCTGCCGGATCATTCTGGATGGGAAGCCCAGACGGCAAGACCGAGGGACTTCCAAAGGAGCCTCGCAGACTTTATAACGAGACCCGTCACAGGGTGACAATCACAAAGTCCTTCCAGATCGGAGTGTACGAGGTTACAAACGCTCAATATGCCAAGTTCCTCAACGACACAGGAGTGAAAGAAGACGGAAGGTCAACCTCGACACAGGTGGAACTCCTCTATGCAAGCTCCGGATCTTATGATTGGGGGCTTCACTACGATGCCGAGGCGAAGAAGTGGGTTCCTGTTTCCGGCTATGAGAACTTTCCTGTGGTTTTTGTCAATTGGTACGGTGCGTCTGAATTCGCTCAATGGGCAGGAGGTTCTCTGCCAACTGAGGCTCAATGGGAATATGCCTGCCGAGGCGGAAAAGATGACCTTCCGTTCGGAATCGGCGACGGCAAACACCTTGACGGCAGCATGGCAAACTACAGGTGCAATCAAGCCTATGATTATGACAAGGGAGGGACAAGCGCCACCGGTGACAAGCCTCTTGGAAAAACAGTCGAGGTCGGATCTTACCAGCCTAACGCCTACGGACTGTACGATATGCATGGAAATGTCTCTGAATGGTGTTCAGACTACTTTGTGTATGACCTTGGCAAAACAGAGGCAACAGACCCGACCGGTCCGGAATCATCAAGCGATGACAAGGTGACCGCAAGGGGCGGCAACTTCGACTTGTCTCCTGTACAATGCCGCTCTGCTGCAAGAGAAGGATATTCTCCTGTCGCGACGGAAGGCCAGAAATTCGGCTTCAGAATTGTCAAGCCTGTCGAATAGGCAAAGCGATATAGATCAAAAGAGACCTGACGGCAAATCTCAAACCGTCAGGTCTCTATTTTTTGAGTAATTCAGTTTATTTGCATATCTTTGCATCGACAATCTTGTCGAACATTATTGTCAAACATAATTGTTCAACAAGTGAGTCTATTGATCATATTAGATAAATAAGGATGTCAGAGGAAACTACAGACACGGCTGCGAAGATACTCAAGGCGGCGGAAGAGGAGTTCATGGAGAAGGGATACGGCAACGCCAAGATGATGTCCATCGCGGCGAGGGCCGGGGTCAGCCACTCCATGCTCCACTACTACTACAGATCCAAGGAGAAGATGTTCCGGATGATCTTCGATGAAAAGGCACGACTGATTGTCTCCATCCTGGAGGGAATCTCCGGAAAAGGATTGGGATTCAAAGAAATCATCACTCAGTTCGTCAAGAATCAGTTCAACCTTATGATGGAGAACGACAGGTTTGTCTGTTTCATGATTGATGAGATCATCCACAACGAGGAAAACGTGACCAAGGTAATCGACATCGTGAAGCCTAAGCTGACGGAATACCTGCGATGGTTCAACGAGGAGCTTGACAAAGAGATAAAGACCGGGAACATCAAAAGAATCGCTGCAAGGGATCTCATCATGAACATTGTCTCCCTCAACGCCTCCACGTTCATGTATGTTCCTGTGCTGAAGAAACTTGAGCCGGAAATCAATGTGGACGAGTACCTTGAAGGCCGCAGGAACGCCAACGCGGAATTTGTCTGGAACGCGATCAAAAACGACAAGAATCAATGAATATGCCAATGAAACGACTTATTATGGCGGCTGTTGCTGTCGCGGCCACCCTCCCCTGCCTTGCGCAGCGCACGGTCACACTGGAGGAATGCTACGAAGCGGCGGCGAAGAACTATCCGCTGGTCCGGCAATACGAACTGATCGAGAAATCAAAGGACTACACATTGTCCAATGCCTCGAAGGCCTATCTGCCTCAGGTCACATTTTCAGCCAAGGCCAGCTGGCAGTCTGATGTGACAAAGTTCAACCTCGACAGGGACAAACTGGCTCAAAGTCAGTTCGGCAGCTTGATAACCCCCAACGAACTCGAAGGCATGATGCCTACGATGAGCAAGGACCAGTACGGGGCGTCAATCGACATCAGCCAGACAATCTGGGACGGAGGAGCGGTCAAGGCACTCAAGGACGCGGCTGCAAGCCAGGCGGAAGCCGACGCGAAGAGCGTTGACGCGAGCATCTACGGACTGAGGGCTAAAATCAACGAGTTGTATTTCGGAGTGATTCTGATGCAGAGCAACATGGACCAGTGCGACCTGATGCTCTCGAATCTGGAGACCAACTATAAAAAGGTTGAGTCATACATCGAGAACGGGGTGGCCGGACAGACGGATCTGGACGCGATCAGGATCCAGAAATTGAAAACAAAGCAAGAGGCTCTGAATATCAGGAACACCAAGAGCGCATATCTCAAAATGTTAGGCTTGCTGACAGGGATACGTTTCGAAGGAGACACGGAACTCGTCAAACCAGAACCTGTCGCAGTCAAAAACGAGGAAATCCAAAGACCGGAACTGGCGATGTACGAGGCGCAGCTCAAAGCTCTGGAATCGCAGAACAGGCAGATCACCGCCGGGCTTACCCCGAAATTCGGGCTGTATGTCAGCGGAGGCTACGGAAGACCGGGGCTGAATATGTTGGACAACGAGTTCAAGCCTTACTTGACAGCAGGGGTCAGAATGACTTGGAACATCGGCAACTTCTACACGAGGAAGAACGACATGCGGATCCTTGAGACTAAGAAATCTGGAATCGAGGCCCAAAGGCTGGCTTTCCTGCTGAACACCAGCATCGACATCAGCGGCAAGGACAGTGAGATCAAGACTTTACGGGAGCAACTTGAATATGACGATGAGATCATCGCGCTCAGGAAGTCAGTCCTCAAGGCTAACGAGGCCAGAATGGCGGAAGGTACGATCTCCGGGTCGGATCTGGTCGGCTACATGAATGACGAACGTCTCGCGGAGCAGGAGAGAACCGGACATGAGGTGAAGATGCTGCTTGCGATGTACAACCTCAAATACGTGACAAATAATTAATTAATAATTATATTTCAAAAAAAAACACGCCCGATCACTGACTGTCTGTTGACATAGTGGGCAACATATAAAAAAAAGAGAATTGTATGAAAAAGACACTGGAATATTCATCACTGTTAGTGCTGATGCTGGCTGCGGCATCCTGCGGGAAAGGGAGCAAGGCATACGATGCTTCGGGAGTCTTTGAATCAACCGAGGTGACGGTTTCCGCCGAGGGTAACGGTAAGATAATGAGCCTCAACATTCAAGAAGGCGACCAATTAGAGGCCGGGGCAGCCGTCGGCTGCATAGACACCGTGCAGCTGTTCCTCAGCAAAGTGCAGCTTGAGGCCACGATGAAGGCTGTCGGAAGCGGAAGGCTCGACATTACCAGACAAATAGCCTCTCTGGAAAGCCAGATCGCGAAACAGAAGCAGGAACTGGCCCGTTTCACGAAACTGGAGCAGGCCGGTGCCTCCAATAGGAAGCAGGTCGAGGATATTCAGGCACAACTTGAGGTTCTCGAAAGGCAGCTCGCGGCACAGAAGGAAAGTCTCCAGAACGCCAACAACGGGGTCTCAGGTCAGTCCGCCGCCATTGAGGCACAGATTCTCCAGCTTGAAGACAAGATCCGCAAGTGCGTCATCACCAGCCCGGTGAGCGGAACCGTTCTGGCCAAATATTCAGAAGCGGGAGAACTTGCGGTGCAGGGACGCGCCTTGTTCAAAGTGGCGGATCTGGACAACATCAGACTCCGAGCCTACATCACCGCCGACCAGCTGACCGGACTCAGACTCGGGCAGGAAGTGAAAGTCTTCGCAGACCAAGGCGCATCCGGAAGAAAGGAATATGCCGGCACATTAATCTGGATCTCAGACAAGGCTGAGTTCACCCCTAAGACTATCCAGACACGGGACGAAAGGGCGAACCTCGTCTATGCAGTGAAGATCGCCGTGAAAAATGACGGTCTGATTAAACTTGGAATGTACGGAGAGGTCAAATTTTGATGGGAAGAGCAAATTTAGCGGTCTCAGCCCAAGGGCTCGTCAAGTCTTACGGCAAGGTCAAGGCATTGAACGGAATCTCGCTTGACGTAAGTCACGGTGAGACTTTCGGGATCATCGGCCCGGACGGAGCCGGCAAATCCACACTGTTCCGTCTGCTGACCTCTCTGTTGGTTCCGGACAAGGGTTCAGCGCAAGTGGAGGGGCTTGACACCGTAAAGGATTACCGTCAGATCCGTCGAATCATAGGCTATATGCCTGGGAAGTTCTCTCTGTACCAAGATCTTACCGTGGAAGAGAACCTAACGTTCTTTGCTACCTTGTTTGGCACAACGATCCAAGAAAATTATCATCTGGTGGAGGACATCTACCGGCAGATCGAGCCGTTCAAGGACAGGATGGCTGGAAAACTGTCCGGTGGAATGAAACAGAAGCTGGCTCTGTGCTGCGCCCTGATCCACAAGCCGAAGGTTCTGTTTCTGGACGAACCTACGACCGGTGTGGATCCTGTCTCCAGAAAAGAGTTCTGGGACATGCTGGGAAGGCTGAAGAACGACGGCATAACGATTCTGGTCTCCACTCCGTACATGGACGAGGCTGGAAGATGCGACCGGATTGCCCTTATAAGAAACGGACAGTTTCTGACGGTCAACAGTCCGGCAGGAATCATTGCGGAGTTTCCGGACAGGCTGTACTCGGTCCGCTCGGACAGAATGCACGCCTTGCTTGGAGATCTGAGGGCTTACACAGGGACGGTCAGGGCTTTCTCGTTCGGAGATTCCGTGCACCTTTCCACAGGAGACGGTTTCGATTGCGGAGAACTGAAGTCCTACCTTGAGATGAAAGGTCATGGCAATGTGACAATAAACACCATACGGCCTACGGTCGAAGATTGTTTTATGCGAATATGATGACGGAGGTAATTCACACAGAGAATCTGACGAAGCGGTTCGGCACATTCACCGCCGTGGACCACATCTCGTTCGATGTGCATAAAGGAGAGGTGTTCGGTTTCCTCGGAGCCAACGGAGCCGGGAAAACAACGGCCATGAGGATGTTGTGCGGTCTGAGCAAGCCGACCTCCGGAACCGGCACCGTGGCTGGTTTCGACATCGCCAGGCAGCCGGAGATGGTCAAGAAGCACATCGGCTACATGAGCCAGAAATTCTCTCTCTACGAGGATCTGACCGTAAAGGAAAATCTGGTTCTGTTCGGAGGTATCTACGGAATGAGTCGCAAAGGAATAGCAGCCAAGACCGACGTTCTACTTAACGAGCTGAATTTCAGTTCCGAGAAGAACACAATGGTCAAGGAACTGCCTCTTGGCTGGAAACAGAAACTGTCATTCTCTGTCTCGATATTCCACAGACCGGGGATCGTCTTCCTTGACGAGCCGACGGGAGGAGTGGATCCGGTTGCAAGAAGACAGTTCTGGGAATTGATCTACAAGGCGGCAGATGAGGGAATCACCATATTCGTAACCACTCATTATATGGATGAGGCTGAGTATTGCGACCGTGTCTCGATCATGGTTGACGGCCAAATCAAGACCCTTGACTCCCCTGTCGGTTTGAAGCGCAGCTTTGGGGTCGAAAGCATGGATGAGGTGTTCCGTCATCTGGCAAGAGATGCGAAAAGAAATGGAGAGTAACAACAGATGAAGTCTTTATCAGCATTCATACAGAAAGAGTTCCGTCACATCCTGAGGGATAGGTGGACACTCCTAATCATAGTCGGGATGCCGATCGCCCAGCTTCTGCTGTTCGGCTACGCGATCACGACCGAAGTGCGGAATGCCTCCGTGGCGGTTTTCGACCCCGTCAATGACGAGCTCACGGCAAGGATCACAGAGAGGTTCGACGCCAGCGAATATTTCAACGTCAGCGAAAGGATCACGGACATCGACCGGATCAACGACATATTCAGGGAAGGCAAAACCAGCCTCGTGCTGGTCTTCAGCGACAATTTCTCTAACGATATACTTAACGGAGGAGCGTCTGTGCAGCTCATAGCGGACGGTACCGATCCAAACCAGGCCTCAATGATCACGGGGTACGCCAGCAACATCCTGGCCACCGGCCAGCAGGAGATCGCCGAGGAAAGCGGGATGGCGGGAGCATCCATCACACCCGTCATCAGAATGCTCTACAACCCTCAAGGGAAGAGCGCCTACAATTTTGTACCGGGAGTCATGGGCTTGATTCTCATGCTGATCTGCGCGATGATGACGGCCGTGGCGATCGTTCGTGAAAAGGAGACCGGTTCTATGGAGGTGCTGCTCACCTCACCTATAAGTCCTGCGATGATCATCATCGCGAAGGCAATCCCCTATCTGGTTCTGTCGATCTTCGACCTCGTTCTGATAGTCCTATGCGCCGTGTTCGTGATGGGTGTTCCGATTGCTGGAAGTCTGTTCTCACTTGCACTGGTTTCGATCCTGTTTCTGACCTGCACTCTGTGTCTGGGACTTCTGATCTCCACGTTGGTCGAGACACAGATGGCGGCCATGATCGCCTCCGGAATGGGGCTCATGATGCCGACGATGCTGCTGTCCGGGCTGATATTCCCGATCGAGAGCATGCCGCGCGTCCTGCAATGGATTTCCACCATCGTCCCGGCTCGCTGGTACATCCAGTCCATCAAAATGATAATGATCCAAGGCACGCCGATAAGCTACGCTCTTCCGGAGATAGGGGTGCTGGCTCTCATAACCGTCATCCTCATCGCCCTAAGTGTCAAGAATTTCAAAACAAGATTGGCTTAAGAATATGTTGTCGTTCCTCATAGAAAAAGAATTCAAGCAGCTGTCCCGGAACAAGATAATCCCGAGGATGCTGGTGGCGCTGCCGCTGATGGCGATGTTGGTCTTCCCGTGGGCGGCCAACCAAGAGGTCAAGAACGTGAGGGTGGACGTGGTGGACAATGACCACAGCCCGCTGTCGCAAAGACTGGTGTGCGAAATCGGAGGCTCGGCGTACTTCAACATTTCCGGAACATCGGAAACATATCCCGACGCTCTGCGCAAGGTTGATTCCGATGAGGCTGACATGATATTCGTGATCCCTCAGAATTTCGAGAAGGATCTTGTGAACGGGCAAGACACGCAGATCCAAATCGCAGCAAACGCCGTGAACGGCACAAAGGGTGCTCTCGGATCTTCCCACATGGCGTCCATGCTCGCCGGTTCGACGGCTCTGCGGGAATATTCAGAAAAAGTGAAAGTCACTTCCGCCGGGAAGGAGATTCCGCCATTTTCGGTGAGTCCGCTCTACAAGTTCAACCCTTCGCTTGACTACAAGGTGTTCATGGTTCCGGCGCTGATGGTGATGCTTCTGACGATAATCTGCGGCTTTCTTCCCGCCCTCAACATCGTGGGCGAGAAAGAGATCGGCACAATCGAGCAGATAAATGTCACGCCTGTGGGAAAATTCCAGTTCATTCTGGCCAAGATGATTCCGTTCTGGATCATCGGAGTGGTGATAATGGGTTTCTGCCTGTTTTTGGCGAAGCTTGTCTATGGCATAACGCCGGCCGGAAGCCTTTGGACACTGATGCTGTTCTCCGGCATCTACATCCTGGTCGTGTCCGGGATGGGGCTGGTGATCTCCAATTACGCATCCACCATCCAGCAAGCCATGTTCGTGAGCTTCTTCTTCATCATGATTTTCTTCCTGATGGGGGGGATGTTCACTCCGGTGAGCAGCATGCCGGATTGGGCGCAGGCCATAACAATCGTGAATCCTCTCAAATATTTTATTGAGGTCATGCGTCTTATTTACCTGAAAGGTAGTAAATTTGCGGACATGATTCCTCAATTCATGGCATTGTGCGGCTTTGCCGTCGCTTTCGGAAGTTGGGCGATAATCAGTTACAAGAAATCAAAGTAGTATTCATACATGAACAGAACATCTGAATATTCCCTTACGATCGTGGTTCCGGTCTTAAACGAGGAGGACAACATCCACAATCTGGAAAAGGCTCTGTCTGGGTTCATTCCTCACAGCAAAGTGCCGACGTGCGCATTGTTTGTGGACGATGGTTCAAAGGATGGCAGCCTGAAGCTGATCCAAGAGGTATGCTCCCGGAACAAGGACATCTTCTACATCAGTTTCAAGAAAAACGCCGGCCTCAGCGCCGCCATCAAGGCTGGATTCGACAATGCCTTTTCCGAATATGTAGGCTATATGGACGCTGACCTTCAGACCACTCCCGACGACTTCAATCTCCTGCTGGACGGGATGAAGGCCCACACTCTGATGACTGGCTACAGGGCGAACCGCAAGGACACCGCATTCAAGAGGATCCAGTCCAAAATAGCCAACGGATTCAGGAACATGATGACCCACGACGGGGCTAAAGACACAGGCTGCCCCCTCAAGATCATCCGCACGGACGCGGCGAAGAGGATTCCGATGTTCAAGGGAATGCACAGATTTCTGCCCGCATTGATTCTTCTTCAGGACGGGGGAAGTTTCGGCCAGGTTCCTGTAAGACATTTCCCGCGCACGGCCGGAACATCCAAATTCCACCTCTGGAACAGGCTCTGGGGACCTTTCGCGGACTGTTTCGCTTACCGCTGGATGAAGCCTCGGTACATCAACTATTCCGTGGGCAAAGGCAATGTAGAAGATGAGCGGAATTAATCTTCAGGAATATGTTTGACAACATTCCCACATGGCTTACCCTTACCTTGGGATTCTCAGCACAGGTCTTCTTCGGACTCAGGACCGCACTCCAATGGCTGAAATCCGAGATGGCGCACAAGTCAGTCTCCCCTGTCTCGTACTGGATCTTCAGTGTGATCGGAGCGTGCCTGATGTTCATCTACGGAGTGTTGAGGAATGATTTCTCGATCATCCTCGGTCAGTTCATCGCCTACTTCATCTATCTTTGGAACCTGAACGCCAACGGAATCTGGAGCCGGATGAAGACCCTGACAAAGATCTTGCTGCCGGCTCTTCCGTTTGTGGCCGCCTTGCTTCTGCTGAAAGACGCTCAGGAATATTCACAAAACTTCTTCCGCAACAGCGAAATCCCTCTCTGGCTTGTGGTGTTCGGATCCACTGGCCAATTGATGTTCACGCTGAGGTTCGTCTATCAGTTCATCTACTCGCACCGCAGACACATGTCCGTGCTGCCCGCCGGATTCTGGATCATCAGCATCGTCGGATCAGGAATGATCATCATCTACGGAATCATAAGGCTTGACCCTGTGCTGATCCTCGGACAGGTGTTCGGCTTTGTTGTTTACATAAGAAACCTTGTTTTAGGTACTGGCAAAAAAGAACCGTCAGATGCGAAATAAAAGTCTTCAGCCCGGGCAGGGCAACATATTAACCCGCCATCCCACGATGACGGTCTTCGTCTTCACATTCATCTGCCTTTTTCCTATGATGCTGACAAGGGACTTCACGCCATCCAACGAGCTGAGGTACCTGAGCATAGCGGACGAAGCCATCGCGGACGGCCACATATTCGCGTTTTACAACCACGGCATGGCCTATGCTGACAAACCGCCGCTATATTTCTGGATAGTGATGCTGTGCAGGCTGCTGTTCGGGCATCACAGTTGCCTCGCGCTTTCAATGTTCTCGCTGATTCCGGCGTTCGGCATCGTCGGGATCATGGACAAGTGGGTGATGAAAGGCAAGCCGGTGATGGACAGGATGGCGCTGGCCGGAATGACACTGACGTGCGTGATGTTCCTCGGAACCATGATAGTGCTGAGGATGGACATGCTGATGTGCCTGTTCATCGTGCTGGCTCTCTGGACGTTCTACAGGATGTACACAGGGGAAGGCACCAGGAAATCGGACTCTGCGATGCTTCCGGTATGGATATTCCTTGCCCTTTTCACAAAGGGGCCTGTGGGGCTTCTGATGCCGCCGCTGGCAATCGCCGTGTTCCTCGCCATGAAACGGGACTGGAAAGGATTCGGCAAGTATCTGGGGCTCAAGACTTGGGGCATCATCGCTGGGCTTGCCGCCATTTGGCTGTCCTGCGTGTGGTTTGAGGGCGGCTCTGAGTACATCGAGAACCTGCTGGTCAAGCAGACCGTCGGGCGAGCTGTCAACGCCTTCACCCATGTCAAACCGTTCTGGTTCTACCTCGTGACGATTGTCTGGTGTTTGGCACCATACTGTCTGCTGCTGGTCGGAAGTTTTGTTGCATCACTGCTGCCTGCAAGGAGAACCAACCTTTTCGTGACAGAAGGCACAAAGGTAGACATCGCACCGCATGCAAAGGAATATGCTCCCGCGCGTTCCGACTTGGAAGTTCTATTTCTCTGCACGATCATCGCCACTATAGCGATGCTGTCCTCGTTCAGTTCCAAGCTTCCGATATACCTTGTGCCGGTCTTCCCGTTCTGCATCTATCTGTTCCCGATCGCGCTCGACCGCATCGGGGAGCGATGGTGGATGAGATGGTCTGTCGGAATATTCTCTATCATATTCACAATCATCGGTCTGGCCGCGCTGCTTGTTCTTTTCGGGGCAGTGCACATCCCGGCGGTGGATGACCTTTTGAATGAATATCCTTTCGCCCATGAAGTCCCGGTCATCAACGGGGCCATACTGCTGACCTTGGCGAATGCTTTGGGAACATGGTTCCTCGTCAAACGTAAAGTCTGGAATATCCCGGCTATACTTCTCGGAGCCAGCCTGTTCCTGACCGTGTTCTCCGCCTCCGCGGTCGTCAAGGACATCAATCCGTACATCGGCTACAGAGCAATCTGCGCCAAGGTTCCTGAAGGCACTGATGTGGCCACAGTATTTCTCCACAGGCCGGAGAACATCGACGCCTACATCGGCCGTCAGATCACCGACTACGGCAAGGAACCGGAGCGCCTCATAGAAGCGGCCTTGGCTTCCGACAAGCCCCTGACCATCATCACACAAACCTCCAAACTGGAGAAGGCACCTGAGTTACAGTCACTTTTCGGCAAGGGAACCATCATTTACGCCGGGCCTTACTGCCTGACAACTATAGGTGAAGAGTAGTCGGTCGCATCGGCACTTCGGCGTTTCGACAAGTTCAGCGACCGATCCAAGGTATGGCTGACTTGACGGCAAACCAATCCGGTCACTGAGCCTATCGAAGTGGCAATTCCAAGGTAATAAAAGCGAAAGAGCCGGCTGTGGTGACACGGCCGGCTCTCCGCATACATTGATGACTATCCTACTTGTTGTAACGGATAGCGAAATATTCAATTACATTGGTGGCTGTCCCGGACTCTTTCTCTTTCATGTGCGCGTTGGCATAATCTGAGCCGTCGCTGCAAAGGTCGTTGACAGGGCAGAGACGCACATACACATTGTCATGCCCGAGAATCTCCTGTGGCAGAGCGAAATTGATCTGCTTGAATCCGACCGTCGATGAGAAAAGGGTGTTGGACCATGTAGAGACATCCGGCACGGTGAACTCACCGATCAGACGCCAATCCTTGTCTGCGGCCGCCGACTGGTCGTTGGTCAGAGACCACTCGGCCTTCCAGTATCTCGGAGTAAAGTAATTCTGATCCTGATTCATCATCGAAACCTGCATGGACACGACATCAGAGGATAATCCCGCCGTAGAGAAACTGAACAGCCAGGCGTATGGCCGATCATCCTCATCGTCCCACCAGTACTGGTTGTAGTAGCCTGTATAGGTTGTGTTTGTGACCCAACCTTTTCCGAAGTTGCTGCCTGTTCCATTAATGGTCTTGACAGCAGAGTTCTTTGCGTTCGGGCCGGCCCATTCAACAGTACCGTTTGGATTATAGCTGACAAAATCGGCAAGATCCTGACTGATCTGGTCACGCCCTTCGGCAAGGTCGAGCATCATACCGCAACCATTGACATTCGTGTTGTTCTTGTCAACGGCAGGGAACAGCGGATTGGTGCCGTTTCCGACCGGGCCGAGATAACAGAAAGTCTGGCCGCTCCTCATATGCTGGACATCAGTGGCATTGAGGAATTCCTTTGCCTCTGAGCGAGTGTACCTGCGGCTGTAGGTATGATCCATCCAGCCGTTCTTGCCATAGGAAGGACGCATCGTGGTGTCAGCCTTGTTCGGCACCCAATAGCGGTACTCCGTCAGAAGAGCGGAGAAGCCATCCTCAAAATTGTCTTTCATCTGTCCCCAGACATCACTCTTGTTCTGGTGACGGATCTGGTAACGTCCGATGTTGGCAAGTGTCGGGTCATCGTCTATCTCGGCGGGGTCGGCGCCGTCTCTCCAATCCATGCGAGGGAATGCCTCATGCACGATGACTCCGGACATCTTTCCGGAACCGTAAGGAAGGCGTGTTCCATCGCTTCTGTAGGTGCACACGGTGTTGGTGACCATGTAGATGTCGTCGCCGTTTATGTCCCTGACGAGCCTTGGATATTCAGAGAAACGGTTGGCGTTGGTGGCGGCCGTGTAGCCGTCATTCACCGGTACGAGAGAACCTTTTCTGACCGGAAACTCAACGTCCTTCAAAGTGACGTAAGTGTAGACATCATTGTCTGTCAAATCCTTGATGAATCTTTCTTTCACAGGGATGTCTGATTTCGTGCCGGAGACGCGGGATGTCACCATGGTTTTGTTCACGCCCGTGATGTCGCAGCGCAAAGGCTCTTCCTTGAGTTTGGCCACGGTTCCGTGCATGAGAATCTGCACTTTGTCGTACTGCTCGAAGATGTTGTCTTCGACGGACGACAGAAGGACAGACACGCCACGGCTTCCATCCGGTGCCTCCAGATAGACCGTCCTCTTGGAGACCGTATAGTCGATGGCCGAGGTAGTCCTTTGCTCATTCGCTCCTGCGTTGCCGCTGGCGGTGTTGCTGACAACATAGCCTTCGAGAATGACATAATCGTTGATCTGCTTGCCTGTGGCGTACTTATCAATGAAAGTGTCCATAGAGAGAACCTCACCCAATGTGTTGTTGGCGCTTTTCTGAAGCAGGTTCACCAGCAGCGACACTCTGTCACCCCATCCGTCCGTGTAGGAGAAAAGCACGCCGGCAGCGCGTGGAGCCACGGCGTCAGGATTGCCGCTCAGAGTGAACTCCATGCTGCCCGTGCCATCACCGGTCTCCACAATATTCACATTCTCAATCCATTCTGAACCTTCAACAGCATATTCCTTCTCAACTTTCATGTAGTCAAAAGGGATGTTGGTGTTGACAACTGTCTTTACTACACCGGCGGCTCCGTCAGCGACAATCGAGGTGTTGTCCATTGCGAGTTTAGCTGCAAGCCAGCCCTTTTGCTTGATGACGATGGTGTCCTTTCTAGAATCCACATCACTGATCAGCGCCAGCGCTCCTTTTCTCTTGAACTCTGCGTTCACATCGCACGCCAGCGTCAGAGTCGCGTCTGTCTCGGACGGTTCTCCGGTGACATGCAGCCAAGTGTCCGCCCCGTCAAGCACCTCGATGTGGTACTTGCCGTTTGAATATACCGGGATGGTGAATGTGGTGTCGGAAGCGTTGATGACATACTCCCCTTCCGGGCTTCCAAGCTCGACCTTAGCGATGTCGGCGGCATCGTCATAATCACACGACTGAAGCAGCGGCATCGAGGCAAGAGCCAGAAGCACACTTGAATATCTTATTATGTTTTTCATATCTATCATGAATATTAGTTATACCTGACAGTGATCGCGCCGAACCTCAAAGGGTTGTTGGATGTGGTGAACGTGCCCTTCTCGATGGACAGAGCGGTCTCCCATGTGGATGAGTTCGCCTTGGGATCCTTGTCGCAGACATTGTCAACCACCTGGAAACGCACTATCACCTTGTCCTTGCCGAAGCAATCCTGAGGAAGTTTGAACATATGGTCTGTGTAGCCCGGAGCCACGTCAACAGGAGTGTTCGCCCACCAGACAAGAGAACGGTTCTTGACCATCGGCACGAACTCCGTGAACGTTGTCCCGCCATCAACAGAGTAAAGCAACCGCCAGTGCGAAGGAACATTGAGCGTTGTGTTGTTCATCTTGCCGTGTCCCCAAGAGAAGCCGAACTGAAGGTTTGATCCTGAGATTCCGGCTGTGGAGAAACTTATGTCGAATGTGGAGCCGACCTTCCACGTGCTTGTGAAATAGGCACCCTGATTGTTCACCACACCTTTGTTTCCTGTACCCGATGTCACATCCGTACGGCTTGTCGCGACATTGTTAGGAATCAACGCATTATAATCCTGCGTCAAAGCCAGCGTCACTCCGGAGATCGTGCCATCTCCGATCTCGGGAACGGCATCGTTCTTGGCATCGTTCCAGTTCCATTCCACAAGGGTCTTGGAGAACGCGGCATTATCCAAAGCGATGTCACTCTCAACCATAGGCCGGATCTGATAACGGCCACGGTCGCCATATCTGACAAGAGTCTCAGCCACAATTATGCCCGTGAAGGTGCCGGAACCTTGAGCCACACCGGTGCCGTCGCGCCTCCAATCCACTTTGGAATTGGTGAGCATGGAAATGGTGTTCCCGGCGTTGTCCGTCAAAAGAAGCGGAGCCACATCCCAACGAGGACTTCCGCCGCCGGCAGGGTTGAATGAGGTCTTCAGCGAATATCCATCAGTACAGTTCGTGTAGCATCCGTCCTTGAACACTATTTCCATGTTCTGGAGAGCGACCAATGTGTAGATGTCGGAGTCCTGAAGGTCAGCCACAGACTTTTTCTTGACAGGAACCGCGCGCTGGTTCGGGTCGCCGGCGGAGACTATGCTCTCAGCAGTGAGGCCGGAAAGCGTGAAGCACTCAGGATCGGACTGTTTGGAAAGAGTCAGGCCATGAAGTTTGACACGTACTTTTGAATATCTCTGAAGAGTGTTGTCCTCCGCCGTCGCGAACTTGAGCATGAAGCCGTACTTTCCGTCAATAGACTCGATGACGGCAGTCTTGCTGTTTTCGGTCATGTCGAACTTGAACTGTGCGGTCTGTGGGTTTTGGCAGATGTTCTCGCTTCCGTGCTCGCTGACCACATAGCCCTCGATGAACTCCCTGGTGGCCAGTGTCCCGACAGGATAGCCACGCAGCTTGTCAAAGTCGATGACAACCGGATAAACATCCTGCGTCACAGTCTTCCCGGCGATAGGCTTGCCATTGAAAAGGACCTTGATGCTTGCCTTGCGGAAGTCTCCCGACATATTGTCGGCGATCTTGAAGGAAAGTTTCTTCTCAGTGAGGTCGAGACCGGAGATCCATGCGTCTTCCGCGCTCACTGCCGGCTCATATTCCACTGAATATGTGACTGCGCCGTCATAAGTCCAGACGCTGTTGTTCTCCACGTCAATGAAGGCCGTGCCTTTGATGCCGTTCAGATAGTCCGTCTCCTGAAAATCCAGTTTGGCGTCCTCTGAATCCTGCGACACAAGCACTCTGAAGAGTTTGTCGTCATCATCGGTCTCGCTGTTTCCTGGGATAGCGACCTTGAAATCAAGGTTGGCCCGCCTTCTCGCTCCGGAATTGTTCTCCGAGACCGCAAAACTGACATTCTTGCCGTCAAACTTCACATCCGAGATCCAGTCTGCTCCTTCGGTTATCCAAGAAATCTCCGAAGTCACATTCCGGAGTGAATAATAAAGGTTGGTGGACACGGCGATTGAAGCCTTTCCGGCGGTCTTGTTGAACGAAAGGGAATCACAGCCCCATGTCAATTCCGGATCGGAGAGGGTTCCTTTCTGATTGATGGCTATCGTGTCGGCATATTCACCTTTCGCCAAAGCGATTTTCAACCGCCTGGAGATACCGTAGTTGGCGGCGTATGTCAGGACAAGTTCAGAGTTGCCGGATCCGCTCACACGGTCAAGGGACGCCCATTCCACAGGTTCGGTGAACTTGGCGGTCCAGGCTCCGTCAGCATAGACAAGGATGTGGGTGGAACCGGATGCCTCATCCAAATCAAGAGCCCTGCTGTTCACGGCCAATGGCAGGTCCAGTTCAAAGGTGTTGTTGCAGCCGACGGCGGCGAAAGCCGCGGCCAACAGGAAAAGCGTTATGGATTTAATTGATATTCTGTTCATAACATATTTCTATTATAGTCCATATTTCTTATACTCGTCGTTATCGAGCGCATTGCCGGAATATACGACCTCCTTGTCAGGAATAGGATAGTATTCCCTGCAAGGCACAAGATTGTCAAGAAGCCGCTGGTAGTCAGTGTAATCCGTGACCGCCTGATACCATATTCCCCAACGTACCAAATCGAACTTTCTCTGGAACTCCCCGAAAAGTTCTCTCGCGCGTTCGTTGCGGATCTCGTCCTGAAGACGCGCGCTTGTACGGTAGGTGTAGTCGCCAAGCCCGGCTCGGTTGCGAGTCTGGTTCAGATACTCCACGGCCGTTGCGTCATCGCCGAGTTCATTGTAGCATTCGGCCAGCATCAGCAAGGCATCCGCAAAACGGAACACTTTGTAGTTGTTGCCGTCCGCCGTTCCCTGCATGTCGGGACACCAGAACTTAGGCCCCATCCAAGGGCGTGTGTTGACGCTGTTGAACGGATGTCCGTCATATTCCCAAGCCATGTTGAGGGATTTTCTCTTGTCCTTGCCTAGTTTTGTCTGAAGTCCCTGGCAGAAGAACACGTTGGGTCTGGCGGCGGCCCATGTAGTACACTGGCTGCCAAGCTCAGGGATGGAGACTCCGTCAAACGTGGTCACACCGTTGGTGGTCTTTCTTGTCGGCATGCACACACAGGCCAGGTTGGAGGTATAGGTCAGACCTCCCTGAGTGTAGGTGTGCTGGACTTCCATGATCGACTCCGGTGTGTTCTTGTTGCGGAACATGACGTTCTCCTCAAGGTCGTAATCCGAAAGTTTGCCATAGATTTTCTCAAGTTCCTTGAGGGCATCGACGGCGACATTCCACTCCTTGTTCCACATCGCGCATTTCGCGATGATCATATATGCGCAGGCGGCTCCGAGGCGATGCCCCTCATTGTCGCTGGTACGGGTCTGCGAGGCTCTCGGAGCGATCTTCTGCAAATCCACGATTATGGAATCCCTTGTGGCCTTGGCATCCATTCTCGGAAGGGATGCTATTCTCTTCATGACAGCGTTGTCGGTCACATCGTCGAAATAGAAAGGACAGTCTCCGAAAAAGTTGGTCAGGGTGAGATAATAGAATCCGCGGAGAGTCTTGGCCTCGCAGAGAAGCTCGACTCTGGCCTCTTCGGTGATGGCCTTGCTGGCCTCGATGCCGGCTATGGCGAAATTGCACCGCTGCACTCCAAGATAGCCCTGGGTCCACACGGTCTGGCCGAAGCGAGGAACGGCAGGAGATATGTCAGCCCTGGCGTCAAGAGTTCCCGAACCACAGTAAATGACATCCGTACAACATTCCGTCGCAAGGAAATACGTGTAGGTGTAGATGGATTTAATAGGAATATAGCAGGCGTTGACCGCTGACTGGCACTCCGCCTTGCTCGCGAAATAGTTCTCCGGAGTGTAGAGCGATGAGGTGTCCTCGTCAAGCGAGCATGCGCTTAGGAATATTCCCGACACGGCCATTGCGGCCGCTATTGCCAAAATATTATGTTTCATGATCATATTCATCTTTTAGTACCTTACCTGAATGCTGAATATCACTGTGCGGGCCTTAGGGTACGCACCGATGTCCAGTCGCCGCAGAGTTGACGAAGTTCCTGATGATGAGACATCCGGATCGAAGCCGTTGTACTTCTTCCAAAGATAGAGGTTCTCACCGCTGACGGTGAAGGTCACATCCTTGACCAAGGCCTTGAACTTGCTGAGATCCAAGGTATAGCCGAGACTTATGTTCTTGAGTCGCAGGTACGATGCGTCGTGGATCATGAAGTCGCTCGCAAGGGCGGCGTCCGTCTTGGCTCCGGCGCGCGGAATGTCGGATTCCGGATTACGTACCGGATGCCATGAGTCAAGCATATAACGGTACTGGTTCGTGAATGTTGAGCCCGCCATATAGAACTCGCTGAAGTTATACAGTTTGCCGCCAAGCGAATATGTGAGATAAACTCCAAGCCTGAGCCCTTTCCAGTAGAAGTTGTTCTGAAGGCCGCCGTAGAGATACGGATCCGCATTGCCCTGATAGACAAGGTCGTTCTGGTCAAGTGTGCCGTTGTGGTCGATGTCGTAGTACCTCGCGCCTCCGACGACATTACCCGGATTGGCGTAAGTCTTGGTCACCTTGTTGCGTTCAATCTCCTCGGCGCTCTTCCACGTGCCGCCATACTTGAATCCCCACAGGGAGTTCAACGGATAGCCCTTCACATAACCATACATCATGTAAGGATTGTTTCCCGGTGATGAATAAGCCGTCACGAAATCCTCGGAGCCGATGTCCTCCACTTTCTGTGAGTTGTGCGAGATCGTGAAGTTCGTGGACCACTGGAAATTCTTGTTGGCGATATTCATTGATTCTATCGAAAGCTCCACACCCTTGTTGGATGTCCTTCCGATGTTGGTGAGCCGGGATGAATAACCTGTCTGAGTAGGCTGCTGAACCGAAAGGAGAAGGTCTGTGGTCTTGGACGTATAAACCTCTGCGGTAAGATTAAGACGGCTCTTGAACAGGGACACGTCCAACGCAAGGTTCGCCAACGCTGTCTTCTCCCAAGTCAGATCAGGTGAAGCCAGACGGCTTCTGTATGCCGCCGCTGGCTGCGAGCCGTCAAAGAGGTAGCCGCTGGTTATGATGTTGATGGCCGCAAGCGACTGGTAGGAACTGATGGCGTCGTTTCCGGTGATACCGTAGCTGGCTCTGAGAGCAAGGTCATCCACCCAACCTACATTCTTCATGAAAGGCTCGTTGGCGACATTCCATCTCAACGCCGTGGACGGGAAGAATGCCCATTTGCTGTTGGCGGCGAAGTTAGACGCACCGTCATAACGCCCTGTGGCTGTGATGTAGTACCTTGACTTGAAATTGTAGTCAAGCCTGGCGAATGTTGACATCTTGGTCTTCTTGGAGAAGGATGTGCCCGCCGAGTACGTCTGCTTGTCCTGAACGGCAGTCATATTGTTCCAAAGCACAGCGTCATCCATATAGCCGGAGCCGGAAAGCGTGAAGTTGTGCGCGGCGTAGCGGTAGGCAGAGAAACCGACCATCGGCGTCAGCGAGTGGCCGCTCTTCGTCTTCAATGAATATGAAGCCGTGGTCTCGTTGGAGATCGAGTTCTCGTCAAACTCCGCCCTGTATGCGTCACCTCCCTGATTCTCGGCCTTTGCCGGAAGCTGACCGCTGTAATAACGATAGGTGTGCCTCTGGTATAGATAGTATGAAAGGATGCTCTTAACGGTAAGGTTCTTGACAGGGGTGATCTCCGCCGAGAACGCATGGTTCATTGAGTGACGCTCCAAATAGTGAGTGTTGAGGTTGATGACCGCGATAGGGTTGTTGTATTTCTGCCCACCATTGTACAAAGAGTTCTCAATGTCCGAAGGCTTCAGCATAGGGCTGAGGTACTGCGCCGCTCCCCACCATGAAGTGCCGCCGATCGAAGACTTGGTCTCATCGTTGTGGCGCCAGGTGTAAGAACCGTTGTAGCCTACCTTCATCCATTTGAAGAGCTGGCGGTCCAGTTTGATACGTCCAGTGAAACGTTTCTGTCCGCTGTCCTTGATGATACCTTCGGAGTCATTGTAGGAGAATGACGAGTAGTAACTCCCGGCGTCAGTCTTGCCCGTCAGAGACAGGGAATAGTTCTGGTAAAGAGCCGTGCGTGTTATTTCCTTTGTCCAGTCCGTACCTGTCATCGAGAGTGGATCCTTGTAGACATTGTCTTCCATAGGAGTGGAGATGGAGAGTCCCGGATGGTATTGATCAGCGCCGAAGGAGGCCAGGTCGTTTCTGTAAATCGCAAACTCAGATGCGTTCATGATGTCCAGACGGCTCGGAAGCTGTGAGAATCCCATGTCAGCCTTGAAACTGATGTTCGGTTTTCCTTTGCTTCCCATACCCGCCTTGGTCGTGATGATGATGACACCGTTTGATCCTCTGGAGCCATAGATGGCGGTGGAGGATGCATCCTTCAGCACGGAGAGGGATGCGATGTCCTCGGCGTTGATGTCATTGAGGTCATGTATCGCATCGATGATGCCATCCACAACAATAAGAGGTTCGTTGGAGGCCGTGATGGAACGCGAGCCCCTGATTCGGATTGTCGTGGTGGCTCCCGGCTCACCGGATGTGGACATGATGTCCGCTCCGGCGATACGCCCCTGCAATGCATTGTCCACGGACTGCGCCGGGGCTGACTTGATGTCATTCATCTGCACGTTTGTCACAGAACCTGTGAGATCCTGCTTCTTGACAGAACCGTAACCGATGACGACAACGTCATCCAACATGGTGGAGTCAGACTTGAGCCTGACCGTGATGCTGCTCTTTCCGTTGACTTTCACGTTCTCGGTGACGAAGCCCATGGAAGAGACTTCGAGGACAGCGTTGGCGTCGGCAGTGATCGTGAACTTTCCGTCAATGTCGGTGAACACTCCGGTCTTCGTTCCCTTGATGACCACACCGACCCCGACAAGCGGTTCTCCGGTCGTGTCCAGAACGGTTCCGGACACCTTGACCTTACCAGCATCCTGCGCGAAAACGGCAGGCACCGCCGGCAGGAAGAACAATGCCATAGACAGCGCCATGGCGATTACCATAAATCTGTATTTCATCATAGCGTTTCCGTTTTATCAGACTCTTCTCCCGGCAGACCGGCAGTGATGCGGTCCAGTCCGCTTCCGCCGTTCGCCTTGAATACATCCTCGTCCTGCACCTTCTCGTTGATTGTGTATTTACGAATATATATGCCGTCCAACGCGACCCTGTTAGGTTTTCCGTTCCCGTCCGGAGTCGTCAGGCAAATCTGCGTGTCACCGGTGAACGGACTCTTCTCCGTCGCTATCAGGAACACATTGTAGGCACATGTCTTCACATTCCACATGGTCTTGGCTACATTGGCTGGATCCTCTACACTGAAATTGTTGAGGTCAATGTCCATGTAAGTCCTGCCTTCCTCCGCGTAGTCCATGATGACTCCGCCGCCTAGAACCTCGAACCTTAGCTTGCCCAGATCCGGTGTGCCGTCCTCAGAGGTGTAGGCCACGGCCTTGAACGACACCATCAGAAGGGAGTCCTTCTGCAATCCGTTCACATAAGGAGTGATGATGTCGGCCTTGGTTCCCTTAGTGTCACCGATGTAGAACCAGCCATATTTCCCGTAGCAGGCCTGCACACCATCCTCTGTGTAGGCTGTGGATTCCCATTTCTGAGATGTGCCCGTCCATTTCTGGAACTGCTGCTCGCGGGAGGTGTCGAACGGGTCGGCGCTTCCGTACTTCAGCCAGCTGAAATCAGAAGACAATCTTGCGGCAAGTCCTTGGTGCAGCGTGATGAACGTTCCGAAATATCTCTCTGGAGCGTTGAGTGTCAACGTACCGGTCCTTCTGGTGTAGTAGCACTTGCTGGAGATAGGAGAAACATCAAGACGGATGACCGACCAGTCTCCGTCCGCATCCACGGACTTGACCGAAACCCAAGGAGTAGTCTTGTCGTCCTGCCAGAATGTGGTGAAGCCAATGTCTGACTTCACATACAGGTCGAACTCACCTCCGGCGCACGGCACGGAAAGCTCGGTCACGGGCTCTTCGGCATCCTTGGAGAGGTACACCGAGATGTACTCGTCCCTGACACCGTTCCCTTCATCCTTCCCGCAGGCGCAGGCAAGCAGCGGCACGCCGGCGAGCAGCAAGGAAATTTTAATGAAGCTTTTTAGCATATTAATTTAACTTTAATAATATCAAGAACATTAAAACTCGAAATCAACGAGGATAGGCCTATGGTCAGACGGGTTGTAGTACCCTGTTCCGTATTTGGAATCAACCACAGGGGTGGCGTAGGAGTCAATGACCGTGATGGCGTTTCTTATCTTCGCGAACATCGACGGTGAGGCATACATATAATCTATGCGGGCGTTTCCAGCTGTCGTGGAGACAAGAAATCCCGGATATGTCCGGCCGATGATGTCCACCATGTCGGAATTGTCCCTGATAGCGTTCTGGCAAAGGAAAGCGGTAGAATTCTCATCCAGATTATAGAACTTATTATCGGTGATGTTACGAGAGTTGAAGTCACCCATCATCAGCCAATCCGTCTGGGAGGCGTATTCAGAAGCGTTTACAGTGTGCTCAAGAATATATTTGATCTCATATTCACGGTACTTGTCGCCCTCGTTGTTCGCCTTGCTCGCTTCCTGATTCGGTGTCTTGACCCCGAAGCCGTAAGCCTGAGGCCATGTGTGCAGGGTCACGATGTTCAATTTCTTCCCATTCACACTGACCTGCTGGATAGCCGCGCCATGGGAGATCGGCTTTCCCTCCGTCTCGGTGTCCGTGATCTTCAGCAATGTCTCGACAGGGTATCTGGATGTTATCACCTGAGGATAATTGTCCCTCTTTCCGCCGATGGCGTAATACTGGTGTCCGTATTTCTTCGCGACCTCGGGCCAACCTGAAGGAAGGCGTTTCTCGGAATCATCAGCCTTTGTGGAGGTGTTGTCCTTATATATAGACGAAGCCTCGCACCAGACGCAGACATCCGGATCATAGCGCTTCACCCATTCGATGAAGTTGGCGAAGTCATTGGCCTGATCGGACCACATTCCATTCTGTATGTTCCAGTACAGAACCCTGAGGCTCGCTCTCTCGATGTCCTTGCCAAGATCTGTGACCTCGATCTCATCCACAACGAAGCCATGCGCCCCGTTCACATTGGCGGTTGAGTTGCCGCACAAATGAAGGTAAGTGGCGTCAGTCGCCTTGCGCACGACAAGTTCAAGTGTCTGCCATCCCTGCGCCGCCATCATGGATGACGGAACATCGACACTGCTCTTGGAGACTATCGCCTCGCTGGCCGCTGCCTTATAGACGCAGCTCTTGAGACTCAACGGTTTTCCGTCCAATGTGGCAGACTCGACCATGCCTCCGTTCGTGACGGAAGCAAGGAAATCATCATCGAATCCGGCAAGCGGACGGAAACGTACGGTTATCTTTATCTTGCGGAATCCGTCGATATTGCTGAAATTCGGTGTGGCCAGAATGCCGCGAGTGCCCACATTATAGGACACTGCCATCATCCCAGGGAACTCACGCGCCCTGAACAGGTACTTATAGCCGGAGAAGTTCCTGCTGGCAATATAGTTGTCCGACATTCTGTGCTTCGCTCCGACGGTCTTTCCGTTGATGTCGTTCCAGACATCAGGTTGGATGTATCCAGTTCCTCCGACGTTGTAGCCGACAGTCTCAAGGGCATATTCATCACCATCCAGTTCCGCTCCGGAATCATTGTTCGTCTCACCGGCCTTCGGGGCGAATCCGAATGAGCCGGAGCCTCCCATTATGTTGCCGCCCCAGACGCAAAGGTCGAAACCTTCATACCAAAGAACATTGTTGTCGGACGAATATGTCACCTCCTTGGTGATGAAATCCCCTGACTTTACATCAAGGTCGAGGGGAACGCGCATGACACGTCTCTGTGAATCGCAGACAACCAGCACCGCATTCTTATATTCACCCGGCACAAGGCAGATGTTGAACGAACTTCCCATAGGAACACCCGCGCCACCGTTGGTACAATTCAGGACAACATAGTCATTTGTCTTTTCGGATGGGATGAACTTGTCTCCGTCTTTCAGGAATATACCTGACATCGCGGTTCCGTCACAAAGAAGTTTGACAGACACAACCGAACCTGAACCGTTGATTTTCAGATTCAGGACTCCCAATGCATCGTTCATGAACAATTTGTTGCCGGTCGCCTCGGAGTAGGTTCCATACATCGGGAACCCCGGAAGAGGATCCCCCTCGGTCCAGAACTGGCCGGTAGGGACAGTGATGGTGGCAGGAGTTCCGTCAAACCAATCCGGAGCATCCGCCAAGGAAAGGGAAGCCCGGTAAGTTCCCCGCGCGTTTTCCAGCACATCGGCATAAAGGGCTCCGGAGTCATCCGCCGTCAGGTCATACTTCGTTCCGTTCACATAGACAGCCGAAGCCTTTTCGAGAATCGCATCCTTGGAGATTCCGGTCTGAAGTCTGGAAGCGGAGCCATCGATGTCGACATAGAAACGGACTTTCCCGTCAACAGCGACGATAGGATCGCCCGGCTTGACATCCTCAGGTTTGATGTTGTCTCCCCCTTTCGTTCCGGAAGCACCGTCACAGGAGACAGCCGCATTCAACATGCACAGCATCGTCAATGCGAAAGAAATCAACTTACATTTCATGATTATAGTTTTGATTGTTATCGATTACGTTGTCTTATCGCTCGGGTACTCGCCCTGAACGCAACCGCAAATGTATAAATTTAAAATCAAGAACAATTACAGATTTGTCACAAGATACCTAGATAAAATTATAATTTTGTAACTTAGTGTCATGAAAGGCCAAATAACAGGCCACACAAATATAAAACGTTAATAATTCAGATGGATTCCAAGTGGATGAAAATAACAGCCATGCTCATGTCGGCGTTGGTCTGTGGATGGCAGACGGAGGCACAAAGGACAGAACTGAGGTACACTGACTACACTGTCGAAAACGGATTGTCGTACAATTCCGTGATTGACATCTGTCAAGACACATGCGGTACAATCTGGTTCGCCACCAATGACGGCCTGAACCGGTTCAACGGGCATGACATCTACACATACCGGCATATTCATGATGACGAGACCTCGTTGCCTAGCAACAGCCTGCATAAGGTACTGATGGATGACGGCGACAGGATCTGGGTGTGCACGTCAAACGGACTGGCATACTACGATGCCGTGGCTGACGCGTTCAGGAAAGTGGACATTCCGGGAGCGGTTTCGGTGGAAGACATGGTACAGATTGACGAAGATCAGTTTCTTGTGTCTACGAGGAACGCTTCATATATTTACGACAAGGATAAAGGAACATCAACCATATTCGAGATTGAAGGGAAACCTTTTGTGTTCTATTCGGCATGCCGTGACGGCGACAACATAATAATCTGCACGAGATGGAAGATGATAGAGACCCTTCACGTGAAAGATGGTACTTTATGCCGCAAGTATGAACCTTTCAAGATTCCACGATTCGGCGTAGTACCTCTTCCGGCCGGAAACGAACGCTATTATATCGGGACTAAAGGAGCCGGGCTGATACTGGCTGACGCTGCCGGCGGCTCATTCAGAAAAATTGACGTCGGTCAGAACGGTTGGCACGAGGTGTTCTCTCTGGCGTACGACTCCGAAGGGAAACTGTGGGTAGGCAGTGACCGTGGACTCATGATCTTAAAGGATGACACGTGCGTCCACAGATCAAGTTTCAATGAAATGAAAGACAAAAACATAAGAAGTTTGTTTCTGGACTCTTCGGGAGGCATGTGGATAGGAACCGAGTTTGCCGGGGTCAAATACTGGAACAAGAAACGCGACAAGTTCAAGCCTTTGGCCATGGCGGACCGGCTTCTTTCCGATGAAATCATCACGGTTCTCCATTATGATGAGCAAGGAGCCATATGGGCAGGAACCAGATACAACGGACTTGACAGGTATTTTCCTGAGACAGGAAAAAGATTCCATTATGAACTGAACAACGTAAGAACGATATGCTTGAGTGAGGATGGGAAATATGCCTACACCGGAGCCGAAGTGGATGGAATGCACCGCATAGACCTGAGAACCGGCGGGACCAAATTGTTGAAAACTCCTATTGACGCGATGTCAATAACAAGAGCGGCCAACGGTAAACTCTGGCTCGGAGCCCTTGTTGGACTATACCTCTACGACCCGCGACGTGATGTCTCGAAGCAGGTGGACCCACCCACAAAAGACAAACTTATCCGTGTCCTGAGCCTGTACAAGGACAGCCACGGCAGACTGTGGAACGGAGCCAAGGAGCATCTGATTGTGTACCGGATTTCGGAAGACAACTCAGTGAAGGATGTCACACCGGCAACCCTTGATGGCATAGTCCAGGTCCAGTGCCTCTACGAGACGGAGGACGGGACAATGTGGATAGGAACGCTGGACGGTCTCATCGCCTACAGGGAATCAGCATCCGGTGACGGTGAGATTGAATATATTCAAGGGCTTCAGGCAAGCACCGTCAGGGGAATCGAAGAAGACAACGACGGAAACCTGTGGGTAAGCACGGACAACGGTCTATGCCGCTACATAAGGGAAACAGGGACAATCAGGACCTACAACAAGGATGACGGGCTGAGATGCAGCCTGTTCAACACCTGCGCACATTGCAAAGATCCATCCGGCACGATGTATTTCGGCGGCACAAACGGTGTGGAGGTGTTCGATCCCAAAGACATATCCGTAAACACAGAGACATTCAGGCCGAACATCGAAGAGTTGACCGTCAACAATATAAGCATCAAACCAGAGGACAAGTCTGGAATATTGAAGCGGAACATCTCGCTCACGGAGGACATAACATTAAGGCATTGGCAGAACTCTATAACCTTCCGTTTCTCATGCCCGGACATGATCTCCGGAAGCACGACTTCGTTCGAGTACATGCTTGATGGTTTTGACAAGACATGGAACACAGCCCGTGGACGGGAAGCCACATACACCAACCTCTCCAAAGGGAAATATATCTTCCGGCTCAAAGCGGCCAACAGTGACGGGATATGGTGCGGCACTCCTAGAATATTAAGGATAACTGTCAGGCCTGTGTGGTACAAAAGCACATTGGCCAGAGTGGTATTTATGCTGGCGCTTGCCGGAGCAGCGGCAGTGCTGCTCCTCAAAATCCTGAAAAACAAGGAACTAGAGAAAAAACAGGAAATCGAGCGGCTGACAAAGGAGTATGAAGAGAAAGTACAGAAGACAAAGTTGAATATGCTTGTGGACTTATCATACGACCTGAAGCCTCAGGAGGAGGCGTTCCTGTCATCTGTGCTGGCCTGCGTGGAGAAGAATATCTCCAATCCGGAATTTTCCGTGGAATCCTTGGCTGCGAATGTGTGCCTTTCTCGCGGCAACCTTCACCTGAAAGTGAAGACACTGACCGGCAAGACTCCTGTGGAACTCATCAAGACGATGAGGATGAAGAAAGCGTGCTCGCTGATGAAGGAGACATCCTTGTCAATAGCCGAAATCGCCGAACAGACCGGATTCCAAACTCCCGGCTACTTCATCACAGTGTTCAAATCCCGTTTCGGCGAGACTCCAGGGCACTATGCGTCACGTGTCAGGCAGAAATAATCCGGCATCGGCTCATTTTTCAGGAAGTCAACGCAGATACTTCGCCGTCCAGAACTGTCCGTTCTTTATCATTTCCTCCGGAGTGCCGGCGAAGACCACCTGGCCGCCGTTGTCTCCGGCTTCGGGTCCAAGGTCAATGACCCAGTCGGCGGCTCTGATGACATCCAGATTATGCTCCACAACAATCACCGTGTGACCGCTGCGGATCAGGAAATCAAAGGCTTTCAGCAGTTTCTCCACATCGTAGAAGTGCAGTCCGGTCGTCGGCTCGTCAAACAGGAACATAATCTTTTTCCTGCCGCTGGCGGGGTCGTCCTCGTTCTTGGACAGGAACCAGGCCAGCTTGATCCTCTGGCTCTCTCCGCCAGACAAGGTTGACGAACTCTGTCCAAGCTTTATGTAGGAAAGTCCCACATCGACAAGCGGCTGGAGTTTCCGGGCAATCTGCTTTGAGAGTTCCTCCGTCTGCGAGCCGAAGAACGAGATCGCCTCCTCGACGCTCATGTTCAGGATGTCATCGATGTTCTTGCCTTTGAAACGGACCTCAAGGATGTCCGGCTTGAAACGCTTGCCGCCACACGTCTCACAGACCATCGTCACGTCGGCCATGAACTGCATCGGGATGCGCACGAAACCGTCGCCCTGACATTCCGGGCATCGCCCGCCGTCCTGATTGAACGAGAAGAAGGACGGGGTGTAACCGTTGATCTTGGCGTACTGCTGATCGGCCAGGAGCTTGCGGATGTCATCGTAAACCTTGAGATAGGTCACGGCGTTGGACCGGGAACTCTTCCCTATCGGGTTCTGGTCGACATATTCAACATTCTTGATGCGGTCGGTGTTGCCGGAGATTTTTCGGAATATTCCCGGAAGGTCGCCGGTCTGGTTGATCATGCGGTATAGCGCCGGGTAGAGGATGTCCCCGACGAGAGAGGACTTTCCGCTGCCGCTGACTCCGGAGACCACGGTAAGCACACCCAGCGGGAACTTCACGTCTATATTCTTAAGATTGTGCTCCTGAGCGCCTTCCACCGTGATTGAATATGTCCACGGATGCTTTTCCCTGACGTAGCGTGGCTTTCTTCCGGTCAGGTACTGAAGCGTCAGGGAATTGTCCATGACCTTGGCAGGGACATTGTCTCCGATCTTCCCTTGGAAGACAATCTGTCCGCCGTTCACTCCGGCGTACGGTCCCATGTCGATCAGCACATCGGCCGCGCGGATGATCTCCTCATCGTGCTCGACCACGACAAGGGTGTTGCCGATGTCGCGAAGTTTGCGCAGAACCCCGATAAGCCGCTCGGTGTCACGGGGATGAAGGCCGATGCTCGGCTCGTCCAGAATGTACATGGAGCCTACCAGCGAGCTGCCCAAAGCCGTAACCAGATTGATTCTCTGGCTTTCTCCTCCGGAAAGGGTGTTGCAGGCGCGGCTCAAGGTCAGGTACGCCAGACCGACATCCTTGATGTATTTCAGGCGTGAGACTATCTCCTCGACAGCTTTGCGGATAATGGATGTCTCATATTCAGTCAATTTCAGGCAAGAGAAGAAATCCAGCAGCTCATCAATGTTCATGTCAAGGAGCTCCGCTATCGTCTTACCGCCGACTTTCACGTACAACGCCTCAGGGCGGAGCCTCGTGCCGTGGCAGGCGTGACAAGTGGTACGGCCAGAGAAACGGCTGAGCATATACTTGTACTGGATCTTGTACCTTTGGGACTCCACCCACTTGAAGAACTCGTTGATGCCGACAAGTGAATCATCGTCACCCTCTACGCTGTGGGAATCCCAGATGATGTCCTTGACCTTCTGCGACAGGTTGCAATACGACTCGAAAATCGGAATCCCGTAACGTGGTGCGACCTTGATCAGATGATCCCTGAACCAGCCCATAGACTCCCCTTTCCAGCAAGCGATCGCTCCGTCGTAGATGCTTTTGGTCTTGTCCGGAATCACGAGATCCTCGCTGACCCCTATGATCTTTCCGAGCCCTCCGCAGACAGGACATGCTCCAAGAGGACTGTTGAACGAGAAAAGATATTCATCAGGTTGGCGGAATGTCATTCCGTCAAGTTCAAAGCGGTTGGAATATTCCTCCACAGAATTGTCCTTTCTGAGGATGAGTTTGCCCTCCCCCACCCTGAACGCCGTGTCAATCGACGAGCGAAGCCTGGTCTGGAGATCCTCCCAATCATTCTGCGACCACGGTGTGCCGTCTTCCGAATATGGCAGACACTCCTTGAAAACCGGAAGTTTGAGGCGGTCGATGAGCAAATCCAGATGCTCAGGGTATTCGCCTTTGTCCGCCATCCTCATTATGTCCTCGATACGGATGATGCCGTCATCACCGAAGAATCGGGAATATCCCTCCTCCTTAAGGCGGAGCATCAGCTCGACCTTGTCCTCCCTGCCAGACCAGTTCAGGTCAGTAAGAATATACGCCGTTTTGGAATCGCCACTTAAAATGCTGGCCATCACGTCATTGACGCTGTGACATTTAACCTCTTTGCCGCTGATCGGGGAATATGTCCGGCCGATGCGGGCGAAGATTATGCGGAGGTAGTCGTAGATTTCGGTTGTCGTGGCGACGGTCGAGCGAGGATTCTTGACATTGACCTTCTGCTCGATCGCGATGGCCGGCGGGATGCCTTCTATGGACTCCACGTCCGGCTTGCTCATCCTGCCCAGGAACTGTCGCGCATAAGAGGACAAGCTCTCGGCGAAACGTCTCTGTCCTTCGGCGAAAAGCGTGTCGAAAGCCAATGAAGACTTCCCTGACCCGGAAATGCCGGTCACCACCACAAGTTTGTTCCTCGGAATCTCAACAGTGATGTCCTTTAGGTTGTTGACCTTAGCTCCTTTGATGATTATCTTTCCGTCCTCTGTCATAGTCCATCGATTAGCGAACCGCAAATTTACGAATAATTCCCGGCTTGCATCGAATAATGCCGCCATTTTCTGAAAAGAACCGGGGCAATAAACATTGTATTAGTAATTGCAACACATTGCATTGATTATTGCAATCAACATCCCGTGCTTGCCAAGCGTCAAAACCATTCATCGCAAAAAAAGAAGAGTGACCAATCTTGGCCACCCCTCTCTTATGTTGCTCCGAATGAAGTCTTTTATATCTCCTGCTGTTTGCGGCGCCAGTTCAGCATCGGGAGGAGGAAAGAGATCACGGCGGCTCCGAGCCAGAACCAGCTGACGTAGGTGAAATCGTGCTTGGTCACGGTCTCGCCGAGTTTGTTCACGGCCTCTACCGTGTTGTTGTCCAGAAGGAGTCCCGTGACTACGTTCTGCAAACCGGCGGCGGCGTAGGAAGCGACACCGACGATGCCGAGCGCGGCTCCCGCAGCCTTTCTCGGAACAAGGTCAATGGCCATCAGGCCGCCAAGGAAACTGATCAGCACACCGATGGCGATTCCGAACAGAACCATAGAAAGGATGAGCGTGAAGTGACGTCCACCTCCAAACAGGAACAAGTAAAGGGATATGGCCTCAAGGACGCCGGCGGTGAAGGCGGGATATTTCCTGTCGCCTTTGAACACCTTGTCGGACAGCCAGCCGGAAAGGACGGTTCCCAACACTCCGAAGATTGGATTGATGCCGATGATCGCAGCGGCGGCTTTGAGTTCATATTCATAAGTCTCCTGAAGGAAGATAGTGCCCCATTCGTTGATGGCATAGCGGCTCATGTACATAAACGCGCTGGAAAGAGCCAGAATCCACACTCCGGAATTGCGGAGAACCGCCTTCTGGATCTTTCTGGTCTCCATGGCCCTGGTCTCGTCAGACTCGGAGGACTCTTCCGCAGCCGGCTTTCTGGTCTCCTCTCCGGAGAGTTCCTCAATGGATGGAAGTCCCTTGCTCTCAGGCGTGTCGTGAAGCCAGAAAAGAATCAGAAGCACTCCCAGAAGTCCTGCGCAGGCCGCTCCGAAGAAGCCCCATTTCCAACCGAAGGCGGCGACAATGGAGCCTACGAATATGAACGAGAGACCCTCTCCGATGTTGTGCGAGGCGCTGAAAAATCCGTAATAAGTGCCGCGTATCCTGAGCGGGAACCATCTTGACAGGGTGACAATGGAAGGCGGAGCGCCCATTGACTGCGCCCAACCGTTCATGCCCCACATGATGGCAAACACAATGAATATCACGGAACTGCTGATGCCGGCGCTCACAGCCGTGGCTCCGAGCACTCCCATGATGAGGTTCGCGGCGGACGACAAGACAAGTCCCGTGGCCATAAACCTCTTGACGTTGGATCCGTCGGCCAGGAATCCATTGACAAACTTGCCCACGGCGTAGGTCCAGTAAAGACACGCGCCGATGATACCGAGCTGTGTCGCGTTAAGCAGTCCGGCATCAATCAGCGGCTGTTTCATCACGCCCATCGACATACGGCACACGTAGTAGAGCGCATAGCCGAACGTAATGGCGATGAAGGACTGGAAACGAGAGCGTTTCCAGATCTTGTCAGTATTCTCCGGAGCCACCTTTGCGGCGGAAGGAGCGCTTATTCTGAAAAAATCGAGAAATGAAGCCATTATCTATGAATATTATGATGGCTTCTAATCGTGCAATCCTTTGCTGCGGAGATATGTAAGCAGCTGCTCCGGGCGGTCGGTCTGGATAAGAGTGGTGCCAAAGGCGATCACCTGGTCGTAAATGAGGGCAGGGTCGCCGCAATCAAGAGCCTTGTCGTCGTCCAGATAGCCGCAGAGGCTTCCCCAGATGGTGTTGACCCAGAGTTTTGATCCGGAGTCGATGATCTTCTTGAAGCAATCCTCTACCTCAGGGGTCAGTTTCTTCCAGCAGACCTCATAGGCAAGAGGCACGGTGCCAGTCTCCATATATTCATTGAAAAGAGCCTTTCCGGCCTCTTTCTGGATGTCAATGATAGGCATATACATCATATTGCGCTCGTGTGCGTCCATCTTCGCGGCGACTTCGGCCACAGGCTTCTTGCCCTTGATCAGAATCTGGTCAGTGACTCCGAGTTCCTCGGTTAGGGCGAGCACCAGATCGTAATATTCATAGCCCTGATCCACGTTCACGCAGATGCGGTCCTTGCAGCACTCCAAAGCCTCGCGGAGGGTGCAGATGTGCAGTGAATCGGTCACCACACCGTGCGCGCGCTTGAGTCTGAACTTCTTAAGTTCCTCCAGAGTGTAGTCGCTGACAAGCCCTTTTCCGTTCATGCAGCGGTCGATTGTCTTGTCGTGCGAAAGCACAAGAACGCTGTCCTTGGTGAGTTTGAGGTCAAGTTCCATGATGTCAGCCCCCATCCTGATGATGGACTCGATGGCTGGTATGGAGTTCTCCGGATAGTTGCGCCAGTCGCCTCTGTGGCAAGCCACGACAACATATTTCGAGGCCGGATCATGCATCTGAGCTACAATCATCTCAGCCCTGTTAGGGTACTTGGCAACATCAACCACATTCTTCTTGGCCGTATTGCAGGAGCAAAGGCACACCGCCGCAGCGGCAAACAGGTACAAAATTCTTGCTTTCATATATTCATTTAATTTTAAAATATTTTGTCAGTCAATGCCGGCAATCGTTAATAATCCGCGGCAGGGTGCTTCTCTAAAGAAGTTTCCTTAGCTCGGCGAGGGCGCAGGAGATGTGGTACTGTACCGTCTTGGGACTTATCATCAACGCGTCCGCGATTTCTTGGTAAGTCTTGTGTTCGTAGCGGTTCATCCTGAAAATCGTCTTCCTCAGGACCGACATTCCATCGATCGCCTCGTCAATGCTGCGAAGCAGTTCCAAGGTGTCCGCCTGAAACGACGGTTCGTAGTGCTCGGTGCCCACGCTCGCCGACACCTGCCGGTAGCGGTCACGAACTCCTTTGCGCTTTATGAAATTCAACACAGCGTTATGCGCCATGCTGAACAAGTAGGACTTGAGTGAATCCACCTCACGGAGGGCTTCACGGGAATTCCATATCTTCAGGAAAATATCCTGTGTGATGTCCTCCGCCTCGGCGGAATTCTGCAGCATGCTGAACGCGAAATTCCGGATTCGTCCGACATACAGAACATAGAGGATGCCAAGAGCCTTGACATCCCCTCCTGCTATCTGCTCAAGTAACTGCTTGTCTTCTTTAAGCATTTCACTTGACAAATATAACGATTATTTACCACTTTCTGACACGTACCTTGTACATATCAATGTCAACATTGATTATCCTGTCAGGTGCAGAGGCATTGATGTTCCGACTGTAGCGGAGCTTATGGGAAGACCAGCTCTCCTCACCCTCCGGAACGGTAGCATCCGTGTACCAAGCCTCACCTGTCTCAGCGTTGTAGTTCAGGGACTTCAGTGCGGTGGAACTGGAGAACAACGGCATCTCCGTGAATTTCTCGGTCTCGACATTGAACAGGTACGCACGTTTTCCCGCCACGGTGATGGTGTTGTCATCCACACGGTTGATATCGTGTATTCCACCCTGAGGAGCCTTTATGCTCTTGACGAGTTCAAACGAAGGTTTGTCAGTCCCCAGACCGTTTATCTTGAATATCTTAAGGACATCACCGCCGGCAGCGTAAAGCACATTCCTCTTGTAATCCCAGACAACGCCGTGGCCTGAATAAAGGTCTGCGCTTGCAAGAACCACCTCTGATCTTGCGGAATTGTAAAGCTGGATCTTGTTGTGATTGGCCGTAGAGCCGGTGGAAGTGGCGACAGCGATGTAACCTCCAGGAATATATTCAGCGGAATGAGCGTTCGGCACAGCCGTGGCGTGGAAAAGCATCTTGGATGTGTAATAGTCCAGAAGGGCGCACCAGCCGTATGAGCTGGTCAGCAGCAGTTTGCTCCCGTTGTCCACGAACTTGCACTCGTCAAGATGGTCGCATCTTTTGGCGTCAAGGCCCAGATCTCCGGCAGCCGACCTCGCATCCCACTGCCAGACGATGCTTTCCTTGTAGGAATCCTTCGCTATCGTCGCATTGATCACAAACACGTGATTGTCTCCGCAGAACACAAGCTCGGTCGATTTGTCTTCGGCCATTTTCTCAGTACTGATCCGCTCACCGGCCTCAAGAACAACCTCCTCATTAATCGAGGATGTGATTGTCTGGCCGGAAGAAGTGGTTATCTTGACCGTAAAGCCTCTGGACAGAGTCACAGGGGCACAATACACCGGAATGAACACAGAATTCGAGCGGCAGTCCACCGGCGTGGCAGGAGTCATCTTGACCGACGCGGAGCTTGCGTAGAATGTTCCTTCGACGAAATCAGCGGCGACCTCTCCGGCAAGGTTCTCACCACCGTTGGCAGTCAATTCCAGAGACGCCACATCATAGTCCCCCATCGCCACATTCACAAACACCATACATCCGGCGGGTTTCAGATTGAAGTTGCAGCCCTCGTAGGAATTGACTTTGGCGCTCGTCACATCAAACATGACCGGGACCTCGGTTCCGTTCTGGTTTGTCGGGATGGTGTATTTCACTGTGTTTCCGGACAGACGCACATCAGCGCCTGAAGGATACCAACTCAAAACAGGAGTCTCAAGCCTTGATGCCTGAACATTGAACAGGAACAACGAAGAGTTGCTGCCAGGGAGAATCGGAGCCGCCTCAGCCCTTTTCGCGATTCCGCCCGCTTCCAGCATTATCACACCTTTGTCTCCGGAGTCCCAAGACGGTGAGACAACAGCCCCTGCTGTCTTGTAATCCTTGCTCGCCTCATAGTATGGGCTCAAGGTTATCTTAGCCTTGACCGCCAGATCCCTGATTTCGGAATCCTTATTCTCCGAACAAGCATTGGCTGCGCACAAAGCAATCGCTGCCGACACTATGGATATAAACTTTATCTTATTCATTTCCTTCATTTTTAATGAATATTCCGGCCTGGCCGCAGGTTCATCCCGCGGCCAGGCCGGAAATGGTTACTTTATGCAGCATGAACCGCAGATGTCACCGCCATGGGTGCTCCACCCGGAGGCTCTCTGGCCTCCGACATACTTGCCGACCAGCAGGCCGTTGCCAGTGCCTTTGGCGCTACCGATGAAAGCCGAGTAGAACACACCGTCAAGGAGGTTGTTGCCACCCATCTGCTTCTGGTTGTCATCACCTGCGTTCTCGGTCCACGACTCCTTGACCGTTCCATCACTGTTGAATATGTAGGATGTGTTTCCGACCTGTCCGGAAGTGATGTAGAAGTGGTTCTCTGAGTCCACGCAAGGATGTGAGAAGTTGAAGGCATTGGCCTTGCCGCCACCATTAAGAACATGCTCATGGCTCCAGATTACCTTGGTCAGATCCTTGTCGATGTTATAGACATGATTGTCCTTGCAGCCGACGAAGACGGTGCCGTTAGGTGCCACGACAGGCTCGTAAGGATTGTTGCCGGCAAACACGAAGTTGTCCACTATGATTTCCTTTTTGGCAAGATCCACGGAACTGAGTCCGGCCGCCACTGGGACATACATCGTGTTCTTGTCCGCAGCCACGGCAAAGCCGGAGATTCCGACCATCTTGGCGCCCATGGTCAATGTCTTGAGAACCGTACCATCCGCGATGTTGTGGAAGGTGATCGATGCTCCTGCGCCGGTCACCAGTTCATCACCGTTCACGAGAAGACCAGCCACAGCTGTCCCGACGGCCTGCTGCCATTTCTTCGTGCCGGACGCCGCGTCGATTGCGAACACATTTCCGGCCGCGTCACCGATGTAGACTTCCGTGCCGGCGGCGTTGACGGCAGGAGCGGCGCTCTTCAGCGAGCCGGCCTCCGTGAACTTCCATCTGAGCTGTCCGTCAGCCGAAACGGCATAGAACTGCCCGGATGACGTGGTGCCATAATAGATGTCACCGGTGACAGGATTGACTGTCAGCGGATTATAGCTTGCCGAGTTCACCTCCGGGACATATTTCCACTTGAGGTTGCCGGTAATCACATCGAACGCATAAAGGACAGCTTTCTTGTTGAAAGTGACGTCATAGACAGTCTTTCCGTCAGGAGAGAAGACAGGGCAGCTGCCTTTGAATCCTTCGTACGAGGTTCCGGACATCTCCCAATCATTGAAGAACACAACGTACTGGCGGATCTCCACCTCAAGGGTCCAAGTCTTTGTCTTGCCCTTTATGTCCGCGCTCAGGGTAACCTGCTGCGCTCCTGTCGCGATGAAGCCCTTGGAAACATCAACGCCTTCGAGAACCTTTCCGTCAGGGAATGACCACTTGACATTTGTGGCGTCAGGATAGCCATCTGTGTTGAATGTGAACCGGATAGGCTGATTGATGGCAGCCGTGGTCCTGTCAACGGTGTAAGGAATCGCCAAGGTCGGCATGGCCTTGATCTGTGCCGGAGCCGAAGCGCCTTTCGGATAGTTGGCCACAAGGGTGAAAGTGTAGTTCTTGTCGTTGGTCAGGCCGGTCACGTCATAACTTTCCTTGTCCTCCTCGATCTCGGCTTTCTGAACGTCAGCCTCAGCACCTTCCATAAACCAAGTCAAAGTGTAGGATGTCAGCAGCTGAGATGGACGTGTCCAGGTCAATGAGACCGTGGCGTCGGAAGCGTCCGCGTCCAGATCCGTCACAGGAAGCCTGGCGGTCGTAGGCTTGGCCGCCGCCTTGACAGCGTTGGAGATCAGGTCGCCATAGACAGCCTGGACAGAAAACTCGTAGTTCTCACCGTTGACAAGCTCGGTCACAGTGTAGTTCTCAGTGTCGGTGCGGACCGTCTGTTCCGAACCTTTCGTGTAGGTGATGATGTACTCCGTCGGATTCCATCCCTCAGGGACAGACCACGACAACTGTACCTCCTCATCACCCGGAACAGCCTTCAAGTCAGTCACCTGATGGCGCGGTCCACCGGTCTGAGGAATATCCTCCTGCCAGCAGGAGCCAACCGTCAGGCAAACGACAGCCGCGATGATGCAATATAATATTCTTTTCATTTTCTTTTTCTGTGTTTATCAATATCTCAGTGTTATCATCAGAATCCAGGATTCTGCCAGAGGATGTCAGTGTTGTTCACAATCTCAATCTGATCCTGAGGAATCGGGAACAACAGATTGTGAGAGTCAAGCGAATAGCCTAAAGCCTTGAAATAATCCACTGCCAGTCCGAGCCGCACAAGGTCAAACCATCTCTGTCC
>DCMG01000002.1:23826-37901 GCA_002321335.1 Bacteroidales bacterium UBA1628 | reverse complement strand
GGTTCTCACGTGTCGGGGAAGGATCGCTTGGCGGAAAGGCAAGAGGTCTGGCTTTTCTCAATCATCTGATCCAGAAACACTCCCTGTCAGAGAAATATGACGGTCTTCATGTCTCTATCCCCCGGACGATCGTGCTGACCACTGATTGGTTCGACAAGTTCATTCTGGAGAACGGTCTTCAGTACGTCATAGATGCGGAGCTGTCTGATGACGAGATACTTTCAGAGTTTGTCGCGTCCACATTGCCTGACGACTTGACGCAGAATCTCAAGGCTTTCATTGCGACGGTTGACTGTCCGTTGGCTGTCCGTTCAAGCTCAAAACTGGAAGACAGCAACTATCAGCCGTTCGCCGGAGTCTATGCAACATACATGTGCCCTCCGGTTGAGAACAAAGACAGGATGCTCCGCGAACTCGGCAAGGCCATCAAGAGTGTCTATGCGTCAACCTATTTCAAAGGCAGCCGCAACTATATTCAGGCAAGCGGCAACCTCTTGGGGGAAGAGAAGATGGCCGTGATTGTGCAAACCATTTGCGGAACAGTGCACGGGAGTGATTTTTATCCGATGATGTCAGGTGTGGGACGTTCGCTCAACTCCTACCCTGTCGGGGCCGAGAAAGCCAGTGACGGAGTGCTTAACGTAGCGTTCGGCCTTGGCAAGACCGTAGTTGACGGAGGAAGGACATTGAGGGTCGATCCGTTATTCCCTAAGAAGATCATCCAGTTGTCCAATCCGAAACTGGCGCAGAGAGACACACAGAACGAAATGTATGTGCTGGATTTAAGTCCTTCTTCTTTCAAGATTTCCAAGAACGATGGCATCAACCTCAGACGCGTGCCAGTCGCGGACGCTTTGGAGCGATATGACCGTCCTGAGCTTGTGGCTTCCACATACAATGCGTTGGATGACAGGATGGTGCCTGGCATCGGAGTCCGAGGTGCAAGAGTGGTGTCATTTGACGGAATATTCCAGTACGACAGATTTCCGCTTGCCAAAGCCTTGTCTGAGATCATGTCGATCTGCAGGGACGAGCTGATGAGTGAGGTAGAGATAGAATTTGCGGTCGATCCGGTGAAATCCTCTTCAGGAAGCGAGGCAAACCTTAAACTGCTTCAGGTCCGTCCTGTGTCAAGCGGCATAGGATCGCAGACATCCTCGATCGAGGACGCTGAGTCTATTATCTCCAATAAATTGATTCTGAGCGACAACGCATTGGGCAACGGTTACTTCACAGAGTCCTCGTTCATCCTCGTCATACCTCCGGAATCATTCGACAAGATGAAGACAGAGCTGATGGCGGCTGAGATCTCGGCCATAAACGCCCGCATGGCAACTGATGGCCAGACCTATATCCTGGTAGGGCCAGGACGCTGGGGATCTTCAATCCCTACTTTGGGAGTTCCAGTATCGTGGACGGACATCTCCGCCGCAAGAATGGTTGTTGAATATGGCATCGACGGATTCAGGATCGATCCTAGTCAAGGGACACACTTTTTCCAGAACATAACTTCACTTGGAGTAGGTTATCTTTCAGTGGATCAGTATGCTGGCTCTGGAATGATAGATTTTGACGCATTAAGAAGACTTGAATGTGTCTTTGAGGGTGAGTTCGCCAAAGTTTTGAAGGTTGACGGACTGACGGGTTTTATTGACAGGAACAAAAGCAAAGCATTGATAGGATTTTAGGTATGGGTAAAATGATTGTTTATCAGGTTCTTCCAAGGCTGTGGGGAAACGGGAAGTTTTCAGAGTTTGATTCCGAGACTCTGACGTATTTCAAGTCGTTGAGCGTAAGTCATGTCTGGTTCACCGGTGTGATCCGGCACGCCACAACCGTGTCGGCCGATGGTTGTCCGGCTTCCGACAAGCAGATAGTGAAAGGCGCGGCCGGTTCTCCATACGCCATATCAGACTACTACGATGTCAACCCATATCTTGCTGATAATCCTCCTGAAAGGATGTCTGAGTTCGAGGCCTTGTTGAAGCGAAGTCACGAGGCCGGACTGAAAGTCATCATAGATTTTGTCCCTAACCACGTGTCACGCGACTATGGCAAGGTCGGTTTGTCCAAGCCGGAAATCAGGCCTCTCGGGGCAGATGATGACCCGACTGTCCACTGGAGAGCGGAGAACGACTTCTACTACTATCCGGGTCAGGCTCTCAGGCTTCCGTTCGATGTCCAGACCTACTATGAGAATCCGGCGAAGGCCTCCGGGAACTGCTTCTCCCCTTCTCCGTCCGTCAACGATTGGTATGAGACCATCAGACTGAATTACTGCGATTTCCACACCGCGACATGGGACAAGATGTACGAGATTGTACGCTATTGGTGCGGCAAAGGGGTTGACGGATTCCGCTGCGACATGGTGGAGATGGTTCCGTGGCAGTTCTTCCAGTGGCTCATAAAAAAGATCAAAGGCGAATTTCCTGAGATTATATTCATCGCTGAGGTTTATCAGAAAGAATTGTATTTCAGATACATAAATGAGGTAGGGTTTGATTGTCTCTACGACAAATCCGGACTGTATGATTCAGTCCGGGCTGTTGTCGAAGGCCACGGCACAGCAAAATGCCTGACTTGGAACTGGCAGTTTCTGGGGGACTTGCAGCCGAGGATGCTGAACTTCCTTGAGAACCATGACGAGCAGCGTTTCGCATCGGATTTCTTTGGCAGGGACGCGCGAAGGACTTTCGCCGCGCTGGGTGCAGGAATATTCCTGAACACAGCCCCGTACATGATTTATTTCGGAGAGGAGATCGGGGAGCGCGGTATTGATGCGGAAGGGTTCAGCGGTCGTGACGGCAGGACAACCATATTCGATTGGTGGAAGATTTCCTCAATCGGGAGGTTGATTGAATATATTCATAAGAATGAGGGACTTACCTCGGAAGAGGCGGCGCTTCTTGAAAAGTGGCGGAGGTTTTTGAATATGGCTTCGTCGGTTCCGGCTGTTGCTTCCGGAAAGACGTTCGACCTTTGCTATTGCAACTATGATTCGCCGGGCTTCGACCCCGACAGGCATTACGCTTTCCTGCGTGGCGACGGCTCGCAGACCTGGCTTTTTGTCTGCAATTTTTCCGGTGCAACCAGCAACATTTCCATCCGCATACCTAAAGAAGCGATCGATTACCTGGACATGAAAAACCTCGGTCCGGAAACCCGGATCGAGGTCGAAGTGTCATCTGACGACTGTGTTTATATGAGTCTCAACTGAATGAGTCTCATATATTCAAGTCTTACCAGTTGAGAATCTTCTTGAAGTCGTACTCCTCAGGATTCGCGACGTAAGCCTTGGCGGCCTCGTAGTCAGCCGGAGTGATGTAGTGGCAGATGTGTCCGTAGTAGTTGCGGGCGATTCCGCCTTCGATGTCCACGCGGCGAGGAGGGATCTTGCCCTCGGCGTTCTGGAGATCCTTCAGGTAAAGCGGCTGTGCGTTGCCGTTCTCGTCAACGTAGACCATACATCCGGTCTCGCCCTTTGAGAAGAGCTCATAAACTCCGAGTGCGAGCTCAGTGCAGTAAGAAAGGTCATAAGCCACAGGATCCTGGCAGCGGACATCGTAACCGATCTCCACCGGACGTGTCTTGACCTTCATGCCGATCTTCTTGAACTCCTTCTCAAGGATGTCGTTGAAGAGGACAGCCTTGGAGATCTTGCCGAGTTCAGGGTGGCCGTGCTCATCGTAGGTCATGTGAACACCGGTGGCCTTGATGTCCTCTGGCTCAAGGTCATGGAACACGCCTTCAGCCACAACGACAGTTCCGTAAGGGATGCCGAGAAGTTTTCTCTTTATGATGGCCGATAGGGTCAGCTTGATGATCTTGTCAACTGTGATGGTCGTCTTGTTGAACATCTCCGGGATGATGGTCATCGGGCAGTGCGTGGCCTCGCCGATTCCGAGGGCAAGGTGGCCGGCGCTGCGTCCCATGGCGGAGATGAGCAGCCAGTTGCCTGATGTGCGGGCATCTTCGTAGACCGTGCGGGCGATGTGCGCTCCCTCATCTTTGGCGGAGTTGAATCCGAAGGTAGGCGCGTTGTGAGGCAGAGGAAGGTCGTCGTCGATCGTCTTAGGAACGTGGATGTTGTGGATCGGATAGTTCTTGGCCTCAAGGAACTTGGCGATTCTGTTGGCCGTGGAGGCGGTGTCGTCACCACCTACGGTCACGAGAAGTTTGACGTTGTTGTCCTGGAAGAGGGCAAGGTTGAAATTCTGCTCGAAATCCTCGTTGGTCGGCTTGAAGCGGCTCATCTGGAGGTAGGAACCGCCTCTGTTGAAATAGGCGTCAGCCTTGAAGAAGTCGATGTCTTCGGTGCGTGCCTCCTTGCGGAAGAGTCCGGTGTAGCCTTCGTGAAGTCCGATGACCCTGTAGCCGTTTGAAAGGAAAGTCTTGGCGACAGAGAACACGACGGTGTTCATTCCCGGTGCCGGGCCGCCGCCGCACAGAATGATGATGGAATCTTTCATATACGAATGATTTAGAAATTTGTATGTTCGTCAAAAACGGCCACAAATTTAAGAAACTGTTTTAACTTTTCAAAAATGTTCTTGGGTTGTGAATATTTTCAGAATCAAGACAGTTTTCTGATGGAATTATTCTGTAAAACCCGACAATTTTCGTTAAATTTGTATTCTTTACAAAGATTTTTGCCGATATGAATCACGAGCAGGCCAAAATACGTGTCGAGGAACTCAGGAGAACCCTCCGCGAGAACAGCAGGCGGTACTATGTCGACAACGCTCCCACGATGAGCGATCTTGAATATGACCACCTGATGCGCGAGCTTGAGGACTTGGAGAAGGAATATCCTGACCTTCTGACTCCGGACTCCCCTACCCAGAAAGTCGGCAGTGACATAGACGCAAGCATTGGTCCGAACGCCGAGCCAGCCGCCCGCAAGGAGTTCGCCCAGTACCCGCACAAGTACCCGATGCTCTCGTTGGCCAACACCTACAACATCGGAGAGATAGAGGACTTCGTCCGCAGGGCTGAAAAGGATCTCGGTGATGTGAGGTTCACATATTCATGCGAACTGAAGTTTGACGGAACGGCTATATGCTTGACTTACAGGAACGGAAAGCTGTTCAGGGCTTTGACAAGAGGTGACGGTGTCGTTGGGGATGATGTGACGGCGAACGCTTTGAAGATCAGTAATATTCCTGAGAAATTGAAAGGGACTGGATGGCCTGAGGAGTTCGAGATCAGGGGGGAAGTGCTGATGCCGTATGAGTCGTTTGACCGCCTTAACAAAGAGCGGGAGGACAATGAGGATCCGCCTTTCGCCAACCCGAGGAACGCCGCTTCGGGGTCGTTGAAACTTCTTGATCCTAAGGAAGTCGCCAGAAGAGGACTCATGTGCACACTCTATCATATTCCAAGTCAAAGTGTTTCGTTCGCAACGCATGACGACGCACTGAACGCCGCCGCCTCGTGGGGATTGCCGGTCTCCGACAAGAGAAGGGTTGTCCACGGGATTGACGAGATCGAGGATTATATTCATTATTGGGACACGGAAAGGAAGTTCCTGCCGTACGCCACTGATGGAATAGTAATTAAAATCAACGAGTTGGCCTATCAGAGTTCACTCGGCTACACCGCCAAGTCACCTCGTTGGGCCGTGGCGTTCAAATTTCAGGCTGAGGAGGCACACACGAAACTTCTGTCCATCACCTATCAGGTCGGCCGTACGGGTGCGATCACACCAGTGGCCAATCTTGCGCCAGTACAGCTCGCCGGTACTGTCGTGAAGAGAGCCACACTTAACAATCAGGACTTTATCTCACAGATGGACATCCGTGTCGGTGACACTGTAACAGTCATCAAGGGCGGTGAGATCATTCCCAAGATCATAGATGTGGATCTTTCGCTAAGGCCATCGGACGCTGTCAGGCCTGCGTTCCCAGAAGTATGCCCGGACTGCGGGACCGCTTTGGTCAAGGAGGAGGATGAAGCAAAATGGTTCTGTCCCAACACCGATGGTTGCCCTACCCAGATCAAGGGCAAACTTGTGCATTTCCTCAGCCGCAAGGCGATGAATGTGTTGGCTGGAGACGCCACGATTGATCAGATGTACAATCTTGGCCTCGTGAGGACTCCGGCGGATTTCTATTCATTGACAAAAGGGCAGTTGCTTTTGCTGGATGGCTGGAAGGAACGTTCGGCGGTGCGCTTTCTGAGCAGTCTTGACAAATCCAGGCAGGTGACATTCGACCATGTGCTTTTCGCCCTCGGAATACGCTATGTTGGAGAAACCACGGCAAAGGAGATAGCCCGGCATTTCGGGAATATCGACGCCATCGCGACGGCTACCAAGGAGCAACTACTTGAGGTTCAGGACGTGGGCGATGTGATAGCGGACAGCGTTTACGAATATTTCCGTAATTTCAGACACCTTTCCGGCATCGAAAGGCTCAAGGCGGCCGGCATTCAATTTTCCATGGAATCCAAGGCGGCCGTGTCTGATGCGCTGGCTGGGAAAACGATCGTGATTTCAGGCAATTTCAGCGTCTCCAGAGACGAGATGAAACGGCTGATCGAGGCCAACGGAGGCAAGAACAGTTCATCCGTCAGCGGCAAGACCTCTTACCTTCTGGCCGGAAGCAAGCCGGGGCCGGAAAAGATGAAAAAGGCCGGAGATCTTGGCGTCAGGATCATCAGCGAGGAAGAGTTCAGGAATATGCTTCCTCAGGCTGACGGCGGAACCTCTGCCAACGGTCAGACTGCCGAGCCGGATTTGTTCTCGGGTATGTTTTAAGTATTTTGAGAATGAGGGGATTCCGGAAACTGATATTCAAGTGCAGGCTTTGGTTCCGTTGGGCTAGGAAGTTCTTCGGACAGGATGTCTGGACTCTTGACGAGAACGAGCTGTCAAAGGCCAAGGCTCGACTTGTCAAGGATGTCAGGGTCGTCACTGTCGCCTTTCAGACATTCGCCGAGCAGAAGATTGGTTTTCAGGCAGTGGCTCTAAGCTATTTCTGCACAATGGCTTTCGTCCCTTTCATCGCTGTGGCTTTCGCCGTGACGAACGGTTTCGGACTCGCTGACAAGCTCAAGGAACTCCTTTTTTCCTGGGACATCAGCCAGAATATCATGGACATCATCCTTAACTCGGCCGACAAGATCCTCGATTCAGCCACGAACGGTGTTTTCGGGCTTATAAGCGCCTTGACGTTCGTCTGGCTCATCATCTGGATGATGATGAGGGTCGAGACGGTGTTCAACAATGTCTGGAAGGTCAGAAAACTTCATCGGGCCTTCTTCAAACGTATTGGAATTGATCTGATCATCCTGGTGCTTGCCCCATTTGTGGTTTTGCTGTTGTATTCAGGCACAATTATATATTCACACGTGTTGGACCTCATCCCGAACTGGATCGGAGCGACGGACACAATCAAGTCGTTCCTCGGCTGGGTTGTGGCCTGGGCGGTTACGGTGCTGATTTTCTCTGCGATGTACAAGTTCATCCCGGCGGTTGACGTGAAGTACCGCTATGCGTTGAAGGCTTCGGTGATCGCAGGCGTGGCGTTTTCCGTTCTTCAGTACCTTTACCTTGAGACCCAAGTGTTTGTGATGCGTCTGAACACGGTTTACGGAACAATCGCCGCCATCCCTCTCTTCATGGTCTGGATGAGGTTCGGATGGCAGATAATACTTTACGGAGCGCAGTTCTCCTATTCTTTCCAGACGGTGAACGAAGGCGGTTTCGTCAAAGGTCTGCCCGGGGTGTCGGAGGCGATTATGAAAAGAGATAAAGATTTGGTTGAAGTATGAGTTTCTCACAATTCACAGAACAAGACTACGAACTGATCCGTCAGAGTTACGCCCAGCTTAAGGCCGCGGCCGAGAAACGCTGCGCGAACCAGCAGGAGCTGGATGTTGTCCAAAAGGCGTTTGATTTCGCCAATGAAGCCCATAAGAATGTCCGAAGGCGTTCTGGCGGGCCTTACATCATCCACCCTATCGAGGTCGCGAAGATTGTCGTCAGCGACATCGGACTCGGCTACAAGTCGATAGCCGCCGCGTTGCTCCATGATGTGGTGGAGGACACGGACTACACGGTGGATGACATCCGTAACCTTTTCGGTGACAAGATCGCAAGTCTGGTGGATGGCTTGACCAAAATCAAGAACGTGCTTGACAACGAGGACAGAAGCAAGAAATTGGGCGACGCCAATTACAAGAGTCTACAGGCAGAGAATTTCAAGAGGATACTGCTGACTCTCAATGACGATGTGAGGGTTGTACTGATCAAACTCGCCGACCGTCTTCATAATTGCCGGACAATCGAATATATGCCGGAGTACAAGCGGGACAAGATCCTCAGCGAGACGATGTTCATATTCATCCCGCTCGCCCATCGGCTTGGTCTTTACGAGATCAAGTCGGAAATGGAGAACATCTGGCTGAAATACAAGGAACCAGACGCCTACAAGGAAATCACCGGATTGATTGACAGCAACCTTAGCGGCAGAGGCAAACAGATAGACGATTTCATCTCTCCGATTGACAGCGCGTTGAAAAAGGCAGGGTTCAATTTCGAGATTCGCAAGAGGGTCAAGACACCATATTCGATATGGCACAAGATGCAGACAAAGAACATAACCTTCGATCAGGTCTATGATCTTTATGCGCTTAGGATTGTTTTCACACCTGACCCTAAGTCCAAAGAAACCGAGCGTGACCAATGCTACCATATATTCTCCATCATCACAGGAATATACCGCTACAAGCCAGACCGCGTGCGGGACTGGGTAAAGCACCCGAAGAGCAACGGCTACGAGGCCCTTCATTGCACTTTGATGAGCGACACCGGAATATGGATTGAGGTGCAGATCCGTTCCAAGAGGATGGATGACATAGCCGAGAAAGGAATCGCGGCACACTGGACCTATAAGCAGGAAGGCTACATCAGCGAGAACGACAGTGAGATGGACAAGTGGCTGGCCAAGGTCAAGGAGATTCTGGTCAATCCGGACGTGAACGCTCTTGAACTCTTGGACATCATTCACAATGACCTGACAAGCAGTGAGATAACCGTATTCACGCCAAAGGGCGACCAAAAATCCGTCCTGAAGGGCGCCACAGCGCTTGACTTTGCGTACAGCATCCACACTGAGATTGGAAACAAGGCCATCGCCGCCAAGGTGAACATGAAGTTGGTTCCCCTCTCACATATCCTTAAAAGCGGTGACCAGGTCGAGATCATCACGGCGGAGGTGGAGCAGCCTAAGCGGGAATGGCTTCAGTTCCTCCAGACCAGGCACGCCCGCAACGTGGTGATTGACTATTTCAAAGGCCATAAGAAAGAAATCTCCGAGTTGGGCAGGAAAATGCTTACGGAACAGTTGGAATCCACCGGTTACAGGATGAACAACGACTCCATCGAGATTTTACTTAAGCATTTCGCCATACCTGGAGGCAATGCGGAAGAGATGTTCTTCCGAGTCGGGCTCGGGATTCTTAAACCTGGAGATCTCTCTGATGTGCTTGCCTCTGGCAAGGCCGGCAAGAGCCATTCATGGTTCCAATGGTTTGGAAAGAGGAAAGAATCCGCAAAGAAGGACAGGAGTGATTATGTCATAGCGACATGCTGCCGCCCTATCCCCGGAGATCCGGTCATCGGAATCAAGTCTCCTGACGGAACGGTTACAGTGCACAAGAAATCTTGTCCTGTCGCCGACAGCATAGCCTCAAAGCATGGAGACTGGGTGGTCGTCCCTCAATGGGACGATGATGACAGCCAGTCATTTCTGGCAAGACTGTCCATCAAAGGGGTCGACAGAATCGGCCTTCTGAACGAGATTTCACGCTACATCTCTTTGGTCATGGGTGTGAATATGCGCAAGGTCTATCTGAGTACTGATGACGGCATATTCTCCGGCTACATAGACCTTTATGTCCACGACAAGGCCGCTCTTGAGAGGATGATGCGCAAGCTTGGCTCAATAGATGGAATAAAAAGTGTCATCAGGACAGAACTCTGAGCCTGATTTTTGAATATATCCGATCCGCGATGAAAAAAAATCTTTCAAGTTTATTTCCTTTGCTTCCGGCGGCCGCATTGTTGGTGGCTGCTGTGTTCCAGCCGTCTTGCGCCAACACGACACAGGCACCGACCGGCGGTCTGAAGGACACCATACCACCTGTGATAAGAAGGGTTGTTCCGCAGTCAGGAGCTGTATCGGTTCCCGTACATGGGACAAAAATAGCGTTCACGTTTAATGAATATGTCACGGTGAAGGATCCCAAAGGGATTTTTCTCTCCCCTCCCCAGAAGAAAAGCCCTAAGTACAAGATGCGGGGCAAGACTGTGATTGTCTATTTTGAGGAAGACCTTTTGCCCAACACGACATACACCCTTGACCTGACCGGGGCTATAGCTGACAACAACGAAGGGAACATGTTCCCAGGATTCACCACGGTCTTCTCTACCGGAAACGAGATTGATTCAATGTACGTGACGGGCGTTGTTCAGGACTGCAACACATTGAATCCTATCAAAGGAGCCACAGTGATGCTATACAAGGACCAGAGAGACTCGGCGGTCTTTCTGGAAAGGCCGTTGGCCGCCGTGAAAACCGATGACTGGGGATATTTCGCGCTCAGGAATATTCAGGACACGGTTTATCGTGTCTATGCCGTGGTGGACGGTAACGGGAACAATCTCTATGATCCGGACGAGGACAGGATAGCTTTCCTTGACACATTGTTCAGACCTGTCAATGTCGTCAATGACACAGTTGTCGAACTGAAGAAATTCGACATGAAGGACACCCTTGCGTGTCAGTCCAGAAAAACCGAACTCAGACTCAATGTATTTCGGGAAAGACCTTCCAAACAACTGCTGCTCAACAAAAAACGTACAGGTGACCGTTCCGCATACATCACGTTCATGGCTCCTGACACAAGAATAGATTCTTTGTGGTTCCAAGGATATCCCGCCAGAGATGTCATCACGGAGTTCAACATTGAGAAGGACAGTCTTCTTTTGTGGCTGAACAACCAGAGGCCAATGCCGGATTCACTGCACCTGTGCGTGAAATATTGGAAGACGGACACCCTAGGCGTGCTTGCACCTGTGACGGAAAAGGTCAGCCTTGTGGATGAGAGCAAGCCGAAGTCCAGAGCGGCCAGGAAAAAAATCGAACACAAGGACACAATATGCGGACTTAGCCTGAAAGCCGAACCGGAAACCTTCGAGCAGTATGGAATTTCATTGGAGTTTGACTACCCTCCGATTCTTGGGGCATTTGATTCTTTGATTTTCAAGTCAATCAACCCTAGACAGAAAGAACACGCCGAGAAGTTCGGAATCATGCGGGATTCTTTGAATCTCAGAAAATACATCATAACTCCGCAGGTAAAGATACAGGACGGTTATGAATATTTCTTCAAGATTCCTCAAAGATCGTTCAAGGATATTAACGGGTATTGGAACGACAGTACTGAAGTCAAGGTCGCCCTCCCGAAAGACGACAACCTGAGTTTATTCACATTGAATCTTACCGGGGTCAACGGCAACAAGTACATTGTGGATCTCCTTGACGAGAAAAAATCCAGTATTCTCCGCAGTTATATAATTGATTCTGATTCTGTTCTGAACTTTCCATACTTGAAAAAAGGAAAGTATTCGGTCAGAATCACAGAGGATTTGAACCGTAACGGAATCGTTGACACAGGAAACCTCTTGGCTCACAGGCAGCCGGAAAAAGTGAAGTTCCTGATGACGAAGGACAGCGAATTGTTCGATGTGCCGGAAAGGAGTGAGATCAATCAGGATCTGGACCTTGCGGAATTCTTCAAATAACAAAATTTCTCATGAGGATAGTCAAATTTATTCTTTTAACAGCTATGGCGCTGACTGGAGCCTCGGTCTGGGGACAAACCCATGACGCCATTCCGGTAAAGTCAGGAGACATTACCCCGATGGCTGCCGACTCCTTGAAGTCTCCTTCGTTCCCGGCTGACAGCCTGAAGGCACCATTGACATATTCTGATATGTATCTGGACACTGTGAAAATCAACCGAGTCTTTGAAGTGAATGATTATTCCTTGATCGGTGTTGAATACGGAGTTTCGTTCAACCGGATGCTATTCAATCCTCCTTACACGCAGGCTACCTTGTTCGTTCCAAACACTTTCGGAGTATTCTATACAAGGTACGGCAAGATGTTTGGCTATATGCCGTATTTTGGTTTCAAGATTGGTCTGCGATATAGTCACGAAGGTTATAAATTCAAGGAGGACAAGGAGACCAAGACCACGTACAGAATAGAAGGCGCGACGCAGGCAATCATGGATGTTGTGGAAGTGCCGTTCATGGCTCATCTTCATTTGGACGGACTTCATTACAAGATAATGGCGGATGTCGGCATATACGGCGGCCACAGACTCAGCATAACAAGAACAGGTGAGGGAGTCAGCGAATCATTGGCCAACTCGTTCAAGGACACAGACAGGCGGTTCGATTATGGCCTTTGCGGAGGACTTGGTTTCGGTCTGGTATTCGATCCTGTCGAGTTTCACGTGAATGTTAATGTTCGGTATTCATGGGGAACAATATACGACCCGGACTATGTCAGTCCTGACTATTACAGGTTCGCCTACCCTTTCGACATAATGGCTACCGCAGGTGTATATTTCCAACTCACAAGGAGAACAGGACGCGGCAAGGCTCAGTTAAGGCGCGAGGCTTATCAACAGGTTTATTATCCAAAGCAAAATGAGAACGTTGACGGCAAAGGCAGGTAATGTACTGATCGGCGGGGGGAACCCGATTGTGGTTCAGACAATGTGCAACACTCACACATCTGATGTAGAGGCAACTGTGGCACAATGTGTCAGACTTTATGAGGCGGGAGCGGAAATGATCCGGATAACCGTGCCTGGCCCTGCGGATGTGGAGTGCGTGAAGTCAATCAAATCCCGATTGAAGGAACTTGGAATCAATACACCTATAGTTGCAGACATCCATTTTTCCTCGCAGACAGCAATAATGGTCGCTCCGTTTGTGGAGAAAGTCAGGATCAATCCCGGTAATTTTCATAGAGACCATGAAGAAGCCCGAAAGCAGTTCGCAAGGCTCATCGAAGTCTGCCGGGACAACGGAACAGCAATCAGAATCGGGGTCAATCATGGTTCTTTGGGAGACTACATCACCAATCTTTACGGCAACACTCCTGATGCGATGGCCAAAGCCGCTTTGGAATGGCTGTCAATGTGCGAAGATGCAGATTTTTCCAATGTTGTGGTCTCGCTGAAATCCAGTAACACAATTGTTATGGTCGAGGCTTACCGTAAATTGATGGCCGCAATGAAGGATTACGGAGTGGTTTACCCACTTCATGTGGGGGTCACAGAGGCCGGCAACGGGGACAGCGGAAGAATCAAATCATGCGTGGGAATCTCCACTCTTCTCTCCGAAGCTATCGGTGACACCGTGAGGGTTTCCTTGACTGAGGATCCGGAGGCCGAGTTGCCGGTGGCTCGTTATCTTGCGGCACGTTATGGGCGCAATATAGTCTCATCTATGACATCAATTAACATTCAGGGACGTAAAGCGACAGCTGTTTATGACTCTCCGTCACGTGAAACACTTTTGTTAGATGTCTCTTGCGACTTCGGCAAAAGGCTGCTGGACAAGACTTTGGATGAACTTGAAATTAAAGGAACATATTCAGACGATTCTGGTGATAAAATCTCGATCCAAGATTCAGGAATAGGAGCCTATCTCGTCGATGAATTGATGCAGGCGGCAAGAAGACGATTCTACAAACCTGAATATGTCGCCTGCCCTGGCTGTGGCCGTACAATGTACGACCTCCAGAAGGCTTTTGAGGAAGTCAAAGCCAGAACCTCACATCTGAAGAATACGGTCATCGCTGTGATGGGCTGCATCGTGAACGGTCCCGGAGAGATGGCGGACGCTGACTGGGGCTATGTAGGCGAAGGCAACCACAAAGTCACCATCTACAAAGGAAAGACTCCCGTGCTGAAGCATATTCAGGACACGGAAGCCGTGGATCGTCTTGTAGAACTGATCGAGGCAGATCAGTCACAAGTTATTTAAGTTC
>DCMG01000002.1:0-23731 GCA_002321335.1 Bacteroidales bacterium UBA1628 | reverse complement strand
GCGTCAAGCGGAAGGAATATGTCGATTCGTGAGCCGAACTTGATGATTCCGCACTGCTTGCCTCTTTCGACCTTGTCACCCTCCTTAGAGTAGCAGACAATCCTTCGGGCGAAAGTTCCGGCAATCTGTCTGAACAATATCTCACCATGCTCGTTGCGGATGACAGTGGATGAATGCTCGTTCTTCTCTGAAGCCTTAGGCAGGAATGCGAGCAGATATTTTCCAGGGTGATACTTGTAATAGGAAATCTCGCCGTCCATCGGCCAGAAATTCGTGTGGACATCGAAGAAATCCATGTACACTGACACCTGAATGCGGTCATCCTTGAAATATTCCTTTTCATAAACCCTGTCAACAATCACAACCTTGCCGTCAGCGACGGAAGTGACCATCTTGCTGTCTCCTTTCGGAATATCCCTGTCCGGTATCCGGTGAAACCAGAACACAAAGAACGCAAAAGCCAGCAGTATGGCGATGACAGGAATATAAATGTACGGATGGTTGTTTAAGAATACTGCCGTGCAGCAGATCAAAATGGCTATGACTGCCCAATTAATCGCAATGGTTCCGTGTGAATCCTTGTCAACTTTTATCTTCTTCATATCGCTTGTATATTCATTAATTGATTATCAGGTTTCAGTTATAGCAAGTCGAAGATCGCCAGATAAATAGCCCCGAACGGCATAGCCATCAACGTGCTGTCGAACCTGTCCAGAAAACCTCCGTGTCCCGGGATGATTTTGCCGGAATCCTTGACTCCGTACACCCTTTTCCATTGTGACTCAAACAGGTCACCATAGACTCCGGTCACCGACATGATCAGGGACAGAATCAGGCAATGTATGAGAGGAAACTTCAATATTCCTAGCTCATACAGCGCGAACGCCGCCAAAACAGAACTGACAAGGCCTCCGATGAAGCCGATCCAGGTCTTTTTGGGAGACACTGACGGGAACAGTTTTTGAGGGAATATCTTGCCCAGAGATATTCCGAAGGCGAAAGCCCCGACATCCGAGCACCATATTATTATAAAGAAACACAGGAGCAGGTTGCCGCTGAAGTTACCGGCCTTGTCAAATGCGATAAGGTTTGAGAGCGCTATCGGAACGGCGATGTACAAGAGACCTGTATAGATGTTTGAGAATTTGCCATATTCCTCCTTGTCCTTGACGTACAAAGAGTTGATCATCACAATGAAAATCGGAACCATCGCAAAGGCCACAAACCTTATCGGAATATGATAGGACGCCGTGGCGAACAATATCCCGAAAAGGAAAATCGCCGCGATGATGGCAAGCACCTTGGAGAATGTGTAGCTGTTCCCCATCGTGATGTGGTAGAACTCAAGGAGCATCACGGACATGATGAATATGATCAGCCCGGCGAACAGAAACTTGTTGAACATCAGGCAGGCCAACATCGCAAGGATGAAGACCACGCCTGAAATCGATCTGACCGTTACGTTATTCATTTCCTGCCTCGGTTTTCTCTGTGTCACTTTCAGCGGCATGAGTCTTGGACGGAACCTCGTCATCTTCGGCCGGTTTAACCTTAGGGCCGAAAATCTTCTCGATGTCTTCAGCGAAGATCACTTCTTTGTCAAGAAGAATCTGCGCCATTTTGATAAAGCCATCCTTGTGCTCTGTAAGGATTTTGTAGGTCCTGTCGTGAATCTCCTTTACAAGATTCTTGACCTCCTGGTCCATAAGTTCTGCGGTCTTCTCGCTGTATGGTTTTGTGAGGTCGTAGCCTCTTGACCCTGTGGAGTCATAGAACGAAACCTCGCCGATCTTGTCGCTCATGCCGTAGTACTGAACCATATTGTAGGCCATACGGGTCAGCCTTTCCAGATCGTTGAGCGCCCCGGTGGCCGGTTCTCCGTTTATTATCTCCTCGGCCACGCGTCCGCCGATCAAGGCGCACATCTTGTCCATCAGGTAGGACTTTGACAGAATCTTCCTTTCATCAGGAAGGTACCATGTCAGGCCAAGCGCCTCCCCTCTCGGAATCAGGCTGACTTTGAACACAGGATCCGAGTATGGAAGCAACCAACCGACAGTGGCATGACCGGCCTCGTGATAAGCAGTGGTTCTCTTCTCGGCCGGTGTCATAATCGAGCCCTTACGCTCAAGTCCGCCGACAATCCTGTCAACCGCATCAAGAAAATCCTGGCGGTCAATCTCTTTCTTGTCCCGTCTTGCCGCAGTGAGAGCCGCCTCGTTGCAGACATTGGCGATGTCCGCTCCTGAGAACCCCGGCGTGTGCTGAGCCATAAATCCGAGATCGAAATCCTTGGCCACCTTCAGGTTGCGGGTGTGCACTTTGAATATTTCCTCTCTTTCTTTCAGTTCTGGAAGATCAACGTGAATCTGACGGTCAAAACGTCCGGCTCTGAGAAGCGCCTTGTCTAAGATATCAGCCCTGTTTGTCGCCGCAAGGATTATCACCCCAGAGTTTGTGTCAAATCCGTCCATCTCCGTAAGAAGCTGATTGAGGGTGTTTTCACGCTCGTCATTTGAAGAAAATCCCACATTTTTTCCTCTGGCTCTTCCGACAGCGTCAATCTCATCTATGAAGACTATGCACGGAGCCTTTTCCTTCGCCTGACGGAACAGGTCACGGACTCTTGAAGCGCCGACTCCGACGAACATCTCCACGAAGTCCGAACCGGAAATCGAGAAGAAAGGCACGTTGGCCTCACCTGCGACAGCCTTTGCCAGCAATGTCTTTCCGGTGCCTGGAGGGCCTACCAGAAGCGCTCCCTTAGGAATTTTTCCTCCGAGGGCGGTGTATTTCTTAGGGTTCTTGAGAAAATCCACGATTTCCATCACCTCTTCCTTGGCTCCGTATAGGCCGGCGACATCCTTGAACGTGACATTCACCTTTTCCTTGTCTGCCAGCTTCCCGGTGGATTTCCCGACATTGAACACGCCGCCAGGACCGCCGGATCCACCACCCATATTCCTGCTGAAGCCACGGAACATCCAAATCCACATAACGATGAGCAGAATCGGGAATATTATCCATTCCAGAACATTTGACCACATTCTGCTGTCGTTCTCCATCACAATCTTGACTTGGCTTTCATCCGGCGCAAGCTTGGCGTTCAGTTCCCCGAACTCCTTCTCTGCATCAAACTTGTCCGAGACCAGAAATATGAAATGTGGTGAGCTGGTAGGAATCTTGCCACCGAATTTGTCGGCATATTTATTGATCCTGTCCGGCCGCACTGTTATGTTACCCTTGAAGTCGTTCCGCACGAAATCAATCTCCTTGATGTCTCCTTTCAGGAACATCTCTTGAACCTCGGCCCATTCTATCTTTTGCGGGTTGGCTCCGCTGTTGTTGAACAGCAGCCATCCGATACCAAGAATAAGAATAAGGTAAAGCCACGAGAAATTGAACCTCACGCGGATGACCTTTCTTCTTGGATCATTGCTCTGCGGCGAATTTGAGTTATTCGGCATCTGTCTCAGTCTTTTTGGTTTTAGGTACTCGTCTTTCCTTATACTCCTTATGCGGAGCGTCTGCCCATAGTTCTTCAAGTCTGTAGAACTGGCGGTACTCTGTCAGGAAAATGTGAGCCACGATGTCTCCGTAGTCCAGGATTATCCAGAAATTGTTTTCCATGCCTTGGGTACGAAGCGGCTTTCTGCCCTCCTCGCGCATCTTGCCGATAACGTTGTCCGCTATCGCGTTGACATTGGTCGTGGAGTCAGCGTTGCAGATCATAAAATGGTCAGTGATCGCGGTTCCCAGTGGCCTGAGGTCTATGTCAATGACGTTTTGGGCTTTCTTGTCGAGCATAGCGTCAGCCATGACCCGCAAATCGTGTGTAATCATATCGAGAATGTTTTATATTTTTGCATTACCATTCAAATATACAAATATACGACAAATTCTGAATCAATGAAAGAGGAAGTTTGCATACAATGGCTGGAAGAAGTGGATTCGACTAACAATGAAGCCATAAGACATCAGAATGCACTTGACAATCTGTCAGTGATAGCCGCTGTACGGCAGACGGCCGGACGCGGCCAAAGAGGAAATTCTTGGCTGGCAGAGGCTGGAAAGAATATGACATTCTCTATGGTTCTGAAGTATGGAGATGGCGGTTTGCATCCTTTGGTGGCTTCGAGGCAGTTCGCCATCACCCGATGCGTTACTTTGGCCGTGACCGACTATCTGGAGTCAGAAGGTATCGACTGTGCTGTGAAATGGCCTAATGACATATATGTCAGAAATAAAAAAATATGCGGAATGCTCATAGAGAACACATTGAGAGGTGCAAGCCTTGCTTCAAGTGTGATAGGAATCGGTCTGAATGTCAATCAGAAAGAGTTCCCGCCACAACTTGTGAATCCGGCATCAATGACAATGTTCACAGGCAAGGAATACGACATCCGCACAGAATTATCAGTACTTTGCGGCTTTATATGCAATAGACTCGCCGACTATGACAATGCTGATGAATATGTCGGCAGACTATACCGCTTCGGAATATTTAATGAATATGTAGTCTGCTCGACCGGACAGAAGGTACGCGCCAGGATCGTTGATGTCACAGACCGTGGAATGCTATGTCTAGAAACAGAAAAAGGCGAACGTCTTGAGTTCGCCTTTAAGGAAATAAGTTACATTATCTAATGAAGCTCATCAATAGCCTTTGCTGGATCTTCAGCCTTGAACACTGAACTGCCTGCAACCAGCATCGTCGCTCCTGCATCAGCTAGGATCTTTGCGTTTGCTTTGGACACTCCTCCGTCTACCTCAATGTCCTTCACGACTCCCCTTCTGTCCATCTCGGACTTCAGGGCTTTGATCCGGTCTATGGATCCCTCGATGAATTTCTGTCCTCCGAATCCGGCGAACACAGACATTATCAGGAAGAAGTCAACATCCTCGATGAATGGAAATAGCCTTTCAACAGGTATATCGGGGTTGATGGCCAACCCTGCCTTGGCTCCGCAGCCCTTGATCTGTGCGATTATATCCTTAGGGTTCTTTCCCGCCTGATCTGCTGCCTCAAGGTGGAAGCTGATAAGACCAGCTCCGCATTTGGCGAACCTGTCGATGTACTTGTCAGGATTGATAATCATCAAGTGGACATCCATCGGCACGGTGACGATTTTGGCGATCGCTTCCATCACAGGAAAGCCGAAAGAGATGTTCGGGACGAGGCTGCCGTCCATCACATCGATGTGGATCAGATCGGCGTTCTCATTGACCATCCTTATGTCCGGCTCCAAATTCAGGAAATTGCCGGAAAGTATTGAAGGGGCTATCTTTACCATTTTACTGTGCTTTCGGTCACCGAGCCTGTCGAAGTGACCATAACTTTATTTAAAATTGGTGACTACATCGACAAGATGATCCGTGAACTTGTCGAGTGAGGCAAGGTCTAGCTTTTCGCCCGGAGCGTGGACTCCACGTAGTGTCGGTCCGAATGAAATCATATCCAGATTTCCGAACTTCTCGCCGAAGAGGCCGCATTCAAGACCGGCGTGTATGGCCTTGACCTCAGGCTCGTGTCCGAACAGTTTCTTGTACGAATCCACACATACTTCAAGTATGTGAGAGTCAAGGTTCGGCTTCCAGCCGGGATATTCGGAAAGATGCGTCACTTCGGCTCCGGCGAGCAGAAAGTTTGCCTCTACTTTGGCCGCCATCATCTTTCGGGCGGACGCTGTTGAGCTGCGCTGGCTAGTGATGATCTCAATCTTTCCTTGTCTATTCATCCTTACCGCCGCAAGATTGGTCGATGTCTCCACGAGTCCCGGAATGTCCTGGCTCATTGCCTCGACTCCGTGCGGACATGCGAACAGAGACATTATCAGCCTCCTTGCGACATCACTCTGCACAGGTTTCTCTGTGCACCTGTACGTCTCTCCTTTGAAAGCCAGGCCAGGGTCCGTCTTGAAATATTCATTCTTCAGATCATCACCGAACGCGGTGAACCTTGCGATCGTGGCCTCCGTGTCTGGAACCGTGATGATGGCCTCACACTCTCTTGCGATCGCATTAGGCTTGTTGCCGCCTTTAAGCATGACAAGCTGAAGTCCGTAGGAAATCTCTGAATATAGGAAGCGAGCCATCTGCTGAACAGTGTTCACCCTGCCTTTATTGATGTCGTCTCCGCTGTGACCGCCGAGCGCTCCCGCGATTTCCAGTCTGACAGGCTTGAATCCCGCCTTGAAATCTTCCTGGGCGTAATTGAACACAGCTATTGTGTCAAGCCCGCCGGCGCATCCTATGAACATCTGACCTTCGTCCTCTGAATCAAGATTGATGAGTGTCTTGCCGGTGAAGAAGCCCGGTTCCATGCCGAAAGCACCATCCATTCCGGTCTCTTCTGATATAGTGAAAACACATTCGATCTTACCCATCGGAAGGTCACTGTCAAGAAGAGCGAGCATCGCCGCGACACCTATACCATCATCAGCGCCAAGCGTCGTGTCCTTCGCGATCATCCAACCATCCTCTATGACATATTCAATCGGATCCTTGAGAAAGTCATGCTGAACGCCGTTCCTTTTCTCGCAGACCATGTCCTGATGGCCTTGAAGGACTAGCGTCGGCACGTTTTCCTTGCCTTTGCTTGCTTCCTTGACTATGCAGACGTTGCCGGTCTTGTCAGTTTTACATTCAAGATGCCTTTCCTCGGCGAAACGCTGAAGAAAGGCTGTCATCGGCTCTTCGTGTCCGGACTCCCTGGGAATCCGCGTGATCTCCTTGAAGATGGAAAGTACTTTTTCAGAATTCATTTGGCACCTTTATTATCTTGCCGCGGGCACAAGCATCTTTTCGATGTCGGTCACGTACTGTTTGAATATCTTGTCTGTGGTCATGAGATCCGACACCGTTGTGCAGGCGTGCAGCACTGTGGCGTGGTCTTTTCCTCCAAGTTCCATACCAATTGTAGACAGGGAGCAGCCGTTTATGTAGTTACGGCTCATGAACATGGCAATCTGCCTTGCCTGGACGATCTGCCTTTTCCTGGATTTGGAAAGAAGTGTCTCGCGTGTGATGTTGAAATATTCACAGACGACTTCCTGAACCTTGTCGATGGAGACCTCGTTCTGATCCTCGCTGACGATGTTTCCGGTGACCTGTTCCGCCAGTTCTTTAGTGACTTCCTCGTGACAGAGGGTGGCGTTGGCTATCAGTGAGATGAGAGCGCCCTCCAGTTCGCGGAAGTTCGACCGTATCTTGTTTGCGAGAAGTTCCAGCACATCGTCGTTGACTGATACACCCTCGCGGATACATCTGGCTTTGAGCATGGCAAGTCTTGTGTCGTGGTCAGGCTTGGACAATTCTATGGAAAGTCCCCACTTGAAGCGCGAGAGAAGCCTCTCTTCAAAATTACGAAGATCGGCCGGAGCGCGGTCCGAAGTGAACACCAACTGCTTGCCGGACTGATGAAGATGATTGAATATGTTGAAGAAGGCGTTCTGTGATGCCGGGCCGTTAAGCTCCTGGATATCATCCATGATGAGAACGTCGATTCTCATGTAGAACGCCATGAAGTCGGTCAGCTTGTTCTGAACGCTGACGGCATTGACGTACTGGGTTCTGAATTCGTTGCCGGTCACATAGAGGACGACAAGGTCTGGATAGGCTTCGTGTATGGCTATGCCGATTGCCTGAGCCAAATGCGTCTTGCCGAGCCCGGGGCCTCCAAAGATGAACAGAGGGTTGAACGGTGTCTTGCCCGGCTTGTCCGATATGCTTATTCCGGCGTTGTACCCCATCTTGTTGCATTCTCCTTTGATAAGGTTGTCAAAGCAATATGCAGGGTTCAGCCTAGGGTTGATCTTGAGTTTCTGGATTCCCGGGAATACGAACGGGCTTGGATTTCCGGACGGCTGGAATGTGTTTATCGTCACCGGCTTGTTTTCCGGAACATTGCCGTGCGCAGCAGTGAATACCATCGCGCGTTCCTTCTGGACAGGATGGATTCTATAGAGCAACCTGGCGTCCGGCCCTATCACCCTTCTGAGCGTCATCTTTATTATAGGAAGGAAAGCGTCCTCAAGATAGCTTCTGAAAAAATCGGTCGGAACCTCGACCGTCAATGTAGAGCCTTCTAGAGAAACGGGAACTATGGTCTTGAACCAAACGTCAAACTGTTTTGGTTCAACGTTCTGCTCAAATATCCTAAGACATTCATTCCAGACAGAGATATGTCTTTCCAGTTCAGCCATTTCTTTAAATGAATTAATTTGAATTATAAGAGAATTGTTCCCTCTTCGTTTTTGCTTGTGCAAAATTGGGGGAAAATTAATTCATAAAAAATCTTTTTTTGTATTGTTTTTGATTTTTATTTTCCTTATAGAACCGAATGTGAAAGACTAATTAAATTATAGAATATTCTGATATTCAATATTTTATAATGCAAATATTTTATAATTGACCCAAAATCACGCAAGTTATATTTTTGAATTTTTCAAAATAACACATGTGGTTATTTTAACTGAATGACTATTAAGAAAAAACACTTACTGGACCCTTTCCGCGACTCCGTTTTCAATCTTTACGAGGAAAGAATCCTTGAAATCACGCCTTATCGCCTTGTGTGTTTCTTTCGCTGTCCCAAGGTCGTTTGAATAACCAATGATGTACTTGAACAGTCTGCCCGCCGGAACCTTTATCACCTTATAGCCTTTGAAAAACGAGTCGTTTTCCGTCATGGACTTGGACGAAACAAGGATTTGAGTGCCGAATAAGACTCCACTCTCCATGCTGTCCGGCGATTTGGAGGCATTACCTTTACTTGTGCTTACGGTTGTTTGAGCAGACGTGTCTTCAAGCCTTGCCTTTGAAGCAGGCTGCCGGGCAGCGTCCGTACCATCATATTCCTTTTTGTAACTTTTGAACGCGTCGAAAAGGTCAGAGGCGATTCTAGCCCGGCCTTTTTCGGAGATCAGTGCCTCGCGGTCGGCGGTGTTTGACATGAAGCCACATTCCACGAGAACCGCCGGCATGGCTGTCCTCCAAAGGACATAGAATGGATCCTGGGATATTCCCCTGCTGTGCTGGATGGCTCCGCCTTTCATCTCGCGGTCAATTTTCTGGGCGAATTTGAAGCTTTGTTCGAGGTAAGCGTTCTGCATGAGGTTCATGAATATGTAGGATTCGGGGTCGTTCGGGTCGAAGCCTTCGTACCTTGCCGTGTAGTCGTCCTCAAGAGTGATTACGGAGTTTTCCCTCCGCACCACGTCCATATTTCCTGCGTAAAGATCCTTGTTCTTGCTTGTGTACTGCCCAAGTATGTGGACGGAATAGCCGTTCGGGCCGTTCCGTTTGCCGACTATGGAGTTGATGTGTATGGATATGAACAGGTTGGCGTCGTTGCGGTTGGCGATGTCGGCGCGTCCCTGAAGCGTAACAAATGTGTCATCGCTTCTGGTAAGGATCACATTCACGTCCGGATAGCCGGCCTTGATCAGGTCGGCAAGTCTTTGCGCGATGTCGAGGACAATGGTTTTCTCCATAGTCTTCCCGCTGGGGCTGATGCAGCCGGCATCCTTGCCACCGTGCCCGGGATCAAGCACGACCGTGGACAGTTTGATTGAAGAGGAGGAATTCTGCGCCAAAGCGGTGAATCCACCCGTGAAAAGCGAAAAGGCCGTGAGTACGGCAAGAAAATTGCGATGTAAATCCAAAATATGTAGTATATTTGTCTTTTGCAAATTTATAAAATAATTGCAATTCAAGAAGCATACATATAATATAATCCTCTTGGCGGCGCTTGCCGCGCTGACAGGGCTGACCATGTTCGGGCAGGATGTGAGGAGGAACAGGAATCTGAACAAGATTGCTGCCGAAGAATCTGTGCCTGACAGCGTCAAACCATCCGGAACCGCCGTACCTCAGGTGATTGATTCCTTGCCGGTGGACTCGCTGGCGCGGAGGAGGGATTCACTCAGAGTGGCGGACTCCACATCGAGAGCGGACTCGCTGTATCTTCTAGACAAGAGCTCGCTTTCCAAGCCGGCTTTTTCCGGTGCTAAGGATTCCATCAGACAGGATTTCTCCAACGGCCAGCGTAAGATGTATTATTGGGGAGACGTCGAGGTCTCATACGAGAACATCAAATTGAAGGCTGACTACATGGAATACGATATGGCGACAGGTACCGTCTATGCCAGAGGCACTTATGACAGTCTAGCCCAAGAGTGGAAGGGACAGCCCGAGATGACTCAGGGGAACCAGACCTTCAACATGGAGGAAGTCCGCTACAATTTCAACACCAGAAAGGCCAGAATCACGAATATGATCACCAAGGAGGACGATGGCATCCTCCACGGCAAGAACATCAAGATGATGCCGGACAAGTCCATCAACATTACCAAAGGGAAATATACGGTCTGCGACCTAGAGCATCCTCACTACTACTTGAAGTTGTCTTCGGCCAAAGTCGTGACCAAACCGTCACAGAAGACCGTCTTCGGACCGGCGCACCTTGTGGTGGAGGACGTTGACCTCCCTATCGGCATCCCGTTCGGATTCATCCCGAAACGTCCGGACAGAGCCACCGGACTTCTCATGCCGTCATTCGGAGAGGAAAACGCCCGTGGTTTCTATCTCAGGGACGCCGGTATGTATTTCGTTCTGGGCGATTATTTTGATATGTCCTTGACAGGAGACTACTATACTCTTGGCTCCTGGGCCGCCAACCTTAATTCAAGGTATATGGTGAAGTATAAGTTCAGCGGAAATCTGGCGGTCAACTATTCCGTGGACCAGACAGGCGAGAAAGGAAGTTCGGACTTCTTTCAAAGCAAGAACTTCGGTGTGAGGTGGTCGCATTCTCAGGATTCCAAGGCGCATCCCGGAACATCGTTCTCTGCGTCGGTCAACTTCTCCAGCCCTTCTAACAGCCGTTACAACTCACATTCCGTGTCCGAGGCGCTTCAGAACCAGATATCATCGTCCGTCTCGTATTCAAAGAACTGGAACGGAAAGTTCAACCTGTCGGTCAACGCCCTGCACAGCCAGAATTCCAGGGACAGTTCATACTCATTCACGCTTCCTAACATCACGTTTTCGGTGTCGACGTTCTATCCGTTCAAGATCAAAAACAGGGTCGGCAAGGAGCGCTTTTACGAGAAATTCGCCCTTGGCTACAACACTTCCATCCAGAACAAGATCAACTTCAAGGCATCAGAGTTCGGCGAACCTGGCTTTATTGACAAGTTCCAGAACGGAATGGCGCATAACTTCTCGATCAAACTTCCTGATTTCACCTTGTTCAAGTATGTGAATGTGGCTCCTAACGTCTCATACGGGATGAACTGGTTTTTCCGGAAAAGCGAGGCGTATTTTGATCCTGCCACCAACAGCGTGAAGACCGAGATGGGCAAGCAGTTCGGAACCTTCGGTGCAACCCATAATTATTCCGGTTCGCTGTCCATGAGCACGAGAATCTACGGAATGTACAACTTCGGAAAGTTCCATAAGGTTCAAGCGCTCAGGCATGTCATATCACCTAGTGTCAGTATGAGTTTCAGTCCGGAGAAAGGCAAGGCTTTCAATGGTTGGCGCACATTCAACTATGTCGATACGCTAGGCGTGCAGAAGTCTTACGACTACAACATTTACCAAGGACAGATCAACTCGGCCCCTGGTAAAGGAAAGTCCGCCACAATGAGCCTTTCAATCGGCAACAATCTAGAGGCGAAGGTTCGCGACATGAAGGATACGACCGGCACTGGTTCAAAGAAAGTGAAGATACTTGATCAGTTCAATATTTCCACCGGTTACAACTTCCTTGCGGACTCTCTGAAGATGAACAATGTAGGAGTGTCGATGTCCACGTCGATATTCGGCAAGCTCGGCATAAACGGAAACATGAACTTTGACCCATACGCCATCAATGAAAGGGGGCAGAGGGTGAACAGATACAACATATTGGAGACGGGGGTGCCGCTCAGGCTCACCAATGTCAGCGCTTCGCTGTCATATTCATTGTCAGGCAAGGGCACGGTCAAAGGGAATGATGGCTCAAAATCCTCCGGTGATGGCGGTTCCGGAAATGCCGCCGACTATTACAGAAGGATTTACTACCATCCTTTGACAGGTGAATATATTCCTGGCGGTTGGCTCTACTACACTAATCCCAACGTGCCTTGGAGTGTCAACTTCAACTATAACTTCTCAATGAACCGGTCGTACAACTTCGCCAACAACCAACTCAGCAAGAAGGATAACTACACCCAGACGCTCGGTGTTCAGGGTAATATTCAGTTGACCCCAAAGATGTCGGTTCAGGCTCAGTCAGGATGGGATTTCACAGCGATGAAGATGACGACCACGCAGTTTTCTTTCAGGTACGACCTGCATTGCTTCAATATTTCCGTGTCGTGGGTTCCTTCCGGAATGTACCAGTCATATTCGTTCCTGATCTCCGCGAACGCGGCGGCTTTGGCTGACTTGCTTAGGTTCAAGAAAAGTACGAGCTACTGGGACAAATAGTTGGATATTTATCATAAATATCTTATATTTGCATGCTGACATTATCAGCGAAAGCCTAAGGGCTTTATCCACCATAACTTATTTTCTGAAATCATATCCGGATCATGACACCGGATTCAATGAAAGTTTATGCCTTATAATTTATTTGAACTCACTCAGATGAGCAGGGAGCAACTTGAAAAAGTGGCTCAGGATTATCAGATAAAGAACATAAAAAAATTGACGGATGAGAATCTGTCGTATGCGATATTGGACGCACAGGCCGCGGCGGCTTCGCTTCAACCTGTAGAAAAGCCCAAGGCTAAGCGTGGAAGACCTCGTAAGAATCCTCTTCCGGAGCAGCCTGTGGCTCAAGCCGCAAAGTCTGTTGACGTGAAGAACGACGACAAGAAAGCCAAAGATAATCAGACTGAGGCCAAGGCTGAAAAACCTAAAAAGGTTGAACAGGCCGCTGAACCTACCTCCGTTCAAGGACAGGAAGAGAACAAACCGGCTCCGAAGAAGAGAGGGCGTAAGCCTAAATCCGCTATGACACCTCAGGCTGCGACTGTTGCTCCGGCTGAGGAGGAGATGAAGCCTGAGAAATCAGAAGTCGCGGCTGCTGAAATTCCTCAACAGCCTGATGTCAATGCGGCATCTGAAAAATCGGTCAATGGCAAGGAGTTCATCCACGCCCTTTTCGATGATTTGAAGGATGACCCTGCCGCCCATGCTGATGTTACACGCAGGAAGCAGAAGAACAAGTTCCAGGGACAGAGCGGCAACGGCCAGAATCCGAACCAGCAGAAACCTCAGCAGAATTTCCAGAATCCCAACCAGCGGCAGAAAGCGCCAGAAATCGAATTTGACGGGACGGTTGAAGCCACTGGGGTTCTTGAGATCATGCCTGACGGCTATGGATTCCTTCGTTCGTCGGATTACAACTATCTCAACTCACCTGATGACATATACGTCAGCCAGAGCCAGATAAAGAACAATGCGCTGAAATCCGGAGACACTGTCACCGGTGAGATCCGACCTCCTAAGGAGGGAGACAAGTACTTCCCTCTCGTGAGGATAAAGTACATCAACGGACGCACTCCTGACTACATCCGTGACAGAGTGCCATTTGATTTCCTCACGCCGTTGTTCCCGGAGGAGAAGTTCAATCTTCTTGGACATGGCCACCAGAGCGATCCTTCATGCCGTATCGTGGATATGTTCACCCCTATCGGAAAAGGACAGCGTGGACTTATCGTTTCCCAGCCTAAGACAGGTAAGACGATGTTGCTTAAGTCGATAGCAAATGCGATTGCAGACAATCACCCTGAGGTTTACGAGATAGTTCTTCTCATCGACGAGCGTCCTGAGGAAGTAACCGACATGAGCCGCAGCGTAAAGGCCGAAGTTGTGGCCTCTACCTTCGACGAGCCGGCAGAGAGGCACGTGAAGGTTGCCAATATGGTTCTGGAGAAGGCCCGCAGACTTGTGGAGTGCGGTCATGATGTCGTGATACTGCTTGACTCGATCACCCGTCTCGCACGTGCGTACAACACTGTTCAGCCTGCGTCGGGAAAAGTGCTGACCGGTGGTGTGGACGCAAATGCCCTTCAGAAGCCTAAGCGTTTCTTCGGCGCCGCGCGTAACATTGAAGGCGGCGGCTCGCTGACAATCCTCGCCACGGCCTTGACTGACACCGGCTCCAAGATGGACGATGTGATCTTCGAGGAGTTCAAGGGCACTGGCAACATGGAACTTCAGCTTGACAGAACCCTTGCCAACAGGCGAATCTTCCCTGCCGTCAATGTCGTTCTTTCCAGCACACGTCGTGATGACCTTCTGTACAGCCGTGAGGCGGCCAACAGAATCTGGATCCTGCGCAAGCTTCTTGCCGACATGAATCCGACAGAGGCGATGAACTTCATGCTTCAGCTGATGGACGAATACAAGACAAACGACCTTCTGCTAGAGAACATGAACAAAGTCACTCCTCGTGACGCCAAGTATTACGACACGTTCTAATAGATTTAGAAATAAACAAATTAAAGGCGGTTGAATATTTTCAATCGCCTTTAATGTTTGGTCACTGAGCCTGTCGAAGTGACCGAAACTAACAGGAATCAGCAAAAGTCGCTTCGACAGGCTCAGTGACCGAAGATGAAATCAATACTGATCCCAGGACTTGATCTGGATGTCGTTGATGCCGGTGGAGCAGAAGGCGCGGATGAAGGCGGTGGCGAGACGGGCGTTGGTGAAGAGGGTGACGTTGAAGTCGATGGCCGCTCTTCTGATCTGGTAACCGTTCGAGAGTTCCAGGGCAGAGAAGTTCTTAGGTATGTTGATCACCATATCAACCTCCTTGTTCTGAATCATTTCCAACGCCGGCTTGAACCTACCCTTGAAATTAGGATTGTCGCATTCGCTTGGCCACAGCACCTTTGTCGCAGGAACGCTGTTCTCGACAAGATACTTGTACGTGCCACCGGTGGCGTAAAGCTCGTAACCTTTATCAACAAGAAGACGGCAGGCCATCAGCATGTCGGCCTTCTGAAGCGGATCACCGGTCGAAAGCAGGACTCTCTTCTCCGGAATTCTCTGCCCTACAGAAAGCACGGACTTGAGCAGAGCCTCGTTAAGGTCATCGCCCAGACAGCCGACCTCACCGGTCGAGGACATGTCCACACCCAGCATAGGGTCTGCCTCCTCAAGCCTTGCGAACGAGAATTGCGAGGACTTCACACCGACATAGTCCAGGTCAAAGGCACTCTTCTGCGGAGCGGCAGGATGAAGACCGAGCATGACCTTGGTGGCAAGCTCGATGAAATCAATCTTAAGCACCTTGGACACGAACGGGAAACTTCTGGAAGCCCTCAGGTTGCATTCGATCACCTTGATGGCGTTCTCCTTGGCGAGGAACTGGATGTTGAACGGACCGGAGATGCTGAGCGCCCCGGCAATCGCGCGCGCGATCTTCTTGATTCTGCGCACAGTCTCAACGTAAAGTTTCTGCGGAGGGAACTGGATTGTGGCGTCACCGGAATGGACACCGGCATATTCAATGTGCTCCGAGATCGCATAAGCGAGGATTTCACCGTTGTCGGCGACAGCGTCGAACTCGATCTCCTTGCTTCGCATGTAGAATTTACTGATCACAACCGGGTGCTCCTGAGAGACTTCCGCGGCGAGGCTGAGGAAATGCCTAAGTTTCTCCTCATCGTGGCAGACGTTCATCGCCGCTCCGGAGAGCACGTAAGATGGCCTGACGAGAACCGGGAATCCAACCTTCTTGATGAAGTTGTCAACCTCGTCAACGGTGGTGAGTTCGCTCCATTCAGGCTGATCGACACCGAGACTGTCAACAATGCTTGAGAACTTGTGGCGATCCTCCGCCTTGTCGATGTCTTCGGCTGAAGTGCCGAGAATCGGAACATTATGCTTGTGGAGCTTGAGCGCCAGATTGTTAGGAATCTGGCCACCCACTGAGACGACCACACCGTGCGGATTCTCAAGGTCTATGATGTCCATCACCCTCTCGAATGTCAGCTCATCGAAGTAGAGCCTGTCACACATGTCGTAGTCCGTTGAGACAGTCTCCGGGTTGTAGTTGATCAGCACTCCCCTATATCCCTGTTTCTGGATTGTCTGGAGACAGGTTACGGAGCACCAATCGAACTCTACCGATGAGCCGATTCTGTAGGCTCCGGAGCCGAGAACTATCACGGACTTGCCATCGTTTTCATATTCAATGTCACTCTTTGTGCCATTGTAGGTCAGGTAGAGGTAGTTCGTCTGTGCCGGGAATTCGGCGGCGAGGGTGTCTATCTGTTTGACCACTGGGACAATGCCGAGGGATTTTCTATACTCACGTACCTTGTCCATGTTGGCGGCGACAGCTCCTGTGTCTTTCCATACGGCTCTCTGGATCTGGAAATCGGAGAAGCCTTCCTGCTTGGCGAGGCGCAGGAGTTCCGTAGGCATGTCCTCAAGCTTGTCGTACGAGTTCATGTCCTCGTAAGTCTTGACGATGTTCTGCAGCTTGTTCAGGAACCACTTGTCAATCTTAGTCAGGTCGTGAATCTGATCGACCGTGTAGCCGGCTCGCATTGCCTTGGAAATTACGAATATACGCTTGTCGGTAGGCTCGCGGAGGGCTTCGTCCACATCAGCGACATGGAATTCCTTGTTGCCCACGAATCCGTGTGCGCCTTGACCAATCATTCGAAGACCTTTCTGGATGGCTTCCTCAAAGCTACGGCCAATGGCCATCACCTCACCAACGGACTTCATCGATGATCCGATCTTGCGGGAGACTCCGTGGAATTTGCTGAGGTCCCAGCGAGGAATCTTGCAGACGATGTAGTCAAGGGCTGGCTCGAAGAACGCAGGTGTTGTCTTGGTGACGGAGTTCTTGAGGTCGAACAAGCCGTAGCCAAGTCCTAGTTTCGCAGCCACGAACGCAAGCGGATAGCCTGTGGCCTTTGAGGCGAGGGCTGAAGAGCGGCTAAGACGCGCGTTGACTTCGATGACACGGTAGTCCATGGCATCAGGGTCGTAGGCGTACTGGACGTTGCACTCGCCCACTATTCCGATATGGCGGACAATCTTGATTGAGAGTTCGCGCAGGAAATAGTAATCGTTGTTGGATAGGGTCTGCGATGGAGCCACAACGATGCTCTCTCCGGTGTGGATTCCAAGTGGGTCGAAGTTCTCCATGTTGCAGACTGTTATACAGTTGTCGTAGCGGTCGCGGACAACTTCATATTCAATCTCCTTCCATCCTTTAAGAGACTTTTCCACAAGTACTTGCGGAGAGAATGAGAATGCTTTTTCGCAGAGCTCGTCAAGCTGCTCGTCGTTGTCGCAGAAGCCGGAACCGAGTCCGCCGAGGGCGTAGGCGGCACGGACGATGAGCGGGAAACCGAGCTCGTGGGCGGCCTTCCTGGCCTCCTCTATGCTAGATGCCGGATGGGACTTGATGGTCTTCACTCCGATCTCGTCGAGTTTTTTTATGAATAGGTCACGGTCCTCTGTGTCCATGATCGCCTGGACAGGGGTGCCAAGCACTTGCACATTGTACTTGTCCAGAATGCCCTTCTCATACAGTTCAACACCGCAGTTTAGGGCGGTTTGACCACCGAATGAGAGGAGAATGCCTTGTGGTTGCTCTTTGGCGATGACTTTTTCGACGAAGAACGGGGTGACAGGCAAGAAGTAAATCTTGTCGGCCACACCCTCCGAGGTCTGCACGGTGGCGATGTTCGGGTTGATGAGGACTGTCTCGATGCCTTCCTCGCGGAGAGCCTTGAGAGCCTGTGAGCCGGAATAGTCGAACTCTCCGGCCTGACCGATCTTGAGCGCGCCCGATCCAAGGATCAGGACTTTCTTTATGTTGGTGTTTTTCATGACTTCTTCTGATTACAGTTTGCTGATGAACTCATCGAACAGGAAATTAGTGTCGGTCGGGCCGCTGGAGGCTTCCGGGTGGAACTGAACCGAGCAGAACGGCTTGGTCTTGTGGCGGATGCCCTCGTTGGTGTCATCGTTCATATTCACGAACCATGGCTCCCAGTCGGCTCCGAGAGTCTTGTCATCCACAGCGAATCCGTGATTCTGGGAAGTGATGAAGCAACGGTTTGTACTGACCATGCGGACAGGCTGGTTGTGGCTGCGGTGCCCGTACTTCAGCTTGTAGGTGTTGGCTCCACCGGCTCTCGCAAGAAGTTGGTTGCCCATGCATATTCCGAAAATAGGCTTGTCGCCCTCCATGGCCTTGCGAAGGTTGGCGACGGTGATATTGCAGAACTGAGGGTTGCCTGGGCCGTTCGAGATGAAGAGTCCATCATAGTCCAATGTGTTGAAATCATAGTCCCACGGCACTCTGATGACCTTCACTCCCCTTTCCATGAAGCATCTAAGGATGTTGTGCTTGACTCCGCAATCGACCATCACGACCGTCTTGGAGCCGCTGCCATATTCAATGACGTTCTTGCAGCTGACGATGGCGATCTGATTGGCAAGGTTCGGGTCGTCGATCGGGAAATCCTTCGCGACATCGTCCGGAACAATCATTCCAAGCATGGAACCTTTCTCGCGCAGGAGCTGGGTGACTGCACGGGTGTCGATGCCGAATATTCCCGGAATTTTCTGTTCCTTCAGCCATTCGTCCAGACTCTTGACAGCGTCCCAGTGGCTGTAGTCGAAAGAGTAGTCGCTGATGACGACTCCCCTTACCCAGATTTTTTCAGATTCGAAGTTCTTTGAGATTCCGAGTTCATCCGCTCCTTCCTGTGGTACACCGTAATTACCTATCAATGGGTAGGTAACGCAAAGAATCTGCCCGGAATAGGATGGGTCTGTGAGGCTTTCAGGGTAGCCTACCATAGCGGTCGAGAAGACCACCTCGCCGTCGCACGGTCCGTCATAGCCGAAAGAGAATCCGCGGAACTCCGCTCCGTTCTCCAACTTTAGTGTCGCGCCTTTTCTTGAGTTCATGATATATACCTAACTAACTGTAATCTAACTTCTATCATAAAAAAACGACCATCTCAAACAATGATGAAATGGTCGGTGAAAGTCAATGAAAGAACATTCCCTTTGTGCATCCTCGGACGCACTGCCGCTCAAAGGTATTAAAGTCACATCAAGCATTACAGAAGTTCGTTTCGTCTGCAAATGTACGCAAAAAAACGGAATTACACATCAAATTGTCCATGAATATAAATTTACTTCCTTCGCATTGATATGAAGCGAAAAACAGCGATAGACAAGAATGTCAGAGCCTCTGTCGCTGGCAGCGCGAGCCATATTCCGTCTACTCCGGCGAAATGAGGCATTAATAAAAAGCAAGGAACAAGGAATATGACTCCTCTCGAAAGCGAGAATATGGTCGCAGGGAGCGCTCGTTCCACACTCTGATAATAGCCGATGACCGCGACGTTCACAATCGACAGAGTGAAGCCGATCGCCATAAGTGGCACACCATGAGCCGCTATCGAATATGCCGGAGCGTCCTTGCTGAGGAAAAGAGCGGCCACTTGACTGATTCCAAACGCAAGAGCGAGTGAGACCACGATTCCGAGTCCCAATGCTGTGAGCAGCGACACCTTGCGGGCTTCAATCACACGGCCCCTGTTGCCGGCTCCGTGGTTGAAGCTGATGATAGGCTGTGCGGACTGGGAAATAGCGTTTCCTGTCATGAATATGAAAGGCATGATATAGCAGGCAATTGAGAATGCCGCCACTCCGTCTTCACCTAAATACTTCATGAACACATAGTTGCCCACGAACATCAGCATCGAGATACTGATCTCTCCAAGAAAAGCCGACAGTCCGAGACGGAATTGGTACCACAGGTTGCGCATTGACAGGCAGAGGCTTTTCCATGACATTTTCAGTGGATATAGCCTCATAGTCTTGGACAGGAACACAATGTAGAACAGGACCATAAGGCCTCCTGTCCAGCATCCTATAGACGTGGCGATGGCGACTCCCTCTAGCCCCTTGTCAAGGACGAACAGGAACACATAGTCCAGCACGACATTGACGATGGACGGAATCGCAGCGGCGGCCGAGGCGTACTTTGGTGAGCCGTCCAGGCGGATGATCAGAAGGCCGACAGACTGGAGGAACAGTGCGCAGAAAGCGTAGGCCAGCCATTTCTGGTAGTCAAGGACGTAAGGCAGCAGCCTGTCGGATGAGCCGAGAAGGTAAGCGCTTTGGGTGCTGAAGCTCTGGACCAAAACCGTAAGCGTCACTGTGATCAGGACACCGAAAATCAAGGTTTGTGTCATGTTGATGCGAGCCGCCTTCTCGTTGTTCTGCGAAAGGTGGACGGAGGAAATAACCGAGCAGCCGATTCCGAACAACAACCCTAACCCAGTCATAATCATCCAGAAAGGTGCGAATATGTTGACAGCGGCGAGCGCATCACTCCCTACCCCGTGCCCGACGAACACCCCGTCGATGGTAGTCATCACAGCCATGCATGCCATCCCAACCAATGTAGGAATGAATATTCTCCTGAAAAGTCCCGGAATGTTGTCGGAACCGAAATCTATCGAGTCTCGTTTCATAATTCAGTTTTGATTTTGGCCTGCAAAGATAGGCATAATATCTTTAGATGGAGAATTATGAAGTTTGTTCAATTCGCGGCAAACGCGACGATTATAACTTGCCATTCCTGCGCATCACAATGTAGACCGTAATGCAGATGATGACGGAAAGAAGCGAGCCGGCGGGAGAGGCCAAGCCCATCGGGAACAGGGTGTCCGGGAACTTGACGGAAGCAAGATAGGACAGAGGAATGCGCGCGCAGACAATCGACAGGAAGTTGTGGCAGAAGGAGATGACCGAATAGCCGCAGGCTGTGAAGAACCCGCTGAAACAGAAATGGATGCCTGCGAATATGCAATCCCAGACGTAGCCTTTCAGGTACTGCCCGCCAAGAGTGATGACCGTGCTGTCGCTCGTGAATATTCTTACGGCATATTCAGGAATGAATTGGAGAGTCACGGCGGCAAGTGTGCCGAAGCCTACTGCGATCGCTATTGCATATTCCATTGTCTTTCTGGCTCTTTCAGGCTTTTTTGCGCCTATGTTCTGAGCCGCGATAGCTGAAACTGTCGCCAGCATCGCCGATGGTACGATGAAGAGCAGGCCGATGAATTTTTCAACGATTCCCACCGCCGCAGCGTCGTTCAATCCCCTGCCGTTCGCGATCGCTGTGATTGCGATGAAAGCGATCTGTATGAAGCCGTCCTGAAGTGCGACCGGCACACCGATTTTTAGGATTCCGTCCATCGTACGCCGCTCAGGCCTAAGGTCTTGCCCTGATATATTCAAAAGAGACTTCCTTCGAATCACTATGGCCGCGATGATGACGCTGATCATTTGGGACAAGGTGGTGCCGAGCGCGGCCCCGGAAGGTCCGAGCCCGAAGTGGCCTATGAATATGTAGTCGAGCGCGATGTTCGCCACGCACGCCACTATCACGAAGTACATAGGACTTTTTGAGTCACCGAGACCTCTGAATATGGAAGCGATGATGTTGTAGGCGATGATGAACGGAATGCCGATGAAGCATATTCGCAGATAGTCGATTGTGCCTTTGACGGCTTCGGGCGGTGTGTCTATCATGCTGACAATGCTTCTGTTGGCGAGCAGCAGGATGAATGTTGCGACTACGGCCGTGATCGCAAACAGGGTGAATGTGTTGCCTATGGTTTTTGAGGCTTCATTTTTGTCTTTGGCTCCTATTGCCCTTCCAAGGCGCACCGTCGTGCCCATTGCGAGTCCAATGATGATGACGGTGAACATGTGCATTATCTGTGCGCCGTTGGCCACCGCCGTCGTGCTGTCCACGCCACAATACTGCCCTATCACGAACATATCCGCCAACCCGTAAAGGATCTGCAGGAAATATGACAGCATGTACGGCAGCGAGAATCTGCTGATGTTGCCTATGATGCTGCCTTGTGTGAGGTCGTTTTGAGCCATAGTTCTGTTTTTGAGGTGCAAATTTAATGAGTTTTGCGTGGATTGTTGGGGTACGGGTTGAATATGTTGGGGATTGTTGATAAATTTGCCGATTGACAGGAGCCCTCAGACATGCAATAGGCGGCTGTTATTTTTGAGTCTGCTTATTGTCGAGGACGATTATGAATATTTTCGGTCCCTGAGCCTGCCGAAGGGACTGCCATTGTGATAAGAATAATGTTGAATATAGAAGACACAATCTGCGCCCCCGCCACCGTTCCCGGAACTGGTGCCATCGCTGTGGTGCGAATGAGTGGGAAAGGCTCATTTGCCATCGCTGACAAAGTTATATCTTGTAAGAATGGTAACATCTCAGATACTGACGGTTACAGTGTAAAATATGGAGTGGCACTTGAGGCTGATGGCTCTGACTTGGACACTGTCCTTGTCAGTGTTTTTCGTGCCCCGCATTCTTACACCGGAGAGGATTCCGTGGAGATTTCCTGCCATTCCTCGAAGTACGTAGCCGAACGCTTGCTTCAGCGTTTGGTTGACTGCGGTGCCCGTATGGCCGGTCCTGGTGAATTTACTCAAAGAGCTTTTGTAAATGGCAAGATGGATTTAACTCAGGCAGAGGCTGTTGCTGACATAATTTCCGCACAGAACGCCGCTTCCCATAAGGTGGCTTTCAGTCAGTTGAAAGGAGGCTTTTCGAAAGAATTGAAAGGTCTTAGGGATGAATTGCTGAAGATGACATCCCTGCTTGAGTTGGAGTTGGATTTCAGCGAGGAGGATGTCGAGTTCGCCAGTCGCGCGGAACTTTCTTCGTTGCTCGATGATGTCCTTTCGCATATTCATTCGCTGACCGATTCTTTCCGCTACGGTAACGCACTTCGCAACGGAGTCCCAGTCGCTATTGTCGGTGCGGTCAATGCCGGCAAGAGTACCCTTCTGAATGCCTTGGTCGGTGATGACCGAGCCATTGTCTCAGACATCGCTGGCACCACACGCGACACCATCGAAGAGACGATGACAATTGACGGCACTTTGTTCCGCTTCATCGACACCGCAGGTCTCCGCGAGACCACTGATGAAGTCGAGAAAATCGGCATTTCCAGATCCTACAAGAAGATGAACGAAGCCTCGATTGTCCTCGCCTTGCTTGATGTCACCGCATCGGAAGAAGAAAACGAGTCTTCGATTTCTGATATTGTCTCAAATTTGAATGTCCAGTCTCAAAAGTTGATAGTCTTGTTGAATAAGGTTGATGTTTTAGGCGATAACATTAATGTTAGCCTAATTAACAACACTGTTTCAAATCCTAATGAAAAGGTTGTTAAGCTATATATTTCCGCCAAGACTGGATTCGGTCTTAATGATCTGAGAAAGCTGCTTTCCGACTCGCAAAAGGCTACCACTTTGGATTCTGACCAGACAATCGTGACCAATCTCCGTCACTACCAAGCACTGATGAAGGCCTCCGAGTCCCTTTGTCAGGTCAAGAATTCCCTGTCTTCCGGCCAGACTCCCGACCTCCTTGCCGAGGACCTCCGCCAAGCCCTCCACCACCTCGGCACCATCGTCGGTGAAGTCACCACGGACGAGGTGCTGGGGAATATATTCTCGCATTTCTGCGTCGGGAAATAACGGGGTAAAAGCAAGCGGGAAAATAGTTCCTTATTTGGGATAAATCGTTGAGTTTCAGAGCCGAGAGTGTGGATAACTTTTCGGCTTGTTTCTTTGTATTACGGGGTTTTTCGGGTACTTTTGAACCGCATTTGAACCACGGTGGTTCAAGTGG